>NZ_JBEXQK010000029.1:0-78407 GCF_040612535.1 Streptomyces sp. NPDC006368
CCCGCCTCCCGTCAGGGGAGGCGGGCCCTCGGTCATGCTCCGGGTGGCGGCGGCGGGGCTCGGCAGGGGCGGCGGTCAGACCACCTGATGGAGCCAGCGGACCGGTGCGCCCTCGCCCGCGTACCGGAAGGGCTCCAGCTCGTCGTCCCACGGCTTGCCGAGCAGTTTGGCGATCTCGGCCTCCAGCTGCGTCTCGCCCCGCGCCGAGCGGGCCAGCGCCGCGCGCAGCCGGTCCTCGGGGATCAGGATGTCACCGTGGATGCCGGTGACGGCGTGGAAGATGCCCAGGTCGGGCGTGGCGCTGTAGCGCTCGCCCTCCGCGGTGGTGCACGGCTCCGCGGTCACCTCGAAGCGCAGCATCTGCCAGCCGCGCAGCGCCGAGGCCAGCTTGGATGCGGTGCCCGGTTCGCCGCGCCAGGAGAACTCGGATCTCCAGGTGCCCGGGGAGGCCGGCTGCCGGATCCAGTCGAGCTGGACCCGCCCACCGAGCACACCCGCCACCGCCCATTCGACGTGCGGACACAGCGCGCGCGGTGCGGAGTGTACGTACAGGACTCCACGTGTCGTCACCGGGACCTCCAGTGTGGGACGAGGTTCGCCTTTCCCAGCGGCCTCAGTAAACAGCATCGGGAGCGAAACTCCGCAAAAGGGACAGCATGTGACGTGATGTAATTTACCGGAGCCGATGGGCGAAGGCGCCTGACGGTTCGACGGGGAAAAGCTACCGTGCGCCGGGCCGCTCGGTATGACGTACGGTCGGTCCGGTGGTCCGATGACACCAAGGTTTCACTCGCCAGGACGTCGACGAAAGGCCCAGGGGGATGCCCGCCGCCATACGCCCGCGCTCCGCCGCCACCCGGTGGGGAGCCGCGATCCTGCTGGTCGCAGCGGCCCTGACCGGATGTCAGGAGCCCGGCGGCGGTACGAGGACGGCGCCACGGCCGTCACCCTCGCCGACGCCCCTGTGGGACCGCAGCCCCGCCTCGCTCGCCGCTGTGGGTGACTCGATCACGCGTGGTTTCGACGCCTGTGGTGTCCTGGCCGATTGTCCCGAGGTTTCGTGGGCGACCGGTACCGACAAGCGGGTGAACAGTCTCGCCCTGCGGCTCCTCGGCGCGCCGTCGGCCGCCTCCCGCAGCTGGAACCTCGCGCGCTCCGGTGCCCGCATGGCGGAGCTGCCCGAGCAGATGGCGCGGGCCGCCGCGTACCGGCCGGAGCTGGTGACGGTGATGGTCGGTGCCAATGACGCCTGCCGGGACTCCGCCGATCTGATGACCCCGGTCGCCGATTTCCGCGCTTCCTTCGAAGAGGCGATGCGTGAACTGCGCAGGACGGCGCCCCGGGCGCAGGTGTACGTGGCGAGCGTGCCGGACCTGAAGCGGCTCTGGTCGACCGGGCGCACCAACCCGCTCGGCAAGCAGATCTGGAAGCTGGGCCTGTGCCGCTCGATGCTCGCCGACGCGGACGACCTGGGCCCCGCGGCCGAGCGGCGGCGCGAGCTGGTCCGGGCACGGGTCGTGGCGTACAACGAGGTCCTGCGGGACGTCTGCGCCCGGGACGCGCGGTGCCGGGACGACGGCGGCGCGGTGTTCGCGTACCGCTTCACTGGCGAGCAGCTGAGCCCGTGGGACTGGTTCCATCCGAGCAGCGACGGGCAGGAGCGGCTGGCGGAGATCGCCTTCCGCCAGGTCACGGCGGACCGCCCGCCCGTGTAACGGGCTGTCACGGGGCGAAGGGGTGGTGGTCCCCGGACGGTTGCCCGGGACCGCCCCGGGGCCGGCCTGGAGCAGGTTCAGACGTCGAGGGCGGCGCCCGGACGGCGGCCGGTGAGGGACCGGCCGGCCTGGATGTCATACGTCCCCGGGATCGCCCTCCACTCCCCCCGCCCTCGTCCCGGATCCCGAAGGCCCGGCGCGGCAGCGGGATGTCCGCCCGGACGGTCTCTCCGGGGGCCGCTTCGACCACCTCGGCGAGCAGCGCGTCGGGGTCGCGGCGCGGCCCGAGGTGGACGAGGGACAGCAGCATGCCCGGCAGCGGCGCCCCGTGCTCCCCGTCCAGCGGGTGGAGGAGGGACACCTCGACCGGGACGTCCCTGGTGAGGTGGACCTTGCCGCGCCCGGTCGGGCGGGCTTCGTGCAGACCTTCTCCGCGCTGCTCGACGAGAGCGTGACGGAGGGCCACCCGGCGCGGGAGTTCTTCACCCGGCGCCACACCCAGGTGCGGGCGGAGATGGCGGGCGTGGCTGCCGGGTGGGCTGGCGCCGGAACAGGCGGCGCCGCTGCTGACGGCGGTGATGGACGGGTTGCGGTAGCTGTGGCTGCTGGACCCGGAGTCGGTGGGCATGCCGGCCGCTTCCCGGGCCTTTCTGGGGTCGTCGGGGGCGCGGTAACGTTCCGGGACCCGACGGAAGGACGGCTTTCCCGTGTCCCCTGCCCCCTCTCTCGCCCGGATGGGTACGACGCTGGTGCTGGTGCTCACCGCGCTGGCCGCTTCGGCGCCGGCCTCGGCGACCGCCCCGAGCGCCGCCCCGGTTTCGGCGCCGACCGGATCCCCGCCCACCACCGAGGGAGGCGCCGAGGAGGCCCGCCTCGACCGGGCCGTACCGCGCGAGATCCTGCGGCGCGGCGGATTCGACACGGTGACCCCCGAGTTCGCGCGGGCGCTCGCCGGGGCGGGGTCGTACGCGGCGGCCGAGCGGGCCGTCGTACGGCACGGGTCGCTGCTGTGGCGGCGGGCGGTGGACCGGGTCCAGGGGCGCGGCCCCGCCGGCGGCGACCTGAGCCGGGACGACGACCGGCCGCTGTACTGGGCGCGGCTGGGCATGGCGCGTGAACTGCGCGGGTGGGAGCCCGGCTTCACCCTGCCGGCAGCACAGCGGGCCCGCCTCCTGGACCGGTTGGAGGTGACGTCCCGGGGCCAGGAAGAGATCCGCTTCCCGTCCGCGGGCAAGGGCGTCAAGCGGGTGCTGATGACCGGGTTCGACCCGTTCACGCTGGACCGTGACATCCGGATCAGCAACCCGTCGGGCGCGGCGGCCCTGGCGCTGGACGGGACGCTGGTCCGTACGGCGGACGGCGGCTGGGCGCGCGTCGAGACGGCCGTGTTCCCGGTGCGCTGGCGGGACTTCGCCGACGGTACGGTCGAGCGGGCCCTGCGCCCGCACCTGCCGCGCGTGGACCTCTTCACGACGGTGAGCCAGGGACGGGTGGGCCGCTTCGACATCGAGCGGTTCAACGGGGCCTGGAGGGGCGGTTTCCCCGACAACGAGAACGTGTCCGCGACAGGGCCGGTACCGGTCGCCGACCCGGCGTCGCAGCCGCAGTGGACGACGACGACCCTCCCGTACGCGGACCTCGTGGCGGCGGACACGGGCCGCTTCCCCGTGTACGACAACACCTCCGTGACCGAGGTCCCGCAGGGGGCGGCCGATCCGGTGGTGCGCCCCGCCGGGCCGACGCCGGGCTCGGCGGCCCGCGCGGGCGGCGGTGGCGACTACCTGTCCAACGAGATCGCCTACCGTGCGACGCTCCTGCGCGACCGGCTCGGCCTGCCCGCCCTGCCGGGCGGCCATGTGCACACGCCAGTGCTGCGGTTCGCGGCCGGCAACGCGGACGCGGTGACGGATCCGGAGTTCCTGCGCGACCGCGCGGACATCACGGCGCAGGTGCGGGCGATCATCGCGGTGGCGGCGGACACGGCCGGGTAGCCGTCGCCGCCGGGCGCGTCAGCGCTTGTGGAGGGTGTACGGGTTCGGCGCGGTGGGCGGGACCTGCGGATGCCGCGGGTCCTGGGGGGCCGTCAGGTCGCGGGCCATCAGGGTGGCACCGGCCACCGCGCCCGGCATCAGGAACACCGCGACGAACGGAACCAGGAACGCGAGCGTCAGGGGGACGCCGAAGCCGAGCGTGAGCATGCGGCGACCGCGCAGCAGGGCGAGGCGTTCCTTCAGTTCGACGCGGCGCCGCTGGAGGGCGACCGCCGTGAGCTCCTCGGCGAGGAAGAAGCCGGAGACGCAGAAGCCGATGACCGGGACCACGGTCTGGCCGATGACCGGGATGAAGCCCAGGGCGAAGAGGAGGATGCCGTACAGCGCGACGAGGGCGAGGACGCGCAGGCTGTCGCGGCCGGAGATCCACAGTTCGCGCCAGAGCGGCAGTCCCGACTCGGGAACGTCGCCGCCCTCGGTGCGGTCGACCTGCTCGGAGAGCGACTCGTAGAAGGGCTGGCCGACGAGGAGCGTCACGGCGGTGAAGGTGACCACGACCAGGAACAGGCCGAAGGCGAAGAGGAGGGCGGTCAGGAAGCCGCGGAACATGGACTGCCAGGGCGACGACCAGTCGTCCGCGAAGGGGGTGGCCCACGCGGTGAGGTCGTCGGCGCCGTACGCCAGGCCGATCAGCGCGCCGGCGTACAGCACGAGGGTGACCAGGCCGGGCAGCAGCCCGAACCCGAACCACCGGCCGTGCCGGCCGACCCACCGCTGGCCCTTGACCAAGTAGCCGAAGCCCACCCCGAGATCACGCATGGGGGCCACCCTATCGGGGGACGGCGGCAGGGCCGCACCCCGCGTGGGGTGCGGCCCTGCCGGACGACCGTGCCGGACGACCGTGCGTACGACGCGCGTCGCTGACGACGCGTACGTACGGACGCGATCAGACAGCCAGCTCGACCGTGATGTTGCCGCGGGTCGCCTTGGAGTACGGGCAGACCTGGTGGGCCTTCTCGATGAGCTCCTTGGCGGTGGCGGCGGACACGTTCGGGATCTTCGCGGAGATCCGGACGATGATGCCGAAGCCCTCGGCGTTCTTGCCGATGCCGACCTCGGCGGTGACCGTCGAGCCCGAGATGTCGGCGCCCTCCTGGCGGGCGACCACGCCGAGCGCGCCCTGGAAGCAGGCGCTGTAACCGGCGGCGAAGAGCTGCTCCGGGTTGGTTCCCTCGCCGGAGCCGCCCATCTCCTTGGGCGGGTTGACCACCACGTCGAGCTTGCCGTCGTCGGTGGAGACGCGGCCGTCACGGCCGTTCTCGGCGGTGGCGACGGCGGTGTACAGGACGTCGGACTGCTGTATGGACATGTAAGAGGTTTCCTCCTGTGTTGCGCCGCGACTCGCGCCCACGATCACGGCGGCCTGGAGTGAGCCTAACGGGTGAGCGAAACGATCATCTTGCCGGTGTTCTCGCCGCGCAGCATGCCGAGGAAGGCCTCGACGCCGTTCTCCATGCCCTCGACGACGGTCTCGTCGTACTTGAGCGAGCCGTCACGCAGCCAGCCCGACACCTCCTGGACGAACTGCGGCTGGAGCGCGGCGTGGTCGCCGACGAGCATGCCCTGCAGGCGCAGCCGCTTTCCGATGACCAGCGCCATGTTGCGCGGGGCGGGCGTCGGCTCGGTCTCGTTGTAGCCGGCGATCATGCCGCAGATGGTGACGCGGCCGTGCACGTTGAGCCGGGAGATCGCGGCCTCGAGGTGGTCGCCGCCGACGTTGTCGAAGTAGACGTCGATGCCGTCGGGGGCGGCCTGCTTGAGCTGCTCGGTGACGGAGCCGTTCTTGTAGTTGAAGGCCGCGTCGAAGCCGTACTCCTCGGTGAGGAGCTTGACCTTCTCGTCCGAACCGGCCGAACCGATGACGCGGGACGCGCCCTTGAGCCTGGCGATCTGGCCGACCTGGCTGCCGACGGCGCCGGCCGCGCCGGAGACGAAGACGGCGTCGCCCTCCTTGAAGGAGGCCACGTCGAGGAGGCCGGCGTACGCGGTGAGGCCCGTCATGCCGAGGACACCGAGGTACGCGGAGAGCGGGGCGAGGGACGCGTCGACCTTGGTGGCGTGCTTGGCGTTCACCTCGGCGTACTCGCGCCAGCCGAGGCCGTGCAGGACGTGGTCACCGACCGCGAAGCCCTCGGCGTTGGAGGCGACGACCTCACCGACGGCGCCGCCGTCCATGGGCTGGTCGAGCTGGAAGGGGGGTACGTAGGACTTGACGTCGTTCATCCGGCCCCGCATGTACGGGTCGACCGAGAAGTGCAGGTTGCGGACGAGGATCCGGCCCTCGCCCGGCTCGGCGACCGGGGCCTCCCGGAGGGCGAAGTCCTCGGGCTTCGGCCAGCCGTGCGGGCGGGCGACGAGGTGCCATTCACGGCCGGACGCGGGAAGAGCGGACATGGTGCGGTGCCTCCTGGAAATTGCTTCACTACCTGAAACAACCGTGGGGTAGATATTTCATGTTGTCAAGTAACTGGGTATCCTGGTGCCCATGGCCAGCAGCACACGCCCCGCAGACCCGCTCACCCTCGAGGTGGTCGAGCTCATCGCCACCGTCGTGGCCCGCTACCACGAGGAGTACGAGCAGGCAGCGGCGAAGCACTCCCTGACCGGCGCCCAGGCGCGCGTCCTCGGGCTGCTGTCGCTCGAACCGCTCCCGATGCGCCACATCGCGACTTCCCTGCGATGCGAGCCGTCGAACATCACGGGCATCGTGGACCGCCTGGAGGCACGCGGCCTCGTCGAACGCCGCCCGGACCCGGCGGACCGCCGGGTGAAGCTGGCCGCCGCGACCCCGGAGGGCCACGCGACGGCGCGCCGCCTGCGCGACGCCCTGCACTTCGCGCGCGAGCCGCTGGCGGCGCTCTCGGAGGAGGAGCGGACGGCCCTCCGCGACCTGCTGCGCCGGATGCTGGGGGAAACGGAGCTCTAGGTCCTCGAGGTGGCGTCGTCCGCCCGTAGGGCGGGCCCGGCGGCGTCTGGGGCGGACGAGTACTTCCCCGATCACGTCGTCGACAGGGGCAGAGCGATCCTGCTGCGGCTGTGCGAGCGGATCGAGGCTGAGCAGCCGTCGGACCTCGTGGCCCGCTACGTGCTCACCCAGGCCGCGACGGAGGAGTTCAACCTGCTGGAGGCGGAGTTCGAGGCAGCCGGGAGTGAAACCGAGACGGCTGCGCGGGAGGAGCGGTGCCCTCCTTCGAGCGGTCTCCTTCCTGCGGTCTCCTTCGGGGCAGGGGCTCGCCCGCAGCGCGCTCGCGCATGGGAGCGGCGCGCCGGCGCAGGGGCCTGAGAGACCCCCCCGGTCGCGTCAGACGCACCACCACAGGAACCAGTCGCACGACTCCGTCTGCGACGGTTCCGGCGCCGGCTCGGGCGGGGGCTCCGGGGCTGGGTCGGAGGTGGGCGGGTCGCCGTCGCCGCCCGGGTCCCCGTCGCCGCCCGGGTCGCCCTGGTCGCCGGGGCCGTCAGGGTCGCCCGGGTCCGCCGGGCCGGGATCGGCGGGGCGGGGATCGCCCGATTCGGGGTCGGCCGGGGCGTCCGGGGACCCGGGGGCCGACGCGGAGAAGGAGGCACCGGGGGCCGGGGCGCCCGCGGAAGCGGAGGCGCTGGGGGCACCGGACGCCCCGTCGCCGCCGCCCGACTCCTCGTCGCCCGACGGGCCGGGCGCGCCGGAGGTCGCGGAGCCGGTTTCGTTCACGGGGCTGGGACCGTCCGGCCGCTCACCGTCGTCCGACGGCCCCAGCGGTGCCGGTTCCGACGTCCGCGCCGCGTCCTCTTCCCGTACGGCGGTGGCGGCGCCGTCCTCCCCCGGGTGCTCGATCGCCAGCTCGGCCAGGCTCAGCGCGCCGGCCGCCAGCACCAGGGCCCCCAGCACGATCAGCGCCTTGCGGCCACGGCGCGTGCGGGCGCGGCGGCCGGACGTGCGGGCCCGGCGGCGGGTGTCCTGGGCGCGCGCACGGCGGGGCCCGGCGGGCGCGTGGCCCTCGTCCCGGCTCAGCTCGATGACGAGGTCGTCCGCCGCGGATATGTGCGGGGCGTCGTGCCGGAGCTCCTCGACGGGCGTTCCGCAGCCGGCGCAGGCCAGGGCGCCGTTGAGGTGCCGCTGACACTGGTGGCAGAAATCCATGGCGCCCGCAGAGTATGCGGGCGTCGCCCGCCGGAGATAGGCGGCCCTGTGAGGATCCTGTGTGGAACGGGCCATTCCTCGGCGCGGCGGCTCGATCCCCGCTCGGTTCCTGCCGGAACAACCGGAAGGGCCGGGAACAGCCGGGAAGGATCGTAAGGATCGTAAGGACCGGAAGGGCGGGAAGAGCCGGAAGGGGCAGGATGTCCGCATGATGGACAGCGCTCCGTTCGGTCCACTCGACTTCCAGCTCGTCCTGCTCCGCCGCATGGCCGACTTCCAGCCGGGCCTGGTCGAGGACGCCCGCCGTGAGCTGGGTGCCTCGATCGCCGACATGCGCGAGGCGAACCGCCGCTGGCAGGCCATGTCGCGCTCCCCCCGGGCGCGCGGCGCGCTCGCCCGCTACCGTTCCGTGCTCGGCGAGCCCGCCTCGCGCACCCGCCGCAGGATCGGCGACCTGGAGTGCGACGCGTTGCTCTGGCGCGTACCGCTCTGGCCCGACCTGCGCTTCGAGGTGCTCACCGCGCCCGGAGGCGACGTCGGCGGCGGAGGCGGTCGTGGTGGCGGTGGGGGTCGTGGTGGCGGTGGGGGTCGTGGTGGCGGTGGGGGTCGTGGTGGCGGTGGGGGTGGCGTGTGGAACGCATGGCTCATCAGGGCCCCCGGCGCCCCCGGCCCCGAGCTGCGGAGCGCCGCCGACCTGCGGCCCTGGAGCTGCACGGTCGACGAGGTGGCCCGTGCCTTCGCTCCGGCCCGCCCTCTGGAGGGCAGCGCGCCCACCCGGTGGCGGCTGGCGTTCACGCTGCCGGACGGATCACCGTGCGTCGCGGAGTTCACGTGGGGCCTCCTGCAGCGGCTCGTGGAGTTCCCGTGACCACCGGCTCGAACAGCCCCCGCCCTGTCACTCCGTCAGCTCCCCCAGCGCGCGCCGGGCGCCCCGCGATCGCACGATGCGAAGACGTACCGCTCTCGGGAGGATCACCGCCGTGACCGTCAGTCTTGAGCAGTTGCGCCGCTGCCACGTCGCCGTCGACCTGGGAGCCGCCAGAACCCGGGTGTTCGTCAAGGGCATCGGGCTCGTCGTCGACGAGCCGAGCGTCGCCGCCGTCAACACCCGCACCGGCGCGCTGATCGCCGTCGGCGAGTTCGCGGAGAAGATGACCGGACGCACCCCCGACTACATCCGCGTCGCACGCCCCGTCTCCGGCGGCACCGTCGTCGACATCGAGATGGCTCAGCGCATGCTGCGCCACCTCCTCGGCGAGAAGCTGCGCCGCCAGCTCCGCCGCAAGCCCCTGCTGCGCGCCGCCGCCTGCACCCCGCACGACAGCGATCCGCTCGCACAGCGGGCCACCGTCGAGACGCTCGTCGGCCTCGGCGCCCGCCGCGTCGAACTCGTCGACACGCTCATCGCGGCGGCCGTCGGCTGCGGACTGCCGGTGGAACAGCCCACCGCCACCATGATCCTGGTCTGCGGGGCGGCCACCACGCAGGTCGCGGTGTTGTCGCTCGGGGCGATCGTCACCGCCGCGCGCATCCCTGTCGGCGGCAACGCCATCGACCACGCGGTCATCCAGTACCTGCGCCACCAGCACGAGCTGATGCTGCCGAGCCAGTCCGTACGGCCCCTCCAGCTCGCCCTGCACGGCAATGGCCTCACCCCGGCGGGCCCGGCCTCCACCGAGATCCACGGGCGGGACGTGGCGACCGGCCTGGCCCGCTCGGTGCTCGTGGACACCGCCGCCGTACGCCAGGCCCTGCACACGCCGCTGACGGCCGTGCTCGACGGCATCGGCAAGGTGCTGCGCGACTGCCCGCCCGACCTGGTCGCCGACCTCGTCGACCGCGGCATCATGATGGTCGGCGGCAGCGCGTTGCTGCCCGGCCTCGACCAGATGCTGCGCGACGCCACCGGCATGCCGGTGCACATCGCGGAACGGCCCGACATCTGCACCGTCCTCGGGCTCGGGGCGATGCTGGAGGGGCGCATCCAGCCACTCACGCTGAACCCGCTCGTCGAAGCCGATTGAGTCCGGGCCGGTTGAGTGCGGGCCAGTGAGTCCGGGGCCAGTGAGTCCGGGTTCGGTGAATGCGGGTTCGGTGAATGCGGGTTCGGTGAATGCGGGTTCGGTGAGCCCCCGGCCGACGGGGTCCCGGCCCGGTGAGCCCCGGCCGACGGGGTCCCGGGGTGAGCCGCGGCCGTCCGGGTCCCGGCCCGGTGGGTCCGGGAGTCCCGGTGCGCTGTGAGTCCTGCCGGGTGAGGCGGGACGTGCCGTGAGTACGGGTTCGCTTCCGGCGCTCCTCCAAGCCGTCCTGAGCGTCGGCACCGACCTCGACCTGCGTACCACCCTCCAGCGCATCGTCGAGTCGGCCGCCGAGCTGACCGGCGCGCGGTTCGGGGCGCTGGGGGTCGTCGACCCCGAGCGGGGCCGGATCACCGCGCTGTACACGGTCGGCATGACCGAGGCCGAGCGGCAGCGCATCGGCCGGTTGCCCGACGGGCACCGAGGGGTGCTGGGCGCGCTGATCGAGGACGCGGAGCCGCTGCGGCTGGACGATCTGACGACCCACCCCCGCTCGTGCGGCATGCCGCCCGGCCACCCGCCGATGCGCTCCTTCCTCGGCGTACCCGTCCGCGTCGACACCCAGGTGTTCGGCAACCTCTACCTCACCGAGAAGCGGGAGGGCACGTTCACCGACGAGGATCTCGCGATGCTGCGCGTACTGGCCTCTCAGGCCGGCATCGCCATCGGCAACGCCCGGCTGTACGAGACGGCGCGGCAGCGGGAGCGCTGGATCGAGGGCGCCGCGGCGGTGACGACCGCGCTGCTGACGGGTGAGGCGGCGGCCGACGCGCTGACGACGGTGGCCGAGCGGGCCCGGGTGCTCGCCGACGCGTCGGCGGGCGTCGTCCTCCAGCCGACGGACGAGGGCGGCATGGAGATCGTCGCCGCGTCGACCCCGCACGACCCGGGGGACCTGATCGGTACGACGATCGCGCCCGGCTCGCCCGTACTGGAGCAGCTGCTGGGCGGGGAGCCCGTCTTCGTCGAGGACTCGGCCACCGACCCCCGGATGACGACGCGGGTACGCACGCGGTTCGGGCCGTCGATGATGCTGCCGCTGCAGAGCGGCGGCAAGCTCATCGGCACCCTGGCCCTGCCGCGCCGGCGCGGTGGCCCGCCGTACACGGCGGTGGAGCGGCTGCTGGCGTCGCAGTTCGCGTCGCAGGCGGCCCTCGCCCTCGTACTGGCGGACGCGCGGCACGACCGGGAGCGGCTGGCGGTGTACGAGGATCGTGACCGCATCGCTCGTGACCTGCACGACCTTGTCGTGCAGCGGTTGTTCGCCACCGAGATGATGCTGGAGTCCACGCGGCGGCGGGCGGAGGGCTCGTCCCCCGAGGACGAGCTGCTGGGCAGGGCCGTGGACGAGCTGGACTCCACGATCCAGGAGGTGCGGACCGCGATCTTCGCGCTCCAGCAGCCCCCGGCCGACGTGCCCCGCTCCGTCCGCGGCCGGGTGCTCCGCGAGACCGGTGGCGCGGGGGTCCTCCTCGGCTTGCGGCCGTCGGTCCACTTCACCGGCGCGGTGGACACCCTGGTCACCGGCGCCGTGGCCGATGAGCTCCTGGCCACCCTGCGCACCGCGCTCGCCGCGGCGCACCGCCGGGCGGACGTGTCCTCGGTGGACGTCGAGGTGGACGCGACGGCCGTGCTTCCGGACGGCCGCCCGGGCGTGCGCCTGGTGGTGACGGACGACGGCACCCGGGACGACGGCACGCGGGGTACGACGCTGACGTGGCAGTCGCCGCGCTGAGGAACGGCGCGCGCGAAGAGCGCGGGCGCGCGAGGAACGACGCGACCGGGGCCCTCTACGGGCGCGGCCCCGGTACGCCGTACGCGCAGCAACGCTCGGCGCCCGTCCCGTGCCCCGCCTTGACCGGCTTCGTGGATACCGTCGCGAAGCCCGCCGCCGCGCCCACGGTCCCCGCTCCACCGCCGCGTACCGCGAGCTCGTCATGGCCACGGTCGGCTTCACGCTGGGCGTGACAGTGGTGAGCGGCACAGCGGGCGCGGCTTTCCCCTCGGCGCCGGTGGGGAGAATGCTGGGGCCCGGCAGTTGAACAGCCCTGTGCGGCGATGCGAGGAGGACCACCTGTGAGCTCCCTGTTCCCGGCCCTGGCCGGCCGGCCGGACCGGCCCGCCCTGCGCTTCGGCGAGTCGGGCCGCGCGCTCGCGTACGGCGAACTGCGGGCGACGGCCGGAGCTCTCGCGGCGCGGCTGGAGGGAAGGCGCAGGGTCGCCGTCTGGGCGACGCCCACCCTGGAGACCGCCGTCGCGGTGGTCGCCGCGCTGCTCGCCGGCGTACCGGCCGTGCCCCTCAACCCGAGGACCGGCGAGCGCGAGCTGAGGCACATCGTCGGCGACAGCGCGCCGGACCTCGTGCTGGCCGCGCCGCACGACGAACTGCCCGCTCCGCTGGCGGGCGTGCCGCGCCTCGGCGTCCCCGTCGGAGGCGGGGACGCACCGCTCCCGGGCGGCACGGACCTCACGGACCTCACGGACGAGCCGGGGGACCCGGAGGCGCCCGCGCTGATCGTCTACACGTCCGGCACCACCGGCCCGCCGAAGGGCGCCGTCCTCCCCCGCCGCGCGCTCGCCGCGTCGCTCGACGCCCTGGAGGACGCCTGGGCGTGGACGGCCGACGACGTCCTCGTGCACGCCCTGCCGCTCTTCCACGTCCACGGGCTGATCCTGGGCACCCTCGGCCCGCTGCGGCGCGGCGGATCGGTACGCCACCTGGGCAGGTTCACGACGGAGGGCGTGGCGCGGGAGCTGGCGTCCGGCGGGACGATGCTGTTCGGCGTGCCGACGATGTACCACCGGCTCGCCGAGGCCCTGCCCACCGATCCGGAGTTGGTGAAGGCGCTGGCGGGGGCGCGGCTGCTGGTCTCCGGATCGGCGGCGCTGCCCGTCCACGACCATCAGCGGATCGCCGCCGCGACGGGGCGGCATGTGATCGAGCGGTACGGCATGACGGAAACCCTGATGAACACGAGCGTCCGCGTGGACGGCGAGGCGCGCCCCGGCTCGGTCGGCGTCCCGCTGGGCGGGGTGGAACTGCGGCTAGTCGAGGAGGACGGGTCGGAGATCACGGCGTACGACGGGGAGACCGTCGGCGAGATCCAGGTACGCGGTCCGAACCTGTTCACGGGGTACCTGAACCGGCCGGACGCCACGGCCGCCGCGTTCGACGGGGCCTGGTTCCGCACCGGTGACATGGCGGTACGGGAAGCGGACGGGGCCGTACGGATCGTGGGCCGCAAGGCGACCGACCTGATCAAGAGCGGCGGTTACAAGATCGGTGCCGGGGAGATCGAGAACGCCCTCCTCGACCACCCGGGTGTGCGCGAGGCCGCCGTCACCGGTGAGCCGGACCCGGACCTGGGGGAGCGGATCGTCGCCTGGGTGGTCCCGGCCGATCCCGCACGGCCCCCGTCGGAGTCGGAGCTGGCCGACCATGTGGCGGCCCAGCTCGCCCCCCACAAGCGCCCCCGGACCGTCCGTCTCCTCGACGCGCTGCCCCGCAACGACATGGGCAAGGTCATGAAGCGGGCGCTCCATGACTGAGCGCATGTCCGCGCGCGAAGCCATCGCGCTCGTCACCGACGCGTTCGTGGAACACACCCCGCCCGCCGGGTCCGCCGCGCCCGACGGGCCGCTCTCCTGGTACGGCTACGACGCTTCACGCGCGCGTGCCGCCGACCGTACGGGCGAGGACGAGTCCGTCCTGTACGGCACGGCGACCCTCGGGGAAGGCCGGCCGTGCGCGCTGCTCGCTTTCGAGTTCGGGTTCCTCGGCGGCTCGCTGGGCGAACGGGCCGGTGACCGGCTGGAGGACGCCTACCGGCTGGCGCGCGAGCGGCGCATCCCGCTCGTCTCGCTCGTCGCGACGGGCGGCAGCCGGATGCAGGAGGGGATGGTGGCGCTCACCCAGCTCCAGCGGGTGGCCCGGGCGACGGTGCTGCTGCGGGAGGCGGGGGTGCCGCACATCGCGGTGCTGCGCGACCCGGCGACCGGCGGGGGGTGGGCGACCGTCGGCGCGGGCGCCGATGTGATCCTGGCGCTGCCCGGGGCGCAGATCGGGTTCGCCGGGTCGCGGGTGCGGCCGGCGGACGCGGAGCCGACTGCGTACACCGCCGAAGGGCAGCTGGCGGCGGGACAGGTCGACGGTGTCGTACGCCCCGAGGAGCTGCGCGAGACGGTCACGCGCTGGGTGACCGCGCTGTCCGGCTCACCGACCGGGTCATCGGCCCCGTCACCGGCCGGGTCCGGGGCTCCGCGGCCGGTGCCGCCGCCCGGTGCCCTGGCGGACACGCCGCTCCCCGGCAGCGGCTGGGACGCGGTGCGCCAGGCCCGTGACCCGGCACGGCCGCGTGCCGAGGCGTACCTCGACCGGTACTTCGAGCACCGGCTCCCCCTCGTCGGCGACCGCTGCGGCGGTACGGACCCGGGCGTACTGTGCGGTGTCGGGCTCCGTCCCGACGGCGGCGCGGTCGCGTACGTCGCCCAGTGCGGCACGGCGACCCGACCGGCCGGTTACCGCACCGCGGCACGGGTGGTCCGGCTCGCGGACCGGCTCGGCCTCCCGGTGCTGACGCTCGTCGACACCCCGGGCGCCGCGAACGACGCCGAGGCCGAGCGGGCGGGCGCGGGCGCGGCGATCGCCGACGCGTTCGCGGCGATCGCCGGGGCGCGGGTGCCGGTGACGACGCTGCTGATCGGCGAGGGCGGCTCGGGCGGGGCACTGGCCCTGGCCGCCCCGGACAACACATGGGCGACGCCCGACAGTTACTTCTCCGTGATCGCCCCGGAGCTGGCCGCGGCGATACTCAAACGACCGCCGGACCAGGCACCGCACACGGCCGAGCAACTGCGGCTGCGCCCCCAGGACCTGGTGGAGCTTGGGATCGTCCAGGGCATCGTCCCGTGATCAATACACCTGGGTCGTGTCTTCGAGGTACCCAGCGCCCCGGTCCGCCGTAACGCCCCTGTCGGCCCCGGCACCCACCACCGCGCGCGTGCCGGCCGCGGCCTTGGCCGGACGGGTGTGAGGGCCGAAGGGCCGACGCTGGCGGGGCGGGCCGGCGCAGACCCGGAGGGACCCGTGCTCAGCCGGGGGAGCCGGGCGGGGCCGGGTCCTCCAGGCACTCGCCCGCCGCCCCGGTGTCGGCCAGGTCCAGCGCGGCGGTGAGTTCCTCGATGCGGGCACGCAGGGCGCGGATCTCGTCCAGCGGCATGCCGGTCGCGGCGGCGATCCGCCGCGGCACCCCGGCGGCCCGCTCCCGCAGCGCGAACCCGGCCGGGGTGGGACGGACGGTGACGGACCGCTCGTCCTCGGGGCTGCGCCGGCGCTCGACGTACCCGGCGCTCTCCAGACGCTTGAGGAGCGGCGACAGGGTGCCGGAGTCCAGGCGCAGGTGCTCGCCGATGCGCTTGACGGGCAGCTCGCCGTGTTCCCAGAGGACCAGCATGACCAGGTACTGGGGGTAGGTCAGGCCCAGCTCCTTGAGCGCCGTGCGGTAGACGCCGTTGAACGCGCGCGTGGCGGCGTGCAGGGAGAAGCAGATCTGGTGGTCGAGGCGGAGGAAGTCCTCGTCCCGCGCGGTACCGGCCGTGTCCATGACCCCAGGGTACCGAAGGAACCCCCGATTTAGTTGTGCACAACTGAATCGTGCGCTACAAATAGGGGAGCCATCCCGCCACCGCACGAGAAGGAGGGCCCATGAACGCCCTGTACACCGCCGTCGCCACCGCCAACGGCCGTGAAGGCCGTGCCGTCAGCTCCGACGGGCGGATCGACCTCCCGCTCGGCCTGCCGGCGTCCCTGGGCGGCAACGGCCAGGGCACCAACCCGGAGCAGCTCTTCGCCGCCGGGTACGCCGCGTGCTTCGCCAGCGCCATGAGCGCGATAGGCCGCCAGGAGAAGATCGACGTCAAGGACGTCTCCGTCACCGCCGAGGTCAGCATCGGCAAGGACACCGACGGCGGCTTCGGCCTCGCGGTCGTGATGCGCGTCGAGCTCCCCGACCACCTCGCGGGCGAGGCCGGCCGCGAGCTGCTGGAGAAGACCCACGCGTACTGCCCGTACTCCAAGGCGACCCGCGGCAACATCCCGGTGGAGATTGTCGCCGAGTAATCACCACCCGCCACCGCCGCGCGACGGCGACAGAAGGGCCCCGGACACGTCCGGGGCCCTGGCGCGCTGCCCGGATCAGTAACCCGGGCCCGCCCAGCCCGTGACGGCTGCCTCCTCCAGCCTGCGCGAGCGGTAGCTCTCCCCGTCGAGGGTGATGACCTCCGCGTGGTGGACGAGGCGGTCGACCATCGCCGAGACGGTGTCGCCGTCGCCGAAGACCTCCCCCCAGCGGCCGAAGGGCCGGTCACTGGTGACGATCAGCGAGGCGCGCTCGTAGCGGTGCGACACGAGGCGGAAGAACAGTCCGGCCACATCGTCGTCGAACGGCACGTACCCGACCTCGTCCACGATCAGCAGCGGATACGTGTCGAGCTCGGTGAGCAGCTTGGCGAGCCGCCCCGCGGCCTTCGCCTCCTGGAGCCGGTCGGCCCACTCGGCGGCGGTGGCGAACAGCACCCGGTGGCCGGCCTGGCAGGCTCGTACCCCCAGCGCGATGGCGAGATGCGTCTTGCCGGTCCCGGGCGCGCCGAGGAAGACCACATTGGCCTTGTGTGTGACGAAGTCGACTTTCCCGAGCCGGGCGAGGGTCTGCGGGCCGGGCGACCGCAGCTGTCCGTCGTCGAACATCTCCAGCACCTTGCGCGCCGGGAAGCCCGCCTCCGTGACCCGCTCCTCCGCCCCGGACTCCCACTCGTCCGGCTCCTCCCGCTCATCCCCGTGGGGCCGGCCACTCCCACGAGGGCGATCACCCCCACGAGCCCGGTCACTCCCATGGGGCCGGTCATCCCCCCACTCCCCCTCACCCGTCCGCGCGCCCCGCTGCCGGGGCAGCACGACGGGCTCGGGGTGCTGGTGGTCCTTCAGCCCGTGACCCCTCTCGTGCGCCGTCATGGGCCCGGACATGTACGCCAGGATCGCGGCCGAGAAGATGAACGCCATGTGGATCACCGTGCCCCACAGCAGCGAGTGCTGATCGGTGTGGTGCACGTCGACGAACATCTGGAGCAGATGCACCGACGAGATCCCGACGATGGCGGTGGCCAGCTTCACCTTCAGCACATTGGAGTTGACGTGCGACAGCCACTCGGGCTGGTCCCGGTGCCCTTGCAGGCCGATGCGCGAGACGAAGGTCTCGTACCCGCCCACGATCACCATGATCAGCAGATTGGCGATCATCACGACATCGACCAGCTTGAGGACGGCGAGCATGACGTACGTCTCGTCCGCCTGCCCGCTGAAGACATGGTTGATGAGGTTCCACAGCTCATTGAAAAACTTGTAGACGTACACCCCCTGGGCGGCCACGAGGCCGAAATACAGGGGTGCTTGGAGCCAGCGCGTCGCGAACAGGGCACAACCGAGCGTGGTCATGTTCGACGCGGACGAGGCGGAGCGGGACAACGGCACCTCCAACGACGGGGAGATGCGCCATTCTTGTGGGCTGTCGGCGAAAATCTGAATTCGAGGCACCCGTTGGGATGAATAGAATTCCAGTAACACCGGGTCGACTTGAGGGCTCATCGCTCTGCCGACACCCGCCCGGGGCCGACATGTCGATATGTGCCTACCGGATACGGGCGCGGCAGCCGGTTGTCAGGTTTCGCGCCGGACCGAGAGAGCGCGTAGTCGTAGCCGCCGCAGGCGTACGCCGTGTGGACGTCGGTCAACCGAGGACTGCGCCGGAGGACGTTCCTCGTGTGGAGGAGTGGCAGGTGATACGCCCCTCCGTGACCTTCTCACTGACCGTCCGGTAGGCCTGGGCCGCCCTGTCCGGGTCGGTCTCGGCGATGGCACGGTCGAGGAGGTTGTTGATGTCGGGGTCATTGACCTGCGCGAGATCGGGGTTGTTGCTCGGCGCGATGAAGCGGCCGTCGACCAGCGGCTGGGGGTCGAGCTTCTTGACGCGAAGGTCGATGCCGACCTGCTTCGGTGCGGCCCGAAGCGACTCGGCCGCGTCGATGTGAGTCCGTTTGTCATTCGGCACGGCGATGTTGGTGGTGAAACCGTCCGGCCTGCCGCACCCCACCAAGGCCTCCCGGGCGCGGGTGCGGGTGCCGGGTGCGTACGCGTCGAACTGGTACGGGCCGCCGGCGAACGGCTTGCGTCCGTACCCGCCCTTCGTGTCCTTTCCCTCCTTCACCGGAGAAGCGGCGGCCATCGCCGGCATGTGTTCGAAGTCCCTTTGGGCTTGGGCCGTTTGCACACGATGGTTCTGGCGTCGGGGGTTCGAATGGCGCTCAGGCCCAGCTTGTCCTCGTACGGGCCGCGGTGGCCGCCCGGGATCGAGGACCTGCTGGAAATGGAGGGGAGGCCGGGCAGTGTGTCCTGGGCCCGGAGACGTTCGATGCCGTACTCGATGTCCCGCGAGGTCACCTCTTCGCCGTCCTGCCGGGTGACCCCGTCGCGAAGCGTGTAGGTGTAGGTCCTGCCGTCCTCGGACACCTTCGCGGTGCTGGTGGCCAGGTCCGCCGCCCGTTCGGTATTGCCGAGGCCGGGCTCGGTCGCTTACGTGACCAATTGCCGCGCGTAATACCGGGCGAAGTTCCACATGAAGCTGAAATAGCCGCGCTGCGGGTCCCATGAGTCGGCGTCCTGACCGCCGGTGAACTTCAGCGTGCCGCCCTCAGCGTCCGATCCGTTGGCCACTTTCCCGATGGCGACTCCATATCCATCGGTGGAATCGCCGCCGGGCTCGTCATCGCGCCAGGCGAGGACGGTGGGAATGCCGGCCGCCGGGAGAAGGGGGAGCGTGACCGCGCCGACCACGACCCGCGTGTTCCGGACCTTCCTCCGGTGCTTCGGGCCGGGGCGGACAGGAGGGCCGCCCGTATCGGGTTCACCGGCGTGTCGTCACGCTCGTCGCCCACGTGCGACCGGTCGTCGCCCTGTTCGCCGGCGACGCCGGGGGGCTCGGGGGACGCGAGGGGTCCGGAGGGCTCACGGCGCCCGGGAACAGCTTCGGTCAGCAGCTTCCGGGGGAAGAGGTCCCGATGGTGAGGGTGGCCGGGGTGGCGCAGCAGCCGCCCTCGGTGGGTTCTTCGGCGGTGGGCCGGTCGAACAGGCCCGATCCGCCGCAGACGCCGGTCTCGGGCAGGGTCAGCTCCACGCGCTCGGCGGCCTCCTGGTCGCCGGCGAGGGCGGCGGCGATGGAGCGGACCTGCTCGTAGCCGGTCATGGCGAGGAACGTCGGAGCGCGGCCGTAGCTCTTCATGCCCACCAGGTAGACGTCCTTCTCCGGGTGGGAGAGCTCGTTCACGCCGTGCGGGTAGACGGTGCCGCAGGAGTGCTGGTTGGGGTCGATCAGCGGGGCCAGCGATACGGGTGCCTGGAGGCGCTCGTCGAGGCCGAGGCGCAGTTCGGAGACGAAGGAGAGGTCCGGGCGGAGGCCGGTGAGGGCGATGACCTCGTCGACCGGGTCGAGGCGGCGGCCGTCCTCGGCGACCAGGACCAGCCCGTCGCCGCTCCTGTCGACGGCGGTGGTGCGGAAGCCGGTGACGGCGTCGGCGTGTCCGTCGTCCACGGCGGCCTTGGCGGCCAGCCCGAGGGCGCCGCGGGCGGGAAGCTGGTCGGCCTCTCCCCCGCCGAAGGTGGCGCCGCTGATGCCGCGGCGCAGGATCCACACGGCGCGGGTTCCGGGGACCTGCTTCGCCAGGTCGGCGAGCGCGGTCAGGGCGGTGAAGGCGGAGGCGCCGGAGCCGATGACGGCGGTGCGCCTGCCGGCGTACCGGGCGCGGACGGCGGGGTCCGTGAGGTCGGGGACGCGGTAGGAGACGCGGTCCCGGGCGGCCCGTTCGCCGAGGGCGGGCAGGCCGTCGCCGCCGATCGGGCCGGGCGTGGACCAGGTGCCGGAGGCGTCGACGACGGCCCGCGCGGTGATCCGCTCCTCGGTGCCGTCGGCGTACGACACATGGACGGTGAAGGGCTGCCGCTCCCGGTCGGCGTCGACGACGCGGTCGCGGCCGAGGCGGGATACGCCGGTGACGCGGGCGTCGTAGCGGACCGTGTCGCCCAGGACGTCGGCGAGCGGCTGGAGGTAGAGCGAGGCCCAGTCCCCGCCCGTGGGGTACGCCGTGGTGTCGGGCGTCGTCCAGCCGGTGGGCGCGAGGAGCTTCTCGGCGGCCGGGTCGATGAGCTCGGACCAGGGCGAGAACAGCCGTACGTGCCCCCACTCGCGTACCGCGCCGCCGGCCACGGGGCCGGCCTCCAGGACCAGGGGTTCGATACCGCGCCCGGTGAGGTGGGCGGCGGCGGCCAGGCCGACGGGGCCCGCTCCGATGACGACGACGGGAAGGTGCTGCTCGCTCATGACGGTGGTCTCCTCGAGGGAAGCCTGATTCGACGGATGTCGATGTCTTGAGCTTGTCACCGGCATCGACGAGTGTCAACATAGACACATGTCGAAGTCTCGGATGGTCGAACTCCCGGTCGTACAGGCCGAGGAGGTCGTCCCGTGCTGCCCGCCGATCACCTCCGCCGAGCTGTCACAGGCCGACGCGGAGAGGATGGCCGGGATGTTCAAGGCGCTCGCGGACCCGGTGCGACTGCGCCTCTTCTCCAAGGTCGCTTCGCACACGGGAGGCGAGGCGTGCGTCTGCGACATCGCCGACGTCGGCGTCTCTCAGCCCACCGTCTCCCACCACCTGAAGAAGCTGCGCGAAGCCGGTCTGCTCACCTCGGAACGGCGCGGCACCTGGGTCTACTACAAGGTCGCCCCCTCCGTGGTGGCGGCCATGTCCGGCCTGCTCGACGTGCGCTCCTGACCGCGCGGGACATCACCGCGCGGTCGTGAACCTCCGGCGCCAGGCCAGGGACACGTACACCAGCGCCACCAGGACCGGGACCTCGATCAGCGGGCCGACGACCCCGGAGAGGGCCTGGCCGGAGGTCACGCCGAAGGTCGCGATGGCGACGGCGATGGCGAGTTCGAAGTTGTTCCCGGCGGCGGTGAAGGCGAGCGTGGCGGTGCGGTCGTACGCGAGACCGATGGCCTTGCCGAGCGCGAAGGTGCCGAACCACATCACCGCGAAGTAGACGAGCAGGGGCAGGGCGATCCGCACGACGTCGAGGGGCTGCGAGGTGATGGTCTTCCCCTGGAGCGCGAAGAGGATCACGATCGTGAAGAGCAGGCCGTACAGCGCCCACGGACCGATCCTCGGCAGGAAGCCGGACTCGTACGCTTCACGGCCGAGCCTCTTCTCGCCGATCCGCCGCGTCAGGAAGCCGGCGAGGAGCGGGACGCCGAGGAAGATGACGACGTTCAGCGCGATCTTCCACATCGAGATGTCCAGGTGCTCGCCGTGGCCGAGGCCGAGCCGGCCGGGCAGCAGGTCCAGGTAGAACCAGCCGAGCAGGCCGAAGGCGAGGACCTGGAAGACGGAGTTGAGGGCGACCAGCACGGCCGCGGCTTCACGGTCGCCGCAGGCCAGGTCGTTCCAGATGATGACCATCGCGATGCAGCGCGCGAGGCCGACGATGATCAGGCCGGTGCGGTACTCGGGCAGGTCCGGCAGGAAGATCCAGGCGAGGGCGAACATCACCGCGGGGCCGAGGACCCAGTTGACGACCAGCGAGGAGACCATGAGCCTGCGGTCGCCGGTGACGGCGTCGAGCCGGTCGTAGCGGACCTTCGCCAGGACCGGGTACATCATGATCAGCAGACCGGCGGCGATGGGCAGGGAGATGCCGCCGATCTCCACCTCGGCAAGGGCGTCATTCAGCCCCGGGATCAGCCGTCCGAGGCCGAGTCCGAGGGCCATGGCCAGGAGGATCCATACGGCGAGGAAGCGGTCGAGCGTGGAGAGCTTCGCGACGACCGACGATTCCTCGGTGGACGCGGGCGCATCGGTGCGGGTCACGGGCAGGCCCTCTTGTTGTCGGCGGCGGTACGGGCGGACTCGGCCAGGTCGGCGAACTGCCCGGCGAGCCGGCCGATGACGTCGGGCCTGAGCCGGTAGTAGGTGAACCGGCCGCACGGCTCGGTCTCCACCACTCCGGCCTCCCGCAGCACTCTCAGGTGGTTCGACAGGTTCGTCTGCCGGGCGCCCGTCTCCTCCACCAGGTGCGTGGTGCAGAGGGTCTCGCGGGACAGCAGGGTCACGATCCGCAGCCTGAGCGGGTCGGCCAGCACCCGAATCAGATCAGCGTCGACTGACGTCATCATGCGCTGATACTGTCACATCAGTGGTGACTGACACCATTGGGTGCTGATGGGCGCTGATGGGTGCCCGCGGCCCGCCTGTCCTGAGATGAGAGACCGCCGTGCCCGACAAACCCTCCGTGCTGTTCGTCTGCGTCCACAACGCCGGCCGCTCCCAGATGGCCGCCGCCTGGCTGAGCCACCTCGCCGGGGACCGCGTCGAGGTCCGCTCGGCGGGCTCCACCCCGGCCGACCATGTCAACCCGGCCGCCGTCGAGGCGATGCGCGAGGTCGGCATCGACATCTCCGCCGAGACCCCGAAGATCCTCACCGTGGACGCGGTCAAGGAGTCGGACGTCTGCATCACCATGGGCTGCGGCGACACCTGCCCCGTCTTCCCCGGCAAGCGGTACCTGGACTGGACGCTGGAGGACCCGGCCGGCCAGGGCGTCGAGGCGGTCCGGCCCATCCGTGACGAGATCAAGGCCCTGGTCGAGGGCCTGATCGACGAGATCGCCCCGGGGAGAGCCGGCTGAGGCCGCGAAAAACCGGCCCACCGTGGAAGCATAAAAAATACGCAGGTCAGAACGATTCTTCTGACCTGCGCTCCGGTGGGGCGGGTGGGACTCGAACCCACGGCCGACGGATTATGAGTCCTTTTCTGATCTTCCGATCCGCCCCGCTCTTGCCTCGATCTTCCTATAACCGCAGGTCAGAGGTACTTCGCCGTTCTGGCTCTGCGCCGGCCTTCCTGATCCTTCCGGGTCCTTCCGTCCACTGCGTGTCCACTGGGCGCCCCCCGAGAGCCTTTCCGGAGGACGCGCTTAAGGATGTCTGCGGGATCGATGCAGGTTGAGCGTGGAGGAAGACGACGTCTCGAACTCTCACGCAGCGGAGTGCCTTACAGACGGAAAGGACCTCGCCCCCTTCGCCCGGGGGTGGAGCCATACGGCGTTTCTACTGGTCAGCCGCCTGTGGACAAGAGTACCGAAGTCGGCTCCGAGCGGGGCCAGCATGTTCGCCCGGCTGCGTGCTGACACCCTGGTCGATGGCATCGACGGCCACTTGTGACCCGCCTTGTTTCCTTGTGAACTTGTCGCATGCACCGCTGGAAAGCGTTGAACGATCGACAACTCACGCTCCTCAGGAAACTTGCTGCCGACGAGGATCCCGGCGCTCAGGATCCGGGCATGCGGCGGTCAACCTATGCGCTGCGCGATCAGGGTCTCGTGACGGTGAGCCGCCGGGGTGGCGGCTGGCGGGCGGAAGTTACTGAGGCAGGGCGTTTCTACCTGCAGCACGGTCATCATCCGGAGCATCCGGCACACGGGCGCACGGCTGCTGGCGAGTCGAAGGCATCGGTTACCGTGGCGAAGGGCAGGGTCCGCGGCTCCACGACAGCGACGACAGCTCATGGGAGCAAGCCGGCGACCACCCGTAAGAAGCAGCCAACGCCGTACAGCGAAAGGCCCATCCCCGTCGCACGCCGCGCAAAAGCGACCAAGCTCGTGGAGCGATTGGTCGCCGAACGCCATGTGGTCATATCAGAGCCTGACGAGGATGAGATCACCGAGTGGCGACGTGTCATCGACTTCGCCAAGCGGCACAAACTCGCGCCGGCGGGCAAACGCATCGAGAAGCAGCGACTGTGGAACGCGGGCCGTGATCTGCAAATCTCGTTGATAGACGGCCCACATGCCAACTCTGGGCGGAGGTCCCCAGAGGAGAACCCGCGGGTTTCAGTCCCCGGGCAGTTGCGCTCGCCGCACCGCGTCGTGGCGGCCTTGAGAGACAACGAGCGCCGGCTTCTTATGCCGCCCTCTCTGCGTCGCCGTGCTTTGCTGCTGCTGCAAGGGCTCGCAGCAGAGGCGGAACGCCGGGGATACAAGGTACGCGAGCAGCGGGTCCCTGAGCGTGACCACCGTTCAGCGCACTATTACAACGGTCGGTACTTTCCCGCGAGTTGTCGGGAAGGGGTGCTGGAGATCGTTATCGACGGCTTCACCAGCTGCGTCACTATCAAGCAGGAGTTTCCCCAGTCTGCCGACCCGAACCGTTCTCAGCAGCTCGCTCTGGACATCGGGTACAGCCGGTCCAAGAGGCAGCACCACTGGGGCGACCGTAAGCGGTCGAAACTCGAGGACGTCCTCGGGATCGTGCTCCGGGAACTGGAGACTCGCGCGGTCGAGGAGCAGCAGAGGAAGCTGGATGAGGAACGCGCGAAGGAAGAGCGCCGCATCCGTTGGGAAGCGGCCATGGCTACCGCCAGAGAGAAGGCTGCTCAGGCTCGCTTCGCAACGATTCTCCGTGAGCAGGCAAGGCAGTGGCAGGATGCGCACGCGCTCCGCCAGTACTGCGACGCTTTGGAGCGCAGGATCAATGTAGCGGCGGACGAGGACGTCGACGTCGAATCGGCTCGTGCCTGGTTGCGGTGGGCACGCGACTACGCGGAGACCCTCGACCCGCTGACACAACTACCGACCATGCCGTCGGGGCTGGCGTTCGAGCCTGAAGATCTCAAGCCGCACCTCAACGGGTGGAGTCCGTACGGTCCGGAAGCGCACGCATCGGCTTGGAGCACTTCTTGAGGGGAGGCGTGCCTCGCCTCTGTGTTGTGCGAGCATCGTCAACCGAACACCTGACCGTGCGACAGGGCCGCGCCGTCTCCACGCGAGAGCGCGGCCCTGCCTGCGGTGATCAGCCTCGCTGCGAGGTCACTCCGGGATGTTTCCTCCCCCTGGTGTTGCGGAGTCCACGCCTGATGCGCCTTCCGTTTGTTCGAGGTGGTGCACTGCAGCGATCTCTGCGGCGAGCGCCTGCCGAGCCTGCCTGAGGCGTTCGCGGTGCTTCCTTAGTGCCTCTTGGGTGCGCGCGAGGGCCTTTGCTTGACGTGCCTCCAGCTCAGTGAGCCTGGCTATCTGCCGTTCGGAGTGAGCAATCTCGTCTGATCTCAGAAGTGTCGTGGGCCGGCGAGCTACCGGTCTACGGGCTGGCGTGCGTCCCTTGTTCATCTGTGCGTGGGCGAAGGCCAGGAACTCGTCGCGGGGGATGTACTTAACGCGCCTGTCGCCGACACCCGTCAGCAAGACGATCTCCGGGAAGGTTGCGTGGCGCTTGGCCCAGTTGCTGACGGTGGAGCGAGTGACGCCGACGAGGGCTGCTCCGGCGGCGAGGTTTATCAGTTCATCTTCGCGTCCCTTGTACTCGGGGCGGAGCCACGTGACGGACTTGGGGTCGCTCACGCAGCCTCGCTCTCGTTGTACCCAAGGAGCAACGTTTCGGTGATCGCTGTCCGATGCTCCGTCCTTGGTGGTTGTACGGCGAGGTCGTAGCCGCCTCCGGGCGCTTTGCCGGGCAAGTGCCGTTTCTCGATTCCTGTGCGGATGGTGCGCACGGGCCCGCCTGTGTCGAGCCAGCCCTTCGGGTACAGGTGCGTGGCGTGAGTGGTCCAGTGCCGGCCTCGGCGTTCGGGGAGCGCAGGGAGGTCGCGCCATCCCTCGTGGGTGTGGTCGTGGGCGTCTTCGACGGCTGGGTCAGTTCGTCGGCGGTCGGGGCCTTCCCAGGTGCAGCCGAGGCACGCGCCTCGGTGGAGATAGGCCCAGATGTCGCCGGAGCCGTCTGGGGCGAGGCGGCCCCAGCTACGGACGAGGACGGTGGGCTGGTGATCGGCGGTCGGTTCGGGCGGGGTGTGATGGGTGAAACCGGGGTGTCCCCAGGCGATGCGCCAGCAGTGGCGGCTGTTGCTGGTCTTGTCGCGGTAGCGGGGCAGGTAGGCGGCGTGGCGTGCGACGGCGCCACGGCGTTCGTCAGGTGTGGTCATGGGTCGGTCTCCGGAGCGGGGTGCCCGGCGATTGCCGGGGCCACCGTGTCGGTCAGAGGGTGTCGAGATCCGGTCGGCCTGCGGCGAACTCCGCCGCCGCGTCGCGGTACATCGCCAGGAGCCGGGCCGGGTCGCACTCGTTGCGGATGCCGTCGAGCAGCAGCTTGGCCATCGTGTAGCCGGGGTAGATGTCGAGGGCTTCGGCGAAGGCGTGGCTGGCGGTGACGGTGTCGCCCTGCCGCCAGGCGACCCAGCCGAGGAGGGTGAGGAGCGGCGGCGCCTTACCGGTGTGTGGCGGCACGCAGCGCCGGGCGAGGTAGCCCCACAGTTGCCGCTCGTAGGGAAGGTCGCTCTCCTCGCCGGTGGACAGCGCGGCGTCCCTGGCGTGCGGGTCTTGCAGGCCGAGGATGATGCGGGCGGCGATCTCGTCCATGAGCTGGGGACGGCCGTTGCGGAAGTCGGCCAAGGCTCCGTTGATGATGTCGATGGTGCCGTAGCGATCGAGGAGCCGTTCCTCTTCGCTGAGGGACCTGGTCGTAGTGGTGGCTGGTGGCTGCGTCGAGTGCTTCGCGGAAGCGCACCGCGGTGGTGTCGGTAGTAGGGCGGTACTCGCTGGCGACCTCGACGGCGTGCTGGAGGTGCCTCAGGCGGTGGGCGTGGCCCTCGCGGGCGGAGGCGAGCCAGTCTCGGGGGTCTTCGCCGTCGATCGTGCCGAGGTGTATGCCGGTGGCCAACTCGGGGTCGGTGGTGATGGTGTCGCGCAGGGCGAGCCGGGCGGCGATGAGGTCGCCTTGCCGCCAGGCGACGAACGCGAAGAGCGTCAGGATGGGCACGGCCTCTTGCTTGAACGGTTCGGCGCAGTGCCGTGCGAGGTAGGCCCAGAGGCGTCGGGCGTGGGGAAGGTCGCCGTCCTCAGCGTGCGCTATGCCGGCCTCCACGGCGGCGTCGTCCTGAAGGCCGACGATGAGCTGCGTGGTCAGGGCGCGGGTGAGGGCGGTCGCCCCGTCACGGAACCGGCTCATGGCGGCGTCGATCTGCTCCAGCGTCAACGCGAGCGTGGTGTCGCGTCCGGCGGTGGTCACGCACCGCGAGTTGAAGTGGTCGGCGGCTGTGTGCAGGTCCGTGAGGAACGCGGGGTCCGCCGTGGCCGCCCGGAACTCCTTGATGATGTCGCGGGTGCGAGGGCCGGGAGCGCGGCCGAGGCGGGCCATCTGTGCGGCGACGCTGGTGGGGTCGTCGGGCGACGGGAGCGGCTGGCCCTCGCAGCATCCGTCGATGTCGCACTCGTAGGCCCACCACCGGTCCGCGACGAGGCCGATCGTCGCCGGTCACCGCCCGGAACAGGTTCATCTGCCGCTGGTAGCGGTTGCCCTCCTCGATCATCTCGCCGGTGCCAAGGACGAGGGCGCCGCCGGCGAGCATGTTCGTGGCGGATAGGCCCCGGCGACCGGCCCCGGCGGTCGCCCGCTGGAGCCGGGACATCGACCGGGCGCCGTCGTCCCCGGCCGCGCGCAGCGCCGCACGGGCCGCCCCGGCGCGGGCGGTGATCCGGTTCAGCTCGCCGACGGCCGCCCGGGAGGAACGATTCAGCGCGGCGAACTGTGCGGCGAGCCGCGCCCCGTTGGCGTCCAACCGCGCCAGGGAGCGGTTCGCGGCGTCGGTCCGGTCCCCCAGGGCCCGCATCTGGGCGGAGGCAGCACGGGTTCCCGCGATCAGGTCGCGGACCTCGGCGCGCATCGCGACCGTGAGGGTGAACCCGGCCACCGCGGCGGCCTCCTTACATGGTGCGGGGGTGGATCAGGGGCGCGGCTCGTACTGCTCGCGCGGCAGGAGCTGGATCTTCACGCCATAGCCGGAGCGGTCCTGGGGGACGTGATCGCGTTCCTGCTCGATCAGCTCGCAGCCGGGGCAGCGCAGGGTGTCGGTGACGTAGGCGTGGGGGTCGCCGCCGCGTTCGCGGTCCCACTCCTCCAGCCGGGTGTGGCACTCCGGACACACCGACCGCTGCCACTCCGCCCAGGCCATCGCCTTGGCCCGGTCGAGGTCGGTCCAGCGGCCGTCGCCACCGAGGAACTGCGAGTGCGGGATCCGGTACCGCTCGCACAGCTCCAGTTCGGCGCGCAGGCCGGCGTCACGGCTCAGCCTTTTCCCAGCTCGACCCGGCTCTCCTGCTGGATCTGCCAGGCGGCGTCCCACAGCGCGTTGGCGTCCGGCGCCGACCAGCCGTTCAGCAGCTCCTCGGCCTCCTCACGGCTCATGCCGTCCACGGAGGCCGCCGCCACCAGAGCGGCGGGGAAGGTGTCGGCGTTGAAGATCGCCCCCTCCTCCGCCTGCTGTTCGGTGGGCGGGTGCTCGCTGATCAGCTCCTCCAGAACCGGGCGCGGCAGAGCGCGGAAGGTCAGAAACTCCGAGGCAGCGTCGAGCGCCGCCAGGGCCTGGCCCCGCGCCGCGTCGGCGTCGGCGGCCTGGCGCGCGGCCAGCTCGTCACCGGGGTTGGCCTCGGCGACGAACCGGGCACGGCGGGCGGCCTGCTCAGCCTCGTCGTACCGCTGGCGCAGCTCGGCGTCATCGCAGATGCGCAGCCGGTTCTGCGGGCGGGCTCGGCGGCGGAGCCGTTCCATCTTGGCCGACCACGCCCCCTCCGCCGCCCTGGCGGAGGGGGACGGGCGCTTGGCCTGTGCGGGGCGCGACACGATCAGCCCTCGTCAGCGTCGTGCTCGCGGACCGTCGCCTCGGTCTTGGACTTCGTGGTGCTGACCACGGTCACGTCGACGTGGTCACCGTCGGGGTGACCGTGCCCGTGGTCGTCGTCGCAGTCCTCGGCCGGCAGCGGACGGGGATGGGCCTGCGGCACCGGGCGGTCGAGGGACGGCTCGTCGGTGATGGTGAAGTCGACCTTGAACTTCGCGGCCTCGTTGCCGGTGCTGTACGTCGCGGCGCGGGTGGCGACCTGCACGGGGAACACGTCCACCGAGCGAGAGCCGGGCAGGTCGCCCTTGCGGAGAAGGATGACGTAGCCCTTCGCGCCCTTGGGGAGCTGCTGCTCGATCGCGTCGGAGAACCGATCCTCGTAGAAGGTCAGGCTGGAGTTCTCGGCCTTGTCGTTGCCCGGGATCGAGGAGTTGAAGGTCGAGCCCATGTCGGGGGTCTCGATGGGGTCGTTCTCCAGCGCCCAGCCCTCGATGTCCGAGACGGCGTCGGTCAGGGCGAAGGCGTTGGTGATCTCTCGGCGGCTGGGGTACTTCGGGTCGTTCAGGTCCTTGGACCACAGGATCTTGGAGATGCCGCGCCGCAGAAATCGGGTCTGGGTCTTCTTCGTGCTCGTGGACACAGGTCCGCTCCCACTTCTGGGGCAGCGTCCCGTGCCGAGGCCCTGCCCCTTGAGGTTCAAAGGGGGTTCGCCTGGCCTGGGGCCTAGCGTCCGCGCGGGCCTCCGCGGTGAGGATCAGAAGAATCGATTCTTCATGCTGGGGTCACGGTGATCGTGACCCGCTGCACGTAGGACACGATAGCGCCTGCCGCCGACACCGAGGGCTCTCCTCCGGCGTCGTAGGTCAACTCCCGGTCGATGACACGCGCTTCGGGAACGTGCAGGTCGTGGGTCCAGCGTCCGTCGGTCCGGCCGACGACGCCAGCGCGTACGCGGTCGGCCAGCCACTCGACCTGATCGGCTCGTTCCCCGACCGAGGTGACCTGGTAGGCCCAGGCGGCATCGGCGTGCCAGTCCCACAGGGGCGGGCCCGCGAACTCGGCGGGCAGTGAGTCGAGGATCGTGTACGGCACGGGCGCGGGCTCCCACCCGGACTTCCCCTGGACTCGCGGGAGTTCACCCACACCGCAGGGGCGGCCCGTGGCGTGCTCCAGGAGGGCGGCGAGCGCGCGGGTCACCGGAAGACGAGCGGTCACGGCAGCACCCCGTCCGCCAGGGCCTGGATGAAAGCCGGTTCGGTCTGCCGGAACGCGGGCTCGACGTGCGGGAACGGCGGCTGCCGGTAGTGCCGCCCGAGGCTGTCCACGCCGACGAAGCCGTACTCCAGCCGTCGCGCCTGCGGGGAGTCGGAGAACACCTCGGCGGTGACCTCGCCGCCGCCGGTGCGCATCCGCACGTCCCAGGAGGCGCGGTACTGCCCGGTGATCACGTTCGGGCCGGGCCTGCCGCTCGCGTTCCGCTGGATGCGGACCCGCAGCAGCATGGCGTGGTGCCGTGTGATCGTCCGCGTGCGGGCGCGGGTGGCCGGACCCATCCGGGCCAGCGCGGCGGCCAGCGCGATCGGATCACGGAACGCGGTCGCGTCCGGGTGGGCGTTGGGGTGCGGGTTCGCCGGGGCCATCAGTCGATCACCTGCACCCTGACGATGCGCACCACGCTGTAGGTGCCCACGGCTTCGTCGGAGACGCGGAAGCGACGGCCCACCAACTGCGGGTCGCGGGGACCGCCGGGGCGCACGGAACCGGCCACACGGATCACGTCGTCGCCCCGCAGCACCGGGGCTTCCACCGGCAGCACGGCCTGGTAGTCGGTGGTCGGCGGCTCGACGGCGACCGACCCGCCCACGGCCTGTGTGATGGCCGGGCGGCCGAGCGGCATCACCGCGCCGAGCCCGTCCCAGACCAACTGCTCGTCCGGCGCGGGCGGCACGAGCTGGCCCGTGGACTCGTCCAGCACGTCATCCGTACGGCCTGCGCTGTCCCGCCACGCTTCCAGCTTGTCGTCCAGGATGCGGCCGACGACTCGGCGCGCACCCTCCACGTCAAAGGCCACGAGCCCACTCCACAAGCTGGGTCAGCATCGCCTTTGTCAGCGAGTACGGCTCGGAGCCGAGGTCAGGGCGGGCCAGCGTGGCGCGCTCCAGAGCCTCCGGGTCGATCGCGTCCAGGAAGATGGCTGCCACTGGCCCCGGGTCGGGCGGGTCGGCAATCGCGACACGGGCCATCCCCGACCACTGACTGTCGCCGCGGTCCGCAACGTGCAGCAGGACCTCCGGCCGTTCCCCGGCGAAGTGGCTGACCGAGTACGCCTTGACGGCGCTCGGGTCGATTCGCGAGCCGTCGATCTCGATGTCGGCCCGACCGCCCCGCGCGCTGATCTCCACGCGCCGGGCGGTGGCCGTGTCGTTCGTCTGATCCATTCAGCCGACGCTAGGAGCACTGTCGGACACCTCGAGGCGGCGGTAACGGAGCCCCGGCGGGCGCCGTCCCGTGCCTGGCCAGCCGTACGGGCGTCCTGGCGTGGATCTACGGGTTTGCTCCGTCGGTCCGTTAACACTTGGCGACGGGCCTTCTGGGCACCATTCGCAATACGTACTCTGGCCACAATGCTCCGATCAGCGAGGGGAAGCCGACGTGAATGAGAGCGTTATGCTGGGGGACCGGCTCCGGGTGGCACGCAAGACGCGGGGACTGTCCGCCGCGCAACTTGCCCAGCGGGTCGCGGTCTCCCCCAGCCTGGTGCAGAAGCTGGAGTCCGGCGCGCGGAAGGCGACGCCGAGCCTGATACTCGCCCTGTCGAGGGCCCTGCACTTCGGCCCCGAGGTACTGACCGGTCAGCCGTACTACGGGGACCCCGAGGCGGAGGACGGCGTGCACGCCGTCATTCCGGAGCTGAGGCGCATCCTGCTGTGCTTCGACACCCCAGATGAGCTGGAGACGCGTCCACGCGCTCTGCCGGTCCTGGCCTCCGAGGTGGACCAGATCGCAGCTCTCCGGCGTGATGCCCGATACGTGCCGATGGGGCCGCTGCTCCCTCCGGTGATCACAGAACTGACCCACGTTGCTCTCAGCGCGCGTGGCGATGAACAGCAGAAGGCGTTCTGGCATCTGGCCCGCGCGTACCGTGCGGTCAACAGCCTGGCCCACAAGATGGGGCACCACGACCTCGGCAATACGGCCCTGGAGAGGGTGAGGTGGGCAGCTGACCGCAGTGGCGATCCCCTCATGCAGTTCACGGCCGGGTTCCTGGTGGCGGGGTCGATGCTGCGGCAGGGAGCTACCGAGTCGGCTCGTCGCAAGCTCAAAGGCCTACGGCACGAGTTGGAGCGGTCCCAGCCGGAGCATTCGTACACCGACGACGCGCTTGCGGTCGACGGGGCACTGCTGCTGAAGCTGGCGGTCGTTGAATCGCGGGACAACAACCCCGATGCGGCGGAAGAGTTCCTGCGCGAAGCAGAGCAAGTGGCGCTGATGGCCGGCAACCGGGACAGCCTGGCCTACGAGATGAGCTTCGGCCCAACAAACATCAAGATCCACTCGGTGCATACGTTGATCGACACCGGCGACAGCGAGCAGGCCCTCGCCCGGCTCGCTGAATGGGGACAGGGCGGAGCGGCATGGGCGCCGCCTGCCTCCACGGTGGGTGAGCGATCCAGCCACCATCACATCGACGTCGCCTCGGCACGCCTGGCGGAAGGTGACCGCGGCGGAGCGTTCGCAGAGCTGAAGCGAGCCCGGAAGATCGCGCCGAACCACACGCGATTCCACCCATCCGTGCGCGAAACGCTCGGCTCGCTGCTGCGCATGGACACGCACCCGTCCGCCGAGTTGTCCGCGTTCGGCACATGGGCTGGAGTCGCGTAGCACAACTCCCCTTACACTCGCGGGACTTGGCCTGAATTGGGTGCGGACAGTTTGTCCGCGCACACCCGCCTCCAGAGTGGAATGGTCCTCTCACACTCAGTTGTGAGGGGGCCTTTCCTATGTCGGACGCGATCCCGACCACTCGACTGCCAAGGTGGATGCCTCTCGGCAGCGAGCCGGAGTTGTGTCCCGCCGGCACGTGGTGGGACGCCATCCGTGCACCCGAACATCTGGGCCGCAGGGCCGTAGAACTCATCGAGGAGCAGGGGCTCCCTGTGGGCTCCGTCGTCCTCGACGAGGGCGGCCGTGAGCCGCGCATGTACTTCCTGACCCCGGTCGGCACCGCTGAACGGTGGGCGGAACAGGGCACTGTCGCGTTGGGACCGTCCTGCCACGTCCTGGTCCCGTCGGCGAAGCGGACGTCCGGCCCCGGTCTCCACTGGTACCGGCTGCCCACCGGCCCCCGTGCCGTGATCTCACCTGACGGGCTTCACCGCGCCCTGATCAAGGCGCGCCGGGAGCGCGAAGGCCCCCATTAGGACTCGCTCTGCGGCCTGAACTCCTCCCCGTGGGAGCTGCCGCAGAGCGGCTAGGCGCCGCCCCACTCACTCCCCGTGGGGCGGCACCCGCCGGACCCCGGCGGATGCAAGTGATTGTTCCAGCACGTCCGACACACAGAGAGGATCAACTGTGCCTCAGCCCAGGCGAGAGAAGAAGGACCACCTGATCTACGCGGACGTCGTGGACTCCAAGTCCAAGGCGGGCGTCTGGATGGGTGAGCGGGCCTCCTTCCAGGAGAAGCAGGGCCGCATCATCGAGGCGCTCAAGGAGCAGACCGACTGGGTCGAGCTGAAGGACGCGATCATGGTCATCGGCACCGACCCGGCCGGCATCACGGTCATCGCCCCCAACCCGACCCTGCCCGGCGTGATCGTCCTCGCCGACGGTGGCTCCCTGGCCACCTCCGCGAAGCTCCAGGCCACGGCCGAGGACAAGGTCCGCGAGGTCATGGCCGAGCTCGGCATCGCCGAAGAGGAAACGGCGGCCTGACCAACATGGCCGTCCCCCGGATGCTGTGGGGGAAGTACTTCCAGTACGAGCGGGACGGGGAAGCAGTTCTCCTCGACCCGGTCGGGCTGGACAGTGTGTTCATCGACTCCGGCGAGGTCCACGACCTCGCCGGGGTCCCCCCGACCGCGACCCATGAAGCCCTCGCAGGGCTCGGCTTCACCTCCGACGGCCCCATGGCCGACCGGCGAGAAGCACTCCGTAACCGTCTTCGACTCCTTGGGCTCGACGCCACACCTGACCGCATCAGTGGTCTGCGCGTAGTGCTCACCGACCGCTGCAACATGGCCTGCACTTACTGCTTCGTCGATACGAACACCGGCAAGCCGGACATGACGAAGGAGGAGCTGTCGGAGGGCTTGGAGTTCCTGTTCGAGCAGAACGCCGGCCAGCAAGAGGTGTCCATCCAGTGGTTCGGCGGCGAGCCGACGATCCGCTTCGACCTCATGCAGTACGGCGACCGGCTCGCAGACACCCTCGCCGACCGCTACGACGTCGCAAGGGTCCGGCGCACGGTCGTCACCAACGGGGCCCGTCTGACCGACGAAGCCCTCGACCACTTCGTCGCGTACGAGTATGGGGTCGGCATCTCCATCGACGGCCCCCCGGGTATCAATTCCGCCCACCGCCTCCTGCTCGGCGGACAGCCCGCAGACGACCGCATCCGCCGCAACGTCGCCCGATTCGTCGAGGCGGAGGGGCTGCACGTGGGCTGCAACCTCACCCCAACGGCCGCGAACATTGGGCGATTGGCCGAAACTGTCCGGTGGATCATCGATGACCTCGGGCTGAAGTTCATCTACGTCAACACCCCCATCCCGACTGCGGGCCGCTGGCAGGTAAAGGGCGCCGACCTGGCTCAGGAGCTCTACGAGGCCCGCCTGGCCGCCCTGGGTCGCGGCGGAATGCTGTTCTCTGTCCTCGACCGCGCCTTCCAGGCCCTCGACACCCGCCGGCCGATGCTGTTCGACCACATGCAGGGGGACCGCAGTCTGAACGCCGCCCTGCTGCCCGGCAACCGGGTCAGCCTGTGCGACATCAACTTCACCGAGCCGTCATTCCTGCACACCCTGGACGAGTTGCGGGCCGATCCCGGCCGCCTGGCTGGTGTGGCGAAAAACGTCGCACCCATCTCCGAGTGCGGGAACTGCCCGGCACTCGCCATCTGCGGCGGCCCCTCCCGCAACGAGCAGGCCCTCGTCGGAGGCACCAGCCCTGATCCCGAGATGTGCGCGTTCTACACGAGCACCGTGGAGATCGCCGTGTGGGACAACACGGGGGTGCAATGAGCGTCAAAGTCCGTACGGCGCTGGTCTCCACGGCCGGGCACTGCAAGGTGGCCTGCGGCTTCTGCTTCCGCGCTGACCGTGCTCACGGCTTCCTCGACACCGCGACGTACACACGCACACTGTCGCGGCTGCGGGAGGCTGGCGTGGAGGGCGTATGTCTGACGGGTGGCGAGCCCACCCATCATCCGCAGCTCAGGCAGCTTGTACGGCTGGCGCACCAGTTCGGCATGTCGGTGTCGATGGTGACCTCGGCTCGCTCCATGGCCGAGGTCATCGCCCTCTCCCACGTGACCCACCTACTGAGCAACGTGACCGTGTCCGCCGACTCGCAAGGCGCGATGCTGCTGGGACGCACCACCCGCACGGCGGCCTCGGGCATCGCCACGCTACGCGCCATCAGCACCGAGACGAAGATCCTCCACGTCACCTGCTGGGGTCTGAGCGATGATGAGTGCCAGGAGCTGGCCGACCTCGTGTCCGAGGCAGGCGTGGAGGTCCAGTTCAGCCCCGTCGTCCTCGACGAGCGCGCCTTGCGCCGGGACGGCAAGTCGGTCCAGGACTATTGGGTACAGCAGCATCTGGACGCCGACGTGCTGAGCCGCTACTTCAACCTGTCCGATCGGTACCGGGCCTACCTCGGCGAGCTCCGGGACCTACAGCTGCCACCGGCGGGGGGCGAGCGGTGGTCGTGCCGCTCGGCGACCGCGTACGTGTCCGCGGACGGTCACATCCGGCGCTGTCCCTACGGCCAGGCATCAGTCAGCGTCCATGCGCCTCGGGCCAGCATCAGACAGTTCCTGAGCGATCCGGCGCAGGACCGCGTGACCCCGGACTGCGCTGCAATCTGCCGATCCTCCGCCGCATCCGACGACCGCGCGGCGTCGTGCGCCGCGCCGGCGTGAGCGGCGCTACGTACACAACTCCATGGACCGCCCTATGACGATCACGACACCGGACGACTTCATACATCGGTGGCGGCAACCACCGAACTTCTCCCTGGAGGTCGCCTTCGACTACACGTTCCTGCCCGCCATCGACGTCCTCGACCACATCCGCCGGGACACGGAAGTGCGCTTCACGATCCTCGGGGACGACGATTGGCAGGTGCGCATGGACCGCACCGCCGCCTTCCGCACCGCCCCGCTCGAAGAGATCGTCACGTGGCCGTTCCGGCTGGTGCACTTCAACCTCAGCCGCTTCTACGACGACCTTCTGCACGGCTTCCAGGACGAGGTGATGATTCCCTGGCGCGCCCATCTGTCCGCCCGGGGTTTCACCTGGCAGCGCCTGGCTCCGATCCTCTTCCTGTCCACCGAAGGGGCGTCCTCGACGTACCACAACGACAACTCGCATGGCCTGGTCTGGCAGGTGCATGGCAGCAAGACGTTCCACAGCTACCTCACGCCCGACAAGCACCTCTCGGCCGATGCCGCGGTGATCGGTGAGACGACGGGTGAGGAGCCGCCCGAGCATGACGCGGCCGACCGCCAGTCGGTCGTCATGCGGCCCGGCTCCCAGTTGTGGAGCCATGCCCTGACCCCCCACTGGGTCACCACCGAGTCGTCGCTCGCCATGAGCGTCACCCTCTCCCACGGCGGCCTGTGCCACCAGGGCCGCTTCTCCGAGCGGGAGTTGGCACTGCGGGCCTACTGGGACAAGAACCCTGCCGAGGCGTGGACGCATGACCTGCGCAGCGTCCGCTACTGAGACCGCGTCCCACGACACGAGGCATCGGCCCGTGTCGTGGGACGCGCCCATCAGCCGGTTACGGCGTGAGACGGTTCGGTCCGCGGAAGAGGAAGGTGGCCTCGCGGATCGACTCCAGACCGAGGAGCACCATCAGCACCCGGCCGAGGCCCATGCCCAGGCCACCGTGCGGCGGGCAGCCGTACCGGAACGCGTTCAGGTAGTCCTGCAACGGCTCTGGGCTCATGCCCTTCTCGGCGGCCTGCTTCAGCAGCACGTCATACCGGTGCTCGCGCTGTGCGCCGGTGGTGACCTCCAGCCCCTTCCACAGCAGGTCGAAGCTCAGAGTCACACTCGGGTCGTCGGCCGGCCGCATGTGGTAGAAGGGCCGGATGCTCACCGGGTAGTGCGTGATGAACACGAACTCGTGCCCGGTGGCCTCCTGGATGTGGGCGCTGATGCTGCGCTCGCCCTCCGGGTCCAGGTCCTCCTTGATCCCTTCCGGGTCCCAGCCTCCCTTGCGCAGGATCTCGTGCGCCTCGGCCATGGTGATGCGAGGGAAGGGCGTCGTCGGGACAGTGATCTCCACACCGAAGTGCTCTCGGATGGCCTCACCGTGGGAGTCGGCGACCTTCGCGATCGCGTGGGCGAGCATCTGCTCCTCGAACGCCATCACGTCCTCGACGCCGTCGATCCAGGCGAGCTCGACGTCGACGCCGGTGAACTCGGTGGCGTGCCTGGAGGTGAACGATGGCTCGGCACGGAAGACGGGGCCGATCTCGAAGACTTTCTCGATGCCGGCCGAGATTGCCATCTGCTTGTAGAACTGCGGCGACTGCGCCAGGTAGGCGCTGCGGCCGAAGTAGCCGAGCTTGAAGACCTCCGCTCCGGATTCCGAGGCCGTTCCCATGAGCTTGGGGGTGTGCATCTCCGTGGCGCCCTGCGCGTAGGCGTACTCGCGCATCCCCTGTTCCAGGGTGGTCTGCACGGCGAACATCAGCTGTGTGGCGGTCCGACGGCGCACGTCAAGGAAGCGCCAGTCCAGCCGATGCTCAATGCCGGTGTGCTCGTCGATCGGCAGCGGCGTAGCGGCCAGGTTCAGGACCTCGACCGACTCAGGGACGAGTTCCAGGCCGCCGAGCTTGACCTGCTCGGCGTCGACCACACGGCCGGTGATCTTGACTGCGGACTCGGGGGTGAGAGCTTCGAGCTGGGCCTCAAGCGGCCCGTCGTCACGCTTGTGGGTCACCTGCACCATGCCGGTGCTGTCCCGCACGATGACGAACTGCATCTTGCGCTGCAGGCGCAGGGTGTTTACCCACCCGCAGACAGTGACGGTACGGCCGACGTGTTCTCGCAGGTCAGAGACGTGTACGCGGCTTTGGATCATTGCGGTCCTCCGAAGGACATCGTCATGATCCCTTGGGAGTGCGGGCGAGAAGGGCAACTCGCGGTGCCACCGCACTTTCGCCGCCACAGCGTGGCGGCCTCATTCGGGCCCGCTGACGGGGGCCAACCGGCGGGGCATTGGACCACCGAACGGGGTCGTTCCTCCCCGCGCTCAGGAGGGTCTTCGCCTCGGGGCGCGAGGCCGCCTTTCCAGCTTCCGGCGGCTCTCTCGACTCGCGTGATCCCGGGCTACTCGTCTCCATCAACGCGTTGCCCAGCAGGATACGGATCTCACGGGCACCGCCGCAATCAAGAACACACTTCTGAACGGGAGGAACGGCTGTGAGCGTGCCCGTGCGACGGGCGGTGGCCGCCGACGCCGGGGAATTGGCCCGCCTGCGCCAGCTATCGCTGACCTGCCCGGCGGTGCCTTGGAGCAGGCCCCGGGATGTACCGGACGGGCCGTGGGTCAAGGAGTGCCAGCAGGTGTTCGCTGCCATGCTCGATGGCCCGGACACGGCCGCCGCGTTCGTGGTGGATGCGGCTCCCGGCCGCGTGGCGTCCTGTGCGGTGGGGTTTCTTCTACCTCGACTTCCTGGCCCGGGGAGCAGCAAGCCGTTCAACGGTGACATCAGCACCGTCGCCACCGATCCAGAGTTCCGCAGGCGGGGCTATGCCCGGGCAGTGGTGACGGCCCTCATGGGCTGGATGGCCGTGCGCGGCTGCAAGCGCATCAGCCTCACGGCCAGCCCAGAGGGAGAGCCGCTCTATACGTCGCTCGGGTTCGTGTATGACGAACCTCGGATGACCTGGCGGGTCCAGTGATTGCCCGGCACCGGAGTGACCAGAGCGTCCCGCTCGATCAGCACCCGGCGCGCGACGACGTCGCGCTGCGGCCGGCGGTGGAGGACGCCGCGATGGGCCGTTGGGAGGGGGCACGGGATCTGCTGGCGGCGACCGGCCCGGACTGGGACCGCCGGATCTTCCGCCTTCAGGTACTCGCCGAGGCCGGAGCCCGCCTGCGGTTTGCCGACACCTGGGCAAGGGCCGAACCGCGCTCGCCGCACGCACTCGCCCTCCTGGCCAACGTTCAGGCCCTCCGGGCCATGATCGCCGGGCCAGGCAGCAGCGGTCGGGGCCTGATGGAGGAAGCCTGGGCCACCTGTCGCGCGACCCTGGAAACGTGGCCCGAGGACGTGGCGCCGCTGGTCGTGATGCTCGCGCTGCTCCGCACCCACGCCCCGAACCGCAAGACCCTGAACGCGGTGTGGGACGAGATCATCAAGCGCGACCGATGGAATCGCGAGGCGTACCACGAGGTCGTGACCTTCCTGCTCCCCCGCTACCACGGAGAGCAGGGCGAGGCGATGTGGTGGGCCGAGGAGCAGGCGGCCATCGCCCCTCAAGGGCTGCCGATCGCGGTTCTGCCACTCGTGGTGATCGCCGAGGCCCACCGGACCCGCCAGGAGCAGGACCGCGACGCTTACGGGCTCACCATCCATCCATGGGTCGACTGCCCGCAGATCGACCACGTGCTGGAGGGCTGGTGGCGCTACCGCGCCCCGCGACCGCACGCCTGCTTCGCGGATGACGCCAACTACCTGGCTCACGCCCTGTCGTTCGCGAACCGTCACAGCGAGGCCCTTGAGGTCTTCGACGCGATCGGCCCGTACGCCACGCAGGTCCCCTGGTCGTACTGCGGACAGGCCCGCGACCTGTTCCTACGGCACCGCGCCTGGGCCTACAGCCCACCGCGGCGCCGACGCCGCTAAACCCTCGAACTACCCCTCAAACGAACGAAGGACGGAATTCCTGTGCCCCTCGATGTCTCTCGCGTCTCTGACGAGGAACGCCTGAAGCAACTCGGCTACCAGCAGACACTCTCCCGCTCCATGTCGGGCCGCGCCAACTTCGGCGTCAGCTTCACGATCATCTCCATCCTGTCCGGCTGCATGACGCTCTACGGCTACGGGATGAACACCGGCGGGCCAGCGGTGATCATGTGCGGCTGGCTGTTCGTCGGCTTCATGACGCTCTTCGTCGGGCTGTCCATGGCGGAGGTCTGCTCCTCCTACCCCACCAGCGCGGGCTTGTACTTCTGGGCGCACCGCATGGCGCCCGCGAGAACGGCCGCGGCGTGGGCGTGGTTCACCGGCTGGTTCAACACCCTGGGCCAGATAGCTGTCACCGCGGGCATCGACTTCGGCGCCGCCACCTTCCTCAACGCCCTACTGGACCTGCAGTTCGGTTACGCCGCCACGCCCGGCCACACCATCACGCTGTTCGGGGTCATCCTCGTCCTGCACGGCGTACTGAACACCTTCGGCGTGCGCATCGTCGCCTTCCTCAACGAGGTGTCCATCTGGTGGCACATCCTCGGCGTCGTCGTCATCTGCGGCGCCTTGGTGCTCATCCCTGACCACCATCAGTCGACCAGCTTCGTCTTCGGCGAGTTCGTCAACAACACCGGCTTCTCGTCGAGCGTCTACGTGGTGCTCATCGGACTGCTCATGGCTCAGTACACGTTCACCGGCTACGACGCCTCAGCCCACATGACCGAGGAGACCATCGACCCCTCCACCGCGGGCCCCAAGGGCATCGTCCGCTCGATCCTCGTCTCCCTCGCCGCCGGCTTCGTCCTGCTGTTCGGCTTCACCTACGCCATTCATTCCTACTCGGGCGCGCTCGAGTCGACCACCGGGGTGCCACCGGCGCAGATCCTGATGGACGCCCTCGGCGCGGCGGCCGGCAAGTGGCTGCTGTTGGTCATCATCGTCGCCCAGCTCTTCTGCGGCATGGCCTCAGTGACCGCCAACTCCCGGATGATCTACGCCTTCTCCCGCGACGGCGCGCTCCCCTTCTCCAGGACGTGGCACAAGCTCAACCCGGCCACTCGCACCCCCACGAACGCCGTCTGGCTCGCCACCGGTGGGGCCTTCGCTCTCGGCCTGCCCTACCTGTGGAACAGCACCGCCTACGCGGCCGTCACGTCCATCGCGACCATCGGTCTCTACATCGCCTACGTGATCCCCACCTTCCTCCGACTGCGCCAGGGCGACAGGTTCGAGCGCGGTCCCTGGCACCTCGGTTCCTGGTCCACCGTCGTCGGCACGATCGCCATCGCATGGGTCTTGGTGATCACGGTGCTGTTCATGCTGCCGCAGACGTCACCGATCACCGCGCACACCTTCAACTACGCGCCCATCGCCGTCGGGGTCGTCGTCGCCTTCTGCGGCGCATGGTGGCTCATCTCGGCCCGCCGTTGGTTCCTCAAGCCGGCGCACTCCCGCAGCTCTGGTCTCAGCCGGGAAGCTCGCGGAGAGGAGGCCCACCGCCAATAGACTCCGTCCGACGACCCGGGCCCTCAGCGTCGCGGTCAGCTCGTACGAGTGGATTGTGGCAGCGTGCAGGCACGAGAGACGGCCTTCAAGCGGACGCACACCGCGACGCTCAGCCAGCTGGTCAGAAACGACTGGCCCGTAAATGAACTGCGAATGTGAGGGGGCTGCGTTTCACAGGCGCGGCAAGCGTTCGAAGTCATGCCACCCTCGGCTCACCACCGTGCTACCCCTCGTCTGTGGATCTGCCGAGGCACCGGGCCCTGTTGCTAACGCGGACCAATGGCTGGGCCTGTCCTCACTTGCCCGCGTACCGATGGGCCTCTCCACCCGATCTCAGCAGAACGATGCGGCAGTGGCTTCTACCCGATGCTCGCTCACCCGGCGACGTATGCGACGGCGTCGTGGCTATGGATGCTTTCTAGGTTGCGGACCCTCACCGAGTGACGAAGACCCCGTTCGCGGCAGACGTGGCTGACTTCGCGGGCAATGTCTTCGACGAACACAGGGTGGTCGTAGGCCTGCATCGTCAGCACACGTTCATCTGGACGCTTTACCAGGGGCACGACGGGAGCGGACGCACACCGTTCCAAGAGTCGTACGGCCTGCTGCACCCCAAACGGATAGGGAGTGTCCCCGTGCCCTGTCACGGACAGCGTGACGCGGCTGCGCTGGTTGTGGGCGCCGTAGTCAGAGATCGCTTTCGAGCACGGGCACAGACTGGTGACCTCGGTGGTAACCGACGTGACAACCGTCGTGTCTCCGTCGTCCCAGCGGCCGTCGAACCGGACATCGTGGACCTGGTACGACTCGGCGCCAGTCGCTGGCGCGACTACGGTCGTGCTCAGCGGGACGGCTACTGACACCGCGAGCGCCGGTGCATCCAGTAGGTCCGCACCGACTTTCACCACGTGCGGCAGCCTGCGCGGATCGAACCGGCGAAGGTGCTCGTGGACGAGAGCCACCATGCGGCTCATGTGGGTGCCCCGGCGGTCATGCTGGAGCCGCACGGTCACGTCGATCTCGGCGATGCCCTCCTGGCGGAGGTGACCGTCCTCGAAGTACAGCGGGTAGCGCAGGCCGCTGATGCCGACATCGTCGATCTCGATGCCGCGGGTGTCAGTCTCGTTCTGGATGTCGTGCATCGCTCACTCGCCCCGATAGGTGCAGCCAGACGTGCACGTCTCGCGAACGGTGAGCGCGGAGAGGTCGGGCAGGGTCGGCTTCAGCCGCTCCCAGATCCAGCGGGCGAGGACCTCGCTAGTCGGGTTATCCAGGCCCTCAATGTCGTTGAGGTAGTAGTGGTCGAGCTGCGCTTCGAGGGGCTTGAAGGCCTTCTTGAGGTCGCCGAAGTCCATGACCCAGCCCGACTCGGGGTCGACGGGAGCCTCGACATGGACGATGACCTTGTAGGAGTGGCCGTGCAGGCGCGCGCACTTGTGGCCCTCGGGCACGTTGGGCAAGCGATGTGCAGCTTCGAAGGTGAACTCGCGGAAGATTTCCATTACTGAATTCCCAGATACTTGTGCGTCTGGAGAGAGAGGATCCAGCGCGGGTTCTTCATGCAGTAGTCGACAGTCGCCCTGGTGTTGGCTTCAACGTCCGGGCCGTCCATGGGCTGGAGCCGGAAGTACCGGAAATCCAGATGCTCGAACTGACCGGGGTCGCCGCCCAGTTGCGGGTAGACCAGCTTCAGTTCGTCTCCGCTAGTCACGACCAGTTCGGAGCCGATCTTGGGGCTGACGCAGAGCCAGTCGATGCCGTTCGGCGGTACGCGGGTGCCGTTCGTCTCTACGGCAACCTCGAAGCCGCGGGCGTGCAGCGCGTCGATCGCCGCTTCGTCGAGTTGTAGAAGCGGCTCGCCGCCGGTGCACACCACGAAGCGGTGCTCCCTGGATGACGACGGCCACGCCTGCTCGATGGCTTGAGCGAGGTCGTCCGGGGTCCGGAACCGGCCGCCGCCTTCCCCGTCGGTTCCGACGAAATCTGTGTCGCAGAACTGGCAGATCGCACGGTGACGATCCTTCTCAAGGCCCGTCCACAGATTGCACCGGGAGAAGCGGCAGAAGACGGCTGGACGGCCTGCGTGACTCCCTTCGCCTTGCAGGGTGTAGAAGATCTCCTTGACCAGGTAGGTCATTCTCACGCGCCCTGGTACTGCACGGGGTCGGTGACGCCGGCCTCGGCGAAGCCCTTGAGGCGGAGCAGGCAGGTCTCGCAATGTCCGCATGCCCGCCCCTGCTCGTCCGGGTCGTAGCAAGAGGAGGTAAGGGAGTAGTCCACGCCGAGGCGCAGGCCCTCACGGACAATGTCGGCCTTCGACATGGCGATGAGCGGCGAGTGGAGCTTGAGACGCTGCGTGCCCTCGACCCCGGCGCGGGTGGCCAAGTTGGCCATGCGCTCGTAGGCCTCCATGTACTCAGGGCGGCAGTCCGGGTAGCCGCTGTAGTCGACCGCGGTCACTCCGGTGAAGATGTCGCTCGCCCCAACCGTCTCCGCGTAGGCGAGGGCGAAGGAGAGGAAGATCGTGTTGCGTGCCGGGACGTACGTAATGGGAACGCTACTGCCGGTGTCCTTGTCCCCGGCGTCGTCCAGAGACTCATGCTTCGGAACGTCGATGTCCGACGTGAGCGCGGATCCGCCGAAAACTCGCAGGTCGATGTCCGCGATGACGTGCCGAGCGACCCCCTGCGCCTCAGCCACACGCTTCGCAGCCTCAAGCTCCACGCTGTGCCGCTGCCCGTAGCGGAAGCTCAGCGCGTACGGCGCGTAGCCCTGGTCCTTGGCGATCGCCAAAACGGTCGTTGAGTCCAGTCCGCCACTCAGTAGAACGATCGCGGGACGCTCCGCCATGCCTGCTCCTAGTTAGCTCCGTGTGTACTGCGGCAGCCTACGCGAAAAGTGACAGGTAGAGTAACGACGACAGACTGGTAGTTATGAGCGTCGGGAGCCGAGCCGCGTGAGGCAACTTTCACTTGTGGTCACATGTACGGACCGTAAGGCTGTAGCGCCGGAAGCCTCACTGCACGCAAGGTCACTGCCAGTTGGGACCGTGGAGGAACGCTCGACCATCTGGAAGGGGCGCGTCGCGGACGCCTCCGCCACCCATCCACTCGACAGGCTCTACTGCGGCGACCACTGGACACAGTCGCGTCGCCTCGTCGCTACGGCCACCAAGGCTGGTTTCGACGCACGGCTATGGGTCGCGTCCGCCGGCCTCGGCCTTCGGCCAGCATCCGAGCCGGCCCCGGCATACGCGGCGACATTCAGCACGCGACACGCTGACTCGGTAGCCACCTCTGCGGATGGAAGCGCCCAGTGGTGGAAGTACCTACAAGAGGGACAAAGCCGCACAACATTGCAGGAACTCGGAAAAAGCGGGCCAATCTTGATGGTTCTGTCCGAGGTCTACGCGAAGGCCATGGAAGCCGAACTCCGAGCTCTGGGTGCCGTTGCGAGCGAGGCGCTACTGGTAGGCGGTGTCGAAGAGATCCCCGGCATCCGAAGAGTCGCCTCCGATGCAGGGCTGCGACTCGCGCTCGGCGGAACCCTCACGAGCCTCAATGTCCGCATGGCCGCTTCCTGGCTCCAGCACTGCGAGGACAGTCGACTGACCTCTGAGACCACCAGTTCCGCCTGGCACGAGTGGGCGTCGGCTGTACCGAGGCCGGAACAACTCAACCGTCAGCCCATGACCGATGCAGAGGTCATCGCCTTCATTAGGCAGGAGACGGAGGCTCAACCGGGCATCTCACGGACGCGGCTGTTGCGGATCTTGCGCGACAGCGGCCGAGCATGTGAACAGAGCAGGTTTGCCACCCTGTTCAAGCGAACCATGGGGGATCAGTGACCGAGAACCTCATCACACGCAGAGCTCTGCGGATCAATCAGCACCCCGACATCCCCTTGTACCTTTTTGCCCTGGAAGCCGGAGAAGTCGACCTCGTAGCCGACGTTGCGCGGATCTCACGCGATGAGGCCGGAAAGCTCCTCGGCTACCAGCGCCCCGAGAAGAAACAGCACGTAAAGCAGATCTTGGAGTATCTGGACGGGGACGAGGTGCTGTTTCCGAACGGACTCATCCTCGCACTCCCATCCTCAGTACGTTTCAGAGGAAGCCGCGGACCGAACCCTAGCGACGGCCTTGCAACCATTGGGATGCTTGAGATCCCACTGCCAGAGTCACGGGAGGCTCCCCGTCCGGCTCTCATCGTTGATGGCCAGCAGCGGAGCCTGGCCCTTGCCCGTACTCGGAATGCCAAGTTGCCTATCACAGTGGCTGGCTTCGTTTCCGAAGATCTGCATGTCCAGCGCGAGCAGTTTTTGCGGGTCAATACAGTGTCGCCGCTCCCCAGCGACCTGGTTTCGGAACTCCTACCGGAAGTAAACACTCAACTGCCTACCAAGCTCTCGGCTCGTAAACTTCCGGCGATCTTGGTGAATGCACTAAGCCAGGATGGTGACTCACCCTTTAAGGGCCTGATCAAACAAGCATCGACGACAGCTAGCCGGAAATCTGAGACGGTCGTTAAGGACAACAGTCTGCTTCAGGCGATCACCGCGTCATTGTCGCCTTCTGGGGTGCTCTTCCCTTACAAAGACTTGTCCAGCGGAACCATTGATACGAGCACTATTCGCAAGATCCTTGTCGTCTACTGGACGGCCGTGCGAGACACCTTTCCTGACGCCTGGGGAATCTCCCCCAATAAGAGCCGACTAATGCACGGCGTCGGCATTCGGTCAATGGGACAGCTCATGGACCGCGTCATGGAGAGAGTGATGTTTGAAGTAGACATCAACTCGGATGAGGCGTACAGCAAGGTCATGGCCGAATTGGCCCTGGTCGAACCCTACTGCCGCTGGACCAAGGGGCGCTGGCCCGAGATTAACTACAACTGGAACGAATTGGAGAACATCACAAAGCACATCAACATCCTGTCAAATTACCTGATTCGCGTTTACCAGAAGGCAAGGATGGGCGCAGCGTGAGGTTCTACTTTCCGGACAGTCAGGACCAGGTCAGTCCGAGTTATGACTTCCTCAATGACGAGTATTCTCCTTTTCGCGTCCGACAACGGGACGATTTCTACGCCCATCAGGCTGTGAAGCCGGCACCTTACGACGGCATCCTGGTCAGCAAGGCCATTGTCGACGGGTCCGTCAAGGGGGCGGGTAAGTACAGCGCACCGCAGCGTGAACGCCTCTACCGGCTTGGCGTGCGGAATTTCTTCAGGCTCCCCAAGACGATGAGCAGCCTGGGAGACTGCGGAGCCTTCAACTATATCAACGAAGAGCGCCCACCCTATACGGTTGATCAGGTACTCGACTTCTATATCGGCTGCAAGTTCAACTCCGGAATCAGCATCGACCACGTAATTTTCGGATATGAGCCCGAACTCACCGAAGAGGACGCAAACCCTGCATGGGTAAAGCGACGCGAGATCTCGCTGGAGTTGGCTGAAGAATTCATCGCTGCTGTCCGATCACGCAATTCCAAGATCCTGGAAGAAGACGACAAGCTCGAACCGGTCGGCGCAGCACAGGGCTGGAGCCCGGACAGCTACGCCGACAGCGTTGCCCGACTTCAGAAAATGGGCTACAAGCGGATTGCCCTAGGCGGCATGGTTCCACTAAAGACGCCCGAGATCGTGGCGTGCCTGAAGAGGATTGCACAAGTTCGCGCAGAAGGAGTTGACTTCCATCTCCTCGGAATCACTCGCGTAGACAGCATGGAAGAATTCGCGAAATTCCACGTAGAAAGCTTCGATAGCACCTCTGCTTTCCGTCAGGCCTTTATGGATGAGCGCAACAACTATCACACCGCAGATAAGGCCTACACGGCGATTCGCGTTCCGCAGGTCGACGGAAATCCAGCTCTCAAGCGATTGATCCTGGCCGGCGTCGTATCCCAATCCGAAGCAATCAAGGCCGAGCGAGAGTGCCTTCAACTGCTGCGTGATTACGACAAGGATTTGGTGGATGCCTCAGAGGTCTTGGATGCCTTGCGCCGCTACCAGGTGCTCCTCGGCGATGCCAAGAAGCTGAAGCAGTTGGACAACCAACTGAAGCGATACGGCGCCACGCTGGCTGACAGGCCATGGAAGCACTGCACATGCGACCTCTGCCGGGAACACAAGATCGAGATGGTCATATTCCGTGGGTCCGAGCGTAACAAGCGCCGCGGATTCCATAACATGACGGTACTCGAAGCAAAGATGCGCAAGCTGTCGTTCACATAATCACCCAGAACGCGCATAACACCCAAAGTAACCCAACAGGAGATGATGTGGCCGACCGCTACGAGCTGAAGCTACCCGCCCTCAAGATCCTCCAAGGCACCAAGGAGATCTACTGCTTCGCCGTCGACGGCAAGAAACTGCACGACTTCGCCGCCGTGTCGCGCATCCGCCGTGATGACCAGAAGCGGTTGCAGGGGTACCAGCGGCCCGAGGTCCTCAGCCACATCCGCTCAATCCGCCGCTACCTCGAGTCCGAGGGAGCGATGCTCCCTAACGCCGTGGTCCTCGCGTTCGACGAGCGGGTGAGGTTCGAACCAGCGGTCCGCGGCGGCGATGTGAAGTACTCCATCCCGGGCGAGCTGATCATCCCGGTCGACGAGTCACTGGCCGACGACGAGAAGCCGGCCTGGCTCGTGGACGGACAGCAGCGCAGCGCCGCCATCAGGGACGCTGACCTCGCTGAGTTCCCTGTCGCCGCCGTGGGCTTCATCGCATCCGGTCAGGAAGAGCAGCGGTCGCAGTTCATCCTGGTCAACTCCACCAAGCCGCTCCCCAAGGGACTCGTGTACGAGCTCCTGCCCGAGACCACCGGCCAGCTGCCGCGCTCTCTCGCGCGCAGGGCACTCGCCGCGAGGCTCATGGTCCACCTGAATATGGGGGACGGTCCCTTCAGCGGAAGGATCAGCAGTCCCACATCCCCCACCGGAGACATCAAGGACAACAGCGTTCTGAAGATGCTGGAGCACAGCATCTACGAGGGCGCCTTGTACCAGTACCGCAACGCCACCGACGGCACCGGGGACGAGGAGCGGATGCTGGCCCACCTGCTGGCCTTCTGGACGCCAGTGGCAAGCATCTTCCGCGAGGCGTGGGGGAAGCCCCCGAAGGAGTCCAGGCTGACCCATGGGGTGGGCATCCAGGCGATGGGCTTCGTCATGGACCGGCTCACCGCGGATGTCCCGGTCGACAAGGTCGACTGGGATGACGTCCGTGCCATTCTGCGTGGGCTGGAAGAGCACGTGGCCTGGACCTCGGGGAAATGGAACTTCGGAGATAACCATCAGCCCAACTGGAACAGCCTGCAGAATACGTCCAAGGACGTACGGCTGCTCAGCAGCTATCTGCAAGCCCGAGTCAGCGCCTAGCCCATAGCTCGCCTGTCGCTGCCCGAGGCCTTGCTGCGGCGGCCGCCCGGTCCTGGGCGGCCGCCGTTCTGTTAGGACTCTGCTGCTGCGAGGCGGAGCGCATCGACCGCAGCGCGGAGGAGTGATGCGGAGCCACTCCCGTTCGCATATCCGACGTGCTTTGTCGTCTTGTTCTGATCAATGAAGCCGGTGGCCGCGTGCTTGGCGCAGCGCGTGGCCAAAACGATCACATTCGCAGTACGGGCCTTCTGCCGCAGTTGCGGCGTGCCTACGTGGTCGTAAGCCGTCAAGACCTTCACAGCGGGAGCGAGCCGCTTCAGTTCCTCCTGGCATCGGGTGAGCACTGCCTCGTCCAGTGAGTAGAGCAGCAGTGTCGCCGAGGGGAACTCGACGGGCGTGCTCTCCTTGCCGTCTTCGCCAGCAGGAGCATCCCAGGAGAAGCTGATGCCGAGGTCTTCAGAGAGCCGGCGCGCGAAGGCAAGGTCTGCCTCAGTGAGGCGGCGGCTGTGTGCAGACAGAGGCCCGAGCAGCTGCGAGCACAAGCTCGTGCGGGCCTCAGGATCAGGGCACGCTGCAAGGAACAAGCGGTCGACGAAGTCCAAGACAGCCGAGGCCCGTTCGGGAGCAACCCACCGATCCGTGTCCGAACCGATGTCCTTAAGGATCTCCGCGTACTGATCGGCAGAGGGAGCAGCGCGAAGTGCGATCTCCATCAGCGCCTGCAAGGCCGCCAAGTCGCCAGGGCTGTAGCGGTTGAAAAGCACTGCGTTGCGGATGAATGCGTGGGCGCATTCGGGTGCGGGGTCGTCGTAGCCCACGGCATCGATGAACGAGCCCACTGCCCGCCATAGTTCTCGCGCGGCGCCGTCGCTCAACCCGTCCAGGAATTCGGCGAGGGCCCCATCGTGCTCTGCAGGAGTGGGCCACAGGGTCCACTGTTCCTCATCCAGTGCGTCCTTCGCCGCGCTGTCGCCCTCGGCGAGCGCGAAGAACAGGGCTGGCCAATCGTTGATCGGAGTGGCCGTGTCTGTCGACTCCTCGGGTTGCGCGACCGTGGAGGCATCGAGGTCGCCCGAAGCCTGGGCAATGAGCGCATTGGCCTCGTTCAACACGAGCATGGGGATCTCGGGTGTTTGGTCGAGGTCCTCAGCAGCCGTCACGAACCGGCGTGCGGCCTCTGCGTTCTTGAGGATCACGCAAGCCAGAAGGAGCACCGTCATGGCCTGCGGTCCATACGACCGCGGGTCGCCTGCGAGCAGCTCGGGGACGGCCCTGCCGTGAGTGATGAGGTTGGACTTGGCCGCCTCCAGATTCCGAGCCGCGAGTGGCTCCTCCAGAGCAACGGTGTACACAGCGTTCAGGATTGCTGCCTTCACCGGCGCAGGAGGATCTTGCCTGGCTACGTCCTGGAGTGCCGGGAACTCCAGCACCTTGGTACTCGCTCCGAGACGGTCAAGTCTCTTGAGCTTGAGATGTGCGAGATTCGTCGCGGTAAGCCCGCCCGCGGCGGCGAGTTGCTCAAGGAGGTCAAGCGACGCAGCTTCGCCGCCGGCCGCGAGAGCCGCGTCGAACTCGGCGATGAGACGCCCGACCGGCTTTACTACGCGCCATAGCCTTGGCGGACGCCTCAGGTAGGTCTGCTGCATCAGTAGCAGAGCATCAGTCAGGCCCTGCCGGTACTTGTCGCTTTCCCCGGTTGTCAGCCGGAAAGTGGAACGTTCGCCAGCCAGGTCGATGACGGCGCGTTCTACGGGATCGTCCCGGTTGAGGAGAGTTGGACGAAGGCCACCGCGCTCCATGTTGCTGTAAATGTACGTAGGCCCGGCAAATGCCTCAATGAGTTCAGCTGTCTTGCCGGCATCTGCTGGGTCGCGTGCGATGGCGTACATCGAGTACGACTGGTTTGCGGCGACCCAACGAGGGAGAACGATGGGCGCGTCGTTATCGCCCAGCGCGATCTTGACGAAGGGCTCGGTGCGCGCTGTCCACGAGTGCTTGGGGTCCATCTTGGGCCACGCGTCGTTGCCCTCGCCGAAGAACCTGTGCAGGAACGCCTGGATACGATCAGTGGTCCAGGAGGTGGTCTGGTTCATTCTCCGTTCCCCCACCGCTCGGCCAGGTCAATGCGTGCTTGGGCGGCAGCGTCGCTGCCTGCCCGGTAAGTGATCTTTTCGTCGTTCCGGGCCATGCCTCGGATCGTGAAGTTCATCGATCCACTCAGCATCCAATCATTCCCGCACAGGGTCTTCTCGTGGATATCCGGGTCGCGGACGATGTGAAGCTTCCTTCCCGATGCCGCCTTCATCAGGCGGCGCAGGAAGTCCTCGTTGTGGGGGTCATCGCGGGTCACGACGTGTACCTGTGCGCCACCATGGGCGATGCGGGCCACGGCGTCTGAGAGTCGGCACCCCACGGGAGGGGTGTCTCCAAAGAGTGCGTCGTAGGCGCCGTGGCTGTTGTCGAGGACCTGGACGTCGGTGATCCATGCGGACACCAACCACAGGTGGTCGCTGGGTGCGATGAACTCCGCGATCAGCGCGGCGGACAGCATGGTGTCAACGCGAATCGCGGTGTGCGGCCCAGTGCGGAGGGTTCGTTCCTGGGATTTCACTGGGCTGCCTCCCTCAGTTCGACCCTGACTCGAATCTCGTTCTGGTGGCGGACCACGCCGCAGACTTCTCCGTAGACGCGCAGCACATCCCGGTCGATGGGCGTGACCGGAACCTGCTTCAAGGCTTGAGCCATCAGAGTCGCGTCTCCCGCTGGACAGACCAGCTCGACAGCCGAGGTCGCGGTCAATTGCTGCCGGTAGGCGTTATCCCAGGTGGGCTTGGTCACGTCGATCACCGGTACACGGTCATCGTGTGCGGCTTGGACCAGCAGACGCTCGAGGACGGGGTCGTCAGCGTATGGCTGGTAGTGCTTCAAGTCCTGAGTGCGGGCCTGGTGGCCACGAGGCCAGAGAAGACTGAAGACCTGGTCTGCGGTCAGGGATCGGGCTCCTTCCAACTGGAGCTTGCCGGATCCCACGGCGTATGCGATCACGCGGGCGTCGACCTCGACCCGGAGACGTTGCTCCAACTCCGTCCATGCGTCAACAAGGACGAGAGCGGTGACGTCAGTATCGGGCCCGGACCCCGGGCGCAGAAGCCGCGTGGACAGGGCAGCAACGGCTGCATGCCGAGGCGGGCCGTCGAGCCGTGCCCAGGCCTCGCGAAGGACGTCCAGAGCGTCCTCGGCTTCTTTGGCGGAACTGCCGGCCCGGAGTGTCGCCATTGCCTGGGCAGCTGTTCCGCTGGGTTCGTCGATGACGTGCCGGAGGAACCGGGTCAGTGTGGCGTCGACGTACTCGTATTCGCTGGGCGCGAGGCTGCTCGTCACAAGCCCCCAGAATTGCCGGGGATCCTTCGAGTAGAAGTCGACCAACTGCTCGACGATTCCCAACCCACCCACGGACGTTTCGCTGAGCCACACCTCGGTGAGCGAGTCCTCTCCCTCACCGGGGAGTGTGTCAACGATGAGATCGCCGTCCTGTGCGTTCGGACACGCGCGTTGAGCAGCAGCGAGAATCGCAGCCGCCATCGTGTCGCGGTATGTGCGCCGGGCGAGCTGGCTGGTCTCGGCTGAAATGTCCTCTGCTACCAGCAGCTCCGCTGCCCTGTCCAGAGCTGTGATGACCGTGCTGTCGGCGACGAGCTTGATCAACTCTGATACGAGTCGATCACCGTCGACCTCCTGCTCAGTCACGTCGGAGTCACGGTAGAGCACTTGGAAGATCTTGGAGAGATCGTGAGTCCAGGCGCCGTTCTTCAGCAGCGCACGGACGTCAGCGTTCGTGCGGCTCCCGTCGAGTCCGGCCAGAGCGAACGCGGTCAGATAGATCTGGGCCAGGCGCTCCCGCTGGAACCTGTCGGAGATCTCGGCCAAGGCAGGATCGTCCTGAACCGTGTGCAAGAAGGCCAGCGAGCGCCACTGAGGCGTAGTGAGGTACTCCCTGACAGCCGGATCGTCGAGGTTGAGCGGCTTGAGTTCGAAGCGGATGGCATCAACGCCCAAGGCGAATCCGAGAGCGGCCGGTCGTCCCCGGAGTTCGTACCGAACAGTGCGGGCTTGACTGTTCTGGCGTTCCCGGCGGACGTTGCACTCAGCGCCGAACGTCATGCGGCGCACTTGTACAGGGTTGCCGGCCGCGTGAGTCGCAAAGCTGACCGTGTCAATGCGACGTTGCCAGGGGGACGGCTTCGGCACGGTGCCCTCACTGAGGGGCGCGTCGTCCTCCACGACGATCTGGGTGCCCCACTGGGGCTGGCCGTGGGACTGGTCCACGATGTCGGGATCGGGTTGGGAAAGCGCCAGGCTCAAGGGGCGGACGACTTCGAGGTTGGCGCCATCGTGTCCATGAGGCTGCCAGGTGCCCTCCAGCCTGCCCTCGGTAACGATTTCCCTCAGGTTGAGCACATTGGCGTCCTCGTCGGGGATGGGGAGCCACGTGCGGTGAGTGTCGTCCATGTACCCGAAGCGCCGGCTGACCCGTCCCGGCACGGCTTCAGTCAATGCCTTACCGATGGGCATGTGTTCGATGGATCCGTCCCCGTTGTCGAAGGGGAGTTCCAGATCGACCTCAGGAAGGTTCAGCGGCTCGAACAGGGTCCGGGTGATGAACTCGGGGAGCATGGCCTTCTTGCCCATGCCGGGGTCGTTTACAAGAGGTTCCCAACGGGAGCGAAGCCGGCGAAGAGCCGTGGGCACGACGGCCAGGAGGAGGGAGCGAGGCTGTTCCCACAACACGGCCTGTGCCTCGTCAACGCTGATCTTCAACGCCTTGACGAGGTGCCGTGCAAACTCGTCCTGGACACGCTCCTCTGTCAGCAGTTGATGCAAGATCCTGATCAGTCCGAGGCGCTCGTTCTCGTACTCGGACAAGATCCTCGGGTCATCCGGGGTCGTCAGGAGCTTCCGCACGTCGCCGCGCCCGACCTGGACACGCATCCTGCGCCCGGCCCAGTCAAGAAGAGCCTGGGCTCCCTGGATCTTGAGGACGTACCGGTTCTTGAGCGGCAGGGTCGTGGCAGCGACCTCCGGAGCAAAGAGCGTTTCGTAGCCTTGGTAGGCCAGGCGATCGCGACCGTAGTCCGACAAGGTCACGATGGTTAGCGGCCGAGTCCCGCGCTCTCGGCCAGCGCGGCCGCGGCGCTGGATGAACGAAGCGGCATTCCGCGGTGCCTTGTGTTGAAGGACGAGACCAACCCGGGGATCGTTGAAACCCACTTCCAACGACGCTGTAGCGATCGTGAGGTTCGCATTGCGGTTCACCCCCGCGTCCTGGGATGAGGTCCGCCCGATGATCAAGGGGTGCATGCGGAGATCGGGGTCGAGTTCATGACCGATCCGCTCGACGAGTTCCCAGTTCTGTCCCTCGAGGTAGCGGGGCCCGGGCTCAGGGCGCGCACGTGACCGCAACCCGGCCAGCACGTCTCCCCGGCGATTCGTGCGCCCGCGGTGGTCCTGGTCGCCCTCGGCGTCTCGGAGGTACTTGTAGAAGCGGTTGGTGACGTCCAGGGCATCCGTGAATAGGAACCCGGTCGAGCCGTAGAGGAAGGCGTCGTCACCGTTGTCGAGTACGCGGCCCCAGAGCATCGCAGTCTGGATCGACGTGGACAGGAGACTGGCTCCCGAGACTGGGTCGCCTCGCAGCGCGAGCGCGTACTCGCGGCCTTCTCGCACCATGGTGGCATCGTCGGGTGCAATGGGGTCCACGTCACTCTCGCGCAGGCCGACCAACTGTGCGAAGAACTGGTTCGCGTCGCGCAGTGTGGCGCTGAGGCCCACGAAAGTTACGGGTTTGCCTACTGCGTCCCTCCATCTGCGTAGGAGGTAGGCGACCTGTGCCCCGTGCACTCCCGAGTAGGTGTGCACCTCATCGAGGAGCATCAGGGACGGCACGCTTCCCCCGCGCCAGCCCAGGAGGCTATCGAGGTAGCCGTCGGCGCTGCAGTTGTTCAGCATCTCCGTAGTGGTGAACAACAGGTGCGGCGGGTTCTTCTTCAAGGACTCGCGAGTCAGGGCGAGTTGGCCGTCCGGGATTTCGTCCCCGCAGCGTCGACATATGAGGCGTTCAACGCGTTCAGCGCGGTCCCTGTCGGACCAAATCAACTCGCCGTCTTCACACTCAGGGCTGGGACAGGGAAGGAAGGGACACACGGCGCCGTCCCCTACACGTGCCCAACGGCCAGAACCTCGTCCGGGCTGAAGTCGCCAATCGTCGGCGTGATTCGGGGTGCCTCCGTAGAGTGCGCCGAGGCGCAGAGGCCTCTTCCCCTGGCTGACGAGCGCGCTCTGAACGCTGCGAGCATTGACGATCGCATCACGCAACTGATCCCGCAGCAACTCAGTTCGCGGATACAGAGCCAGAGTGTGGATCCTGTTCTGGACCCTGTTGGTCGCGTGCTCCGCTATGGCTGCGAAGGCGGGCAGGTAGAAGGACAGCGTCTTGCCGCTACCGGTGCCGGCGCTGACGATGATGCCCTTGGAACGGTTTTGGCCCTGGAGTGAGGAGAAGACAGCTTGCGTTGCCTCCAACTGAAAACGGGCGAGGTTCTTGCCGCCCAGTTGGTCCTGGGCAACGCGGTCTTGGAGATCGCCCCAACCGGGAAGGGTGCGCAGCTCCTTGAGTGCTTGGGAGCCTGGGATGTCTCGATCAGGGTAACGGCGGTAGCGAACGTGTAGGCGGTAGTCAGCAACGAGTCGCTTCCCTTGCCGCCACCATCCGTTGGGGGTGTCGTCTGCCCAGTCTCCGCGAGGGCGGAAGAGTTGGCGCAGTCCGGCAGTCAAGCGCAGAGCCTCGGCAAAACGAGTGCGGTAGCGGATTGATCCGTCGCTGGGCCAGGGCACCTTGAAGAGCAGCGCGCGGCCCTGCATCTCGCGGAGAATCTCGACGGCTGATAGTGCTGGCGGATTGTTGCATTCGTCGAGGAACTGCTCGATGCAGCTGAGGACGTCATCCTCTGAGAGCGCGCCTTCCGTCATGCCCCACATGAGGAGGGGCAACTCAAGGTCTTCAAGTTGGTTCAGGAGTTCGTTGGCGAACTTCCGGCCTACTGTGCTCTGGTTCACGAACCCTTCCTCTTCAGGGTGATGTGGGCGTCCATCCGGCATTCGCGAAGGAGTGCGATCTCTTCGTCTGTGACGTCGCTTAGCGTCAGGCCAGGTTGCTCACGTAGCCGATTTAGCAGGTCGACGAGTGCTTCCGGCGGGTCTTGAGTGTCTTGAAGGAGTTCCGCTAGGCCGGCGTACGTGGTCGCGAATGTGGTGATGGCTTCTTTAGAAGCCTTGCCCCTGGCGATGCGCTCCAGTTCGAGTTGTCGCTTGGAAGCCTGCTTCTCCGCTTCGAGTTCGACGAGCATCGAGATTCGCGCAAGGGGCAGGTCCGCGAGGAGTTGCTCAGTCCAGGCTGACCAAGCGGCTTGGTTCTCTTCCGCGAGACGATCGGTTACTGCCTGTGTCTTCTTCTTCGCCGTGTTGAACACCTGGTTGGAGGGGAGTCCGCTGGGTCCCAGACTGCGTTCGAATCCAGCTCTGCCGTCATCGATGCCGGACAAGTCGATGTCGAGTCCCGCGCCGCGGGACTGTAGGGCCTGTGTGACGGCCAGTTGCGAGCGAAGCTGGTTGAGCTGGGAGCGGAGTTCCAGCAGCCGGCTTGATACACGAGTGGCCTGTCGCTGAGAGTCCTCGCCATCTGCGATACGGGAAGCGTGATCCTCGAGCAGCTTTGCCTTCTCGTACACGGACATCCGAGTCACGGCTGATCAGCCCCTTCGACTGCCAGGGAACGCCATTCGGCGATGAGTTCTTGCACGCCCTCGGCTGCGCTCTTTGCGGCCGACGAACTCGCCCGCAGCTCGGCACCCTTCAGTGCCTCATCAAGCCATTCGTCAGCGACACAAAGCAGGTTCCGGATAACTTCGATGGAGGCCCCTCGGTCTTGGGCGGCCGTGCGGATGCGCGCAGTCAGACGCGCCGCCTCGGGGCGATCGTCGTCGAAGCACCGACCCAGGTCATCTTCCAGAGCGGAGATCGCGGACCACTCCACAGCACCTGCCCGCTCAAGGAGAGTATCGAGTTCACGTGCTCGTTGGGCGGACAGCGACAGACTGACCTCTCTTGCCCTGTCGACGGCAGTTCTGATGCTGGCCAGGGTGTGATTCCCTGGGGTGCTGCGGGGTTGCCGCATTCGGATGTCGCCCAGCCAGTCCTTGAGCATCGTGACTTGCCCGTCGATCAGCGCGGACCATGACGCGAACGGTTTGACTGCGGGCTTCACCCACTCGGGGATACTGCCCGCTGGCGTTTCCCACGCCCAGGTGGCTGTTGCCTCTTCCAGTAGAGGGATTGCCCGGGCTGCGTCGATCATGCCCACGGCTCCTCTGCTGCCCTGCGAGATGCCGATTCCGGCACGGATACGCTTCACTAGGGCGCTGCGGGCCGACAGGTGCTGGTTGAGGGCGGCGGTCCAACGGTCCGGCCTCGACATTACGCCGGTACCTTCCCAAGCGTCGCCGTCGTCCACCGCTGCCGCCAGGAGTTCTTCGACACTCATGCCAGGCCAGCACCGGCCAGCAAGAACTGCCCCGAGTATGGATGCCCGTAGGCCGAGCACAAGGTCGTCGTCGGTGACTTCCAGGTTGCGTTGGACTCTGGATGCCAGCGCACCCGCGTGCCGCTCGGCCAGGGTCGCGAGCCTGCGGATGTCCTCACCGCGTACTTGGTCCAACCCGTACTGCGCACGGATCAAGCTCTGGAAGAACCTGCTGTTCGTCGCGCTCCGCTTGAACTGGATCGGCGCGCTATCGGCACCTGTAATGCCTGCGACAGCAGAGCCTTCGATGCTGACGACGGTGGCGTTGTTGGGCCAGCCCTTCTCCTTCACGTTGCTCTGCGCCTGCATGAGCGGCGCGTTCCAGCGGTACCGCTCGGCTACCGCGGTGGCGATGACTGTGCGGATGGCTCGGGCGTGATCCTGCTTGAGGTCGTCGCCGCGGGTCACCCACTCCTCGATGTTCTGAAGGCTCCGCTGAACGGACGGCGGATAGGTCTTGTCTTCCGTCTTGGCAGTGCCAGGCGTGGCCCTGGGTTGGGGGGAAGGCTCAGCTTCACGCCGTGGCTGCTTCAGAGGGGTTTGGGCTCCAGCAGCCATGGGGCTGAGAGCAAAGGCCTCCATCACCGTGGGATCGATTTCGATGCCCTGAGCAGCCGCGTCGCCCCAGAATTCAAGGATCAGCTTCCGGCGTGGGCCGGCCACCTGATCGTTGGTATCGATCAACGATCGCACGGTTGTGTCAAGCGTCGTGTCGATGTCAGCGGTGGGGAAGCCTTCGGAGAAGGCCGCATCGGGAAACTCCCCACGCCGCAGCGATCCAGCGTGCTCAATGAGAATGGGCCGCACCACACTTCCGAGCACCGTTCGGGGGACGAACCCCCACGGTTCATCCTTCGAAGCGGTGGAGTGGACCATGCGAGTCAGGGCTGAGCGGTTGAAGGGGTAGAGCCCGAATCCATCCGCTGATGCTCCAAACGCGTCGTGGCAACGCGGCTGCAGGGGGCAGGCATCACACGCGTTCGGCGGCTCGGCACCGCCTACCTGCTCCAATCGATCCTTGCCGATGCGCGCGGCGTTGAGGTAGCGGCCAACGAATGAAGCGATGGCTTCTTCGCCGGTGTCTTCTTCGCTGAAGGGCACGTCGAGGTCATACGCGTAGCCCAGGTTTGCTTGTACACGGGTGAGGGCGGTCTCTGGCAGGTCACGGAAGTAGCCAGTCGTTACCGCCATAAGGGTGCGGATGGGGGCTAGCCGTGTCGCCCCCTCACGGTGGGCGGCTTCGACAAGGGCGTCCAGTAGGTCCTTCTGTACGCCCTGGATGAGAGCAAAGTCTTCGATGAGGAGAATGATCTCTTTGCCCTGTCGGTGGTACTCCTCGCGGACAAGGGTCATCGCTTCCAGCAAGCGGCCCATCCCAAGGTTGAAGCTGCGATTGATCGCAGTCTCCAAGTGCTCGTTCAGGAGGTCGATCGCGATTTCCTGGAGTTCGGCCTTGGCGCTGAGAACCTGTACCCACTTCTTGGCCAGCGCCGAAGCCTTGCTGACATCTGTGATGTCTAGCGGGAGATCATCGACGGTGAACTTCGGCGGGCGATCTTTGTCACCCTTGGTGCGGTCTCGTAGGAGGTACGTGGCCAGTTGTGGAACAAACTTCTCGGGCTGGAGCATGAATTCGCTGACGTGCGGATCGTCAAGGAGTGCTCCGAGACCATGAGGGCCGAAGAGTTGCCGTGCGGGCCCCGAGACGCCGCGGCCGGTCTCGGCTACGAGGGTCTCGTTGAGGGAGTGGATCAGCCGCCGAGCCAGCACTGATGCGTCGATGTCAGCGGTAAATTTGTCGATCTCCGCTTTGAGTTGCTTCAGTTCGTCACTGTCTGCCTTGGCGATCAGGCTTTGCACCACTGCCTTGAGGCTTGTTCTGTGCTTCTCAAGGTAGATGATCTCGCGATCACGGCGCCCGTCGTCGACCAGTTCGAGGTGCTCGCGGACCCATCGGACGAGGTGAGACTTTCCCGACCCGGACTCGCCCACGATGGGCATAAGGAGTGCGCCGCTGTTGGACTCATGATTCAGGAAGTCGTGAAGAACCGTCCGCTCGTCGACCGGCTGCCCCTCAAGCACGAGTTGCCGGCCGTCGAGCCGCGCTCGCTGGATCCGCAACGGCGCATGAGTGGCCCGAAACACGGCCGCAGATGGGGAGATGGCTTCAACGCTGATGGTGTTGGCAGCCGTTGCGGGGTCCCAGCAGACCTTTCCGCGGAAGTCAGGCACTGGGGGCCTCCTGGATGGTGATGTCGCTTACGTAGCGCGGACTGGAGGGCTGCTCTGGATCGCTCACCTGCAGCACCATTGCGGCATCGGAATCGAGTTCTAGGCGCAGCCAGCCCTCGTCGTTACCGCGGAGCAGCGCAAAGGAGAGAGCAGGGCCCGCTACACGGTCACCGGGGTTGGGGAGGTGGAGAGCCAGGGAGTATTGGCCGCTGGAGAGTACCGGCAAATGCGCGCGGACGCTTCGTACGGCTGTTACGGCATTCACCTGGCGGCCCGGCTCCCATAGGCACTGCATGACGTATCTGACTGCGGCGGTGCAGTCGGGTACCAGTCGACTGCCACCTCCGCCGGCAAGGAGTGGTCGTGCTGCGAGCCCTAGCGCGTGGGCCCAGTCGCAGAACTGCCGCCATCGCTCGGCGTTCACGACAGCTGGTCCCGCCTCGGGTCTGAGAGGGGTCTCCTTCATGAGGTCCTGCGCCTGGTCCCAGTCCACAGCAGGGCCCATGGGATCTAGCGTGAGGAACCATGCCAGGGCACGCGTGAGGTCTCGGGATTCCCTCTGTTCATCGTTGTCCCCCAGACCACTGTTGCGCTCAGGTGCGAAGACGGCGCTGCGCAGCGCAGCCGCAAATGCGTCCCAGTCTTGGCCGTCGAGATGTTCAGCGGGTCCCATGAGCGTCAGCTCACCGGTGGATTCGGCGACGTGGAGCAGCCCGAGCTCCCGCAGCGTCTTGACGGCCTTGTTGAACATCTCCGACGCGTCTTTGTCACCGGATGCGAGGGTCGGTGGGCTCAGCAAAGCGCGGGCGCCGTTGAGTGGTACCGGCTTCTTCGAGTGGGCCAGTAGACGGACGACTGCCCACATGGGGTCGGGGCGCGAGGCGTCCACGTTGATCAGGGCCATCAGAACGACTCCAACGCGGTCTGAACGGAGAAACTTTGAGCATGAAGAGCACCGAAGGCCAGGCCTGGGCGACTCGGATCCGGCGTACTTCGCGGGTGGATCAAGTAGGTCACATCTGGTGAGTCAAGCCGCGACTTGAGCGCCCGGTCCATCGGTGAGGGATCATCGTCCAGAACCCAGACGATGGGGCCTTCGTAGAAGCGGAGCAGATCCGCGTCGGTGTCGCAGATGATCGGCCGCGGTGCCACATCCTCCTGAAGAGCTTCGGCTAGAGATGGGGTGATCCCTGGCCCACCAATCACATTCATGCCACGAAGGGCCAGGATCTCCAGCAGCCGAGGCACCTTGACCTGGCGGTCCGTCTCGGTCCCCCACCACAAACTGAGGCAGGACGCGGTGCCACGCATGCGCCGGAGTGGATCGTGGCTGGTCCGACTAGGGGCTGGAACCAGTGGATGAGGGTCTCCGCCCAGCTTGTAGAAGCCGTTCTCCTGCGGGAGGCCTGTCGTTCTGCAACTGGGGCAGCCGCGGCAATTCACCCCCGTCAGCAGTGGGGCACCGCCTTGCTGGACCCGGTAGTAGGTGCTGAGAACCTCGCCTGTGCATCGATTGCCACGTAGCAGGGTGCGGAGATCGGCTAGGGCCTGACGCTGCGCGGTGATTGAGCGCCGGCGCTCCGCTTCGAACCGACTCCGGAAGTGCTCCTCGTCGTTGGTCTGAGTGTCTTCGAGCGTGACGTCCACATGCGTGGATGCCACCTCGTAGAACCGGTCGAGGCGTTCCTGGAAGGCTGCGCGTGGTTCGTCGTCGTGTCGCTGGGGCGGCTCAGGAACGTGGAGACCGATGAGCCCGGCGCGCAACATGAGGTTCAAGGTGCGGATGTTCCAGTCGCGGTTTGCCTCCGAGGTGTCGTGGACGTTGTCCGGGATGGAGTCGAGGTTGACGAGGTAGTGACGCGGACGTGGGTATGTCTTGTCCCTGAGCGTCCACATCCACCGCCACCTCGACCACGCTTTGTCTGCGCCGATGATTGCTTGCCGATTGATGCCCTCGGCGACGGGCTCGTCCCGGGGGGCGGACGCCAGGTAGGCCACGGACGGACGTCCGTCCCGGCCTGTGCGCCCTACCTCCTGGTAGTAGCGGTCGACGGTTTCGGGCAGGCAGGCGTGCACCACACTGCGGACGTCGGGTAGGTCTACGCCCAGGCCGAAGGCTGAAGTCCCTACGACGATGTCGTATCGGGTGGGCAAAGGGCCCGAAGCGGAACGGCCGCTCCAGCCTTCCACTGCGCTTCGGCGTTCGTCGGGGCTGGAATAGCCGGCGACGTCAGCTACTCGTGCGAAGCCGGCTGTGCGCAGGCGGTCGAGCCACGCCTTGGCGTCTTTCCGCTCTGTCACGTACAGAGCTAGTGGTTTCGGTAGACGATCGATGGCACGAAGGATTGCCTCGGTGCGCTGCTCTTCGTCGGTGAAGGCATCGATGTAGTAGCTGGGTTCATGGCGCACCTGGGCGCCCCAAACGATCTCGGCTGGCTTGGGGTCGGCGAACAGTTTCTCGAGCGTGGTCACCAGCTGCTCGGTGAGTGTGGCGCTCATGCAGACCGTCACGGGTGCACGTCCGGGTGGTGCTGCGCTCAGCCAGGTCCGACGGTGGACGGACATGGTTTGGAACTCAGGTCGAAAGCCTTCGCCCCATTGCTCGACGAGGTGGGCCTCGTCAATGACGAAGTAGTGAAGGTGACCTGCCTCGGCAGCATCTTCCAGTGCAGACTTGAGTCCAGAAACGAGCGATTCAGGGTTTGTGAAGACTATCCGCTGTTTACCTGTACGGATATCTTCTCGTATTTGTTGCTTGAGGTTCTCGTCGAGGCCGCCGATGTAAGCGTAGCGGCCGGAGGGACTTCGTCGTCCGCGGCTGTTCAGCAACTCCTGGGCGCGACGTTCCATGTCCAACGCGAGCACGACAGTCGGCACTACGACCAACGTGACACCGGTACGGTTACTTGCGAGCAGAGCCGGAGCCTGTACGAGGGCGGTCTTGCCGTGGCCCGTCGGCAAACAAGCGATGACAGTGCTGCCGGGCTCTGCGAGGGCCACAGCGCGCGCAGCTTGCCGCTGCCCGATTGACTTGTACTGGACGTAACCGCTTCCGAGAGCACGGATCCAGAAGGGGTCAGCAGGACACGGCTCCAACTCAAGGTGTGTTTGGAGGCTCTCCCCGAGGTGGACCTTCTCCAAGTCATACGTGGCTGCTTCGTCAGCCTTCTGATCTTCCCCGCCAGGGTGCCACGGCCGGGCTGTGACCAAGACACGACGGCCGTCCGGGAGCGCATGGCAATGCATCTGTTCCCACTGTTGTCGCGTGGGCAGCGGTGCGCCAGGTGGTACTGAAAGGCCAAAGGTGTTTCCGCTGGCCTGAGCTTCGAGAAGGATCTGCCGTGTCAGTGCTGCCACGTCACGCCACGAGGCCGTCTGTTCAGCCAGGCCGTCGAGGGCATCCTTGAGCCGTCGCAGTGTGCCGCCGTATTCCGGCTCCTCCGTCGGGACAACGAACGGCCAGGCGTCAAAGAGTTGCTGTGCCCCAGCCCAACTGTCACGCACTTGCCTGGGCCCCCTTTCGCCCAGCGCGGAGAACGCAGGTTGCAGCCATGAGTCGTACGCTGGGCTGCATCAGGCCGTCGATGAGTAGACCGGCGGTCTTCACGTCTGCCAGTTGGCTTTCGTCCTCACGCAGGAGGCGACCGGCAACCCTGCGGGCCTCTGCCTGCGCCCGAGTCACGGCGAGTCGTCGGCGACCGCGTTCCTGAGCCTCGGCGCAGAGTGCCTTCAGGTCAGTGACGCGGAAGAGTTCGTCGCGTGCGACCTTCTCGGCGGTCTCAGCAGCATGACGGAACTCCGACCAGCCACCGAAGACGTCGATGAGAACACGAATCCGCTGGCCACTCAGGTTTTGGCACTCTCGGTTGTCGTAGGACTCGTTCAGCCATTCGAGCGCCGAGGCCAGCGTCAGCGCCTCGGTGCTTCCAGCCCGCACCCACACTCTGCGCGTGAATGGCGGAAGGAGGAGATCGGCCTGGCGCTGCAACGCCCTTTTCACCTCTTTCCGGTTGGCCATCGCCTCTGCCGCCACGGAGGCGTCGGCCTCAACCAGGAAGTCGAAGCCGAAGTAGGGCTCCGGGTCACCCATGTGGCTGGGGTCCACGCGCTGGTAGGCAGTGGCCTGGCCACGTTCGTCGATGTCGCTCAACGCGGCGAGTGCGTCGATGAAGGGGTTGCCTATGCGGAACAACCTTGTGCCAGGATCACGCAGGGCCCTGGACCGATTGAACGTGCCCTGGGCCATGGCAGGATCCAGCGCCGCGGTCTGCGCCACGTAGAGCCGCGGCGGCACCTGAGGCCGTGACCCTACGAGGTCGAAGACGGTCTTGCCGGCTGTGCGCTCGTAGTGGCGAATGTTGATACCACCAGATCCTGCGCTCGTGTACCGGAAGACACCGCGCTGGATCTCCTTCCACTCCAGTTCTAGCCCCCTGAGGTTCTTGACCATGCTGTCTCGGCCATCGACATCGAGGTAGATGGCTTCGAGCATGTCCATCTTCTCGATCTGTTGGCGCGCTTCGCGGAGCTGGTCTTGAACTCGTTGCTGGGCGGACGCGAGCCCGGACGGGCCATCTCGTAGGGCGTCGCTCCAGACAGCGTCGCGGCCTTCTGCGATGGCGTCCTGCAGTGTCGACACTGACCTCGAGAAGACCTCGTAGCCGTCACGCAACAGGTTCAGCCACGCCGTGCCAAGGGCTTCATCCTCGGCGCTTGCGCTAAGCACGTACTGGCTGGCTTTATCGAGTTGGCTGACGGACTCGCCACTGGGATAACGGTCAACCCGTCCGATCCGTTGTTCGAGCTGGTTGGGGTTCCACGGCAGGCGCATATGAACGACGGCACTCGCGGCCTGAAGGTTCAGCCCGTCCTCGGCGGTGTGGTCGGCGACAAGGACGGACGTCCCCGGCGCCGTGCGCCACTTCGTGACCGCGTCCTCGGAAGCTGCCGCTCCGGCTTGTGCTGTGTGCTCCACAACACAGGCTGTACGAGACAACCGCCGCAGGTGCGCCACGAGTTGGCGCGCCAGCACGCCCGCACCGCAGAAGACAACGATGCGTCCACCGCGATTCAGAGTGGGGACGAGGGCGTTGACCGTCGCCTTGAGCCGCTGGTTGCCCTCTGCTTCGTCGAGGTGCCTCTCTAGCTCGTCGAGTGCTTCCACCTCTGCGGGGATGAGAGGGGGCGCGGCGAGCATGGCCTGCTCCTGGGCACTGAGACCGGCTCGTTGCGCCGCCTCGCCATCTCCGCGGACTCGCCAGCGCAGGGCGTCGACGAAGTCGTCGAAGGGCCCGCCCGTCCTGGACATGAGGACGCCGAGGACGCGGGCGTACACGGTGGTCTGATCTTCAAGCCCGGCATCGAGCAAGGAACTCGAGACGCCAATGCGCCACTCCGTAAGGGCGCTTTCGACCGCGTCGAAGGTGGACGGCAGAGTGATGACGTCCGAGAGCTTCCGCCCGCGGACAGCGTAGGGTTCGCCTTCTTCGGAATCGTCTTCTGGCCTCTCCACCTGGTCGCGCCGGTGTCGGATCACCCGGCGGTGGAGGCGGTACGTCTCGCTGATGTGCCCCCGCAGCTCCTCTACGCGCAGGGAGAGTTCATCCGGTTCTACTTCATCGCGGAGGTCATCGTCCTCAGTGAGACATTCGACGATCCGATCTGCAAGGTGCTCAAACCGGGGGTCATCGGGGAGGATCCGCCGGATGTCGTCGAGCGTGGACCTCAGCAGGAAGGTGAAGGTGGCATCCAGGGCGTAGACGCTGTCGGCCAACTCGGCTCGTAGGGCATAGCGGTGCTCGAAAGCTTCGCGGTCGTCCCAGCTGTAGAGGTCGCGGTCGAGCAGGTGCAGCAGGCCGAGGTGAGTGGTGTAGTGCGAAGTCACGGGGGTCGCGGACAGGAGCAGAAGCTTCGGTGCGGAGTGAGCCAGGGCGGCTAGCTCCCGGTAGGGCGAGAGGCCCTCGTCGGCGTTCTGCACCAGTGCATGGGCTTCGTCCACGACGACAAGTGCACTGTCGTGGTACGCGGACCACTTCTCCGGCGTCTCGTGGGACGTGATCACAATCCGGGCTGATGGAAAGTCGTCGACGAAGAACTTGTTGCGGAGCTCCTTGTCCCACTGGCGCCGCAGTGGCTCGGGGGCAACGACGGTTATTCGTGCCTGCGGATCGTCCAGGAGGGTCTGCCGGATGACGAACCCAGCCTCGATGGTCTTCCCGAGGCCTACTTCGTCTGCGATGAGGTATCGCTGCACTGGGTCAGCGAGCACCGTCATTGCCGCGCGGATCTGGTGTGGGAAGACCTCGGCAGCCGAGGACAGCAGCGCAGCCATGTTCGCGCAAGCAGCCCGTTGGGCAACGAGATCACGCAGGAAGGGAAGCCGAGCGTCGCGGAAGAACCCCGACTCGCCACCACCACTCGTGAGGACTTGGAGGGGATTGTGAACGGGGCGGTCCCAACGCACTCGGAGATCGCACTCGTTCGCGCGCTCGTTCCACTTCTTGTTGGGGACCTGGATGAAGTATTCCGGGAGGTGCTCCCCCGTGACCCGGCCAGCGAGCCAATCTCCAGTGCTCGGTTCGCGCCAGTAGACCCGCGTTTCTGCTTCGAGTTTGGCACGCCAGCAGCTCCTCGCCGGCACACGCTGGGAGTGGACGACCTCCTCGGCTACTGATTCGAAGAAGTCGACGCGCAGCATCTCGCCGTCGATGGCGCCAACCCGGCCGATGCCCGGAGCCCCCGTGAACTCGACGAGGTGTCCAACCGCGAAGCCCGAAGACATCCTTCTGCTCGCCCCCCACCTGCTGATTTAACAACTGGCACGAGCTTAAGCGCATCCACTGACAACGCAGTCGACGGAGTAGATCGCGAATTCGTATGTATTTTCGATACTGGATAGTAGGTGCCCCTGTGGCATCCCTCTATGGTCGCCACACACCTACCCACTTGGGACTAAATGGACCTATCGGGTTGGTTCGCTAAATGCGTCGCGCCGCAAAATACGGCCGAAACAACGTCTTGCTCAGAGGTGACACCGCCACCGCAGCAGGCCGTGCACAGGAACGACGCTCGCGCGACCGCTGGGGAACGACCTCCGCCTGACCTGCGAGTGCATGCCCGAGGCGCGCACCCTGGTGCGCCCGGATGTAGCCGACTCATGCCGCCCTGGTCTGCATATGCTGCCGGCAGTGCACTCAATCCCAGACAGACTCTCCAAGGCCGGGAGCCGTGCCGATGTCAGTGGCCTGGGCTGTACTGTCTGGGCGTTCGCCTCGCTGTCCGTCCACGGCGTGGTATCGGCGCAAACCGCCACATCACCGAAACAGAAAGAAGACCGTGAACGTCCCCGCCCCTGCCGGTATCGCGACCCTCGTCGCCTACGTCGCCACCATCCCTGCCGCCAACCTTGCCGTCACCCACTTCGGAGCCGTCCCCGTCGGCTTCGGCTACGCCGCCCCTGCCGGGGTCTACATGGTGGGTCTCGCCTTGGTACTTCGGGACCTCGCCCGTGAGTCCGCCGGCCGTGGTGCTGTTCTCGCGGCCATAGCCGTCGGCACCATCCTGTCGTACTTCCTTGCTGACCCGGCGCTGGCTGGCGCCTCAGCTGCCGCCTTCGCGGTGGCCGAGACAATGGACTTCGTCGTCTACGAACCTCTCCGGAAGCGCGGCCTGCTGATCGCGATGCTCGCCTCGAACGCCGTCGGCCTGCTCGCGGACAGCCTCCTCTTCCTCAAGTTGGCCTTCGGTTCCTTCGAGTACCTGCCCGGCCAGATTCTCGGCAAGGCGTGGATGACCTTCGCTGCAATCGCCGTGCTGGCCCTCCTTCGACGCCGCAAGCAGGCGAGCGCAAGCGCCTGATCACCCTCAGCACCGTTGGCGACGTCATCGGGGTGCTGGTGTGGGCACCGCGTGCACTGACCTGTGCATGCGCAGTACCAGCACAACTCCCCGTGAATACATGGCCATTGACGCCAGGGCATGAGTCGCAGGGTCAACTTGCCTCGCTCCTGGCGTCTCCGATACGGTCGCGTCATCAATGAGGGCCCCACCATGCCTAGGTCTGGTGGGGCCCTTTTGTGTCCTCTCGAACCCGGGGGGACCGAGTGTCGCGTGCCACCGTCTTCTTCAGGTTTGGCGGCCAGGGAGACGGCGGCCGTGCTCATGCGAAGGGACAACTGGTGAGTACACACCATGGCACAGGCTCCAGCCAGCAGCCACCCGGGCATGGCCCCGCGGATGACGCCTGGGGCCCGGAGGCTCCATCGTCGACGTCCGCCCATGTACGGCGCGCCAACGTACAACTGCTGATCGGCGGCCGCACCGTCTTCGCGGTGTACATCTCGCCCGCGATTGTGGCAGGTACAGCAGTTGCGTCCCTGGTACTCGGGGCGGCGAGTTGGGGCCACTGGCCTTGGCCGTAGAACCGTGAGACATGCCGCGGGGGCACCTGCCCCCGCGGCCTTCGGGCGGTCTGAGGCACAGGCGAAGTGCTGCAGTGTCTCGCCGGCGTGGCCCCGGTCCGCGCGCTATCTGTAGCGGCGGGTCGGCACGAGCCTAGCCACTGCCAGAGTTTCGCTCGCTTCGTCTTCGTCCTCCGGCGCAGGCACCTGCCGTACAACTTCGATATGCCGCTCGATCCCTCGCAAGTTCTCCTGGAGGTCCATGGTCACTACCCCGTCGACGGTGACCTTCAGTGGGTCCGCGAGGAGCTTCGCTCGCCGTTCGCCCAGGACCTCGAGTGCGACCGCGCGCACCGATCGCAGCCGGAAGTACCGGCGCTCCAGGTCAGCCGGATCGGTGTCCGGCCCGAGCTGGGCCAGCAGCCAGGATCTCTGGACCTCGTCCACGCGCTACTCCCTGCTCCGCGCGGTGCGGCCCGCCGCCGGGCTGTTCCCAGCGGCGGGCCGCCTCCGGATGGTCACGATGACGAGGAGGCCGAACGGCCCGCGCCCCGCCTCGCGGGGGACTTCCGCGCCGCGCCCGCGCCAGCCGTCTCCTCCTGGCCGTCCTCCTTGCTCCCGGACGGCTCCGTCTTCTCCACCGCGACAACCTCGTCCGGCTCGTCTCGGTCGTCCGGCGGTTCCTCCCACGCGTCCGGGTTGGTGATCAGCACGGCCACCTCCGGGTCCGGGCAGTCGCCCGGCAACAGGATCAGCTCCTCCCGCGTGGTCGGGTCCTGTACATAGACCGCGGCCTTCAGCCGCCCGCGGCCCGCCATCACAGGACCTTCGCCACGATGTGCGCGTCCGGGGTGTGCATGACCGGCATCCCGACCGCGGCGCCCTTGGTCCAGATCTGCACGGGGTCATCCTGGACACCTCGGGTGATGATCAGGCCGGGGGCGTCCTCCCGGATGATCTCCGGGTTCGACCCGCGCGACAGCACCAGGGCCTCCGCGGTCACCCCATACATGGTCTGCGCCCACTTCTCCCGCTCCGGCGGCACCAGAATCCACAGGTCCTCGGGCAGCACCTTGCGGGGCTTCCCGTCCACCCGCACCTGAGCCTTGTAGAACTGGATCGGCGGCAGGCTGTAGTTGCCGCGCACCACGTTGATCTGCTGTGGGGTGAGCGTGGCCGTCGGTGTGGTCGACGGGTTCACGCTGCCGTAGTAGGCCGCCCTGTAGGCGTTGTTCGCCGCCAGGTAGCTGAACGCCTTCCGGGAGGTGATCACCAGCTCCGGCTCCGGCGCGCCGATGTCGTCCAGGTGCTGGATCCACCGCAGCTCGTCAGCGATCGGGTCGGAGGCCGGGTCCGACCACGGGATGCGGGCAACCGGCATGTTCTCGGCGGGGACGTTCCAGTCCACCTCCAGCGTCAGGCCGTTCTCCTGTTCCAGCGTGAACCGGCCGTCTACGAGAACGTCGCCGGCGGCCAGCTCCAGCCGGGACCGGATGGCTTCGACATGGCGTTCCACGTCGTCGTACAGCAGCTCGATCAGCCGGTCCTGATCCGAACCGTGCGACGCCTCCAGCAGGATCTGCTCCTGCTCGGAGACGACGAGCTTCTGGCCCAGCGCGGGCAGCGCACCCTCGCGGGAAGTTTGCCACGCCTCACGGGTCGCGAACGGCACCGAGGCGTTGAACGCCCGGTACTTGGCGACGTTGACGTACCGGCCGGAGTCCTTCGTACGCCACTTCACCTCCCGCATCTCCACGGTCGGGAAGATCGTCTGGGTGAGAAGGAAGTCCTTCGGGGACGGGATCGCCCTGGCGAACGCCGTCAGGTCCATGACCGAGACGTCCTTGAGCAAGTCCTGAATCGTCACAGCTCAGCCCCCCCGCTCACACGAAGCGGATCTGCGCGGCACGCGGGTGCCACACAAGCTGGGACACGTCGATGCCGCCCGGCACCTTCGACGCCTTCACCGCGCCGTGCCACAGCAGCGCGGCCGGAACACGGGTCTGGCCCGGCGCGAACGGGGCCTCGGCGATCACGAAGCCCCGCAGGATCTGGCGGCCGCAGTGCGCCTCCGGGTCGTACGGGCCGTACAGGCCGGACTCCGCGACCCTGCCGACCGGCACACCGGACAGCACCCGGCCATAGGGGTCACAGCCGTCGCCGCACACGTAGTGCGTGCCCTCGCAGAACAGGTTCAGGTCGAGGGTGATGGTGTCGACGGAGTCGGTGCCGTGCAGGGACGCCAGCCACTCGCGGTTGGCGGTGGTGTACTCGGACTTCGAGACGGGCTGGATGGTCATGTGCGTGTCTCCATGGACGCTGCGGTCAGATTCCGCACACCGCCCTCGGAGGCGATGCCGTCCACGAAGTTCAGGGGGCGTGGTCCCCCGAGGTCTGGGCCCGGTCTATCGGGCTGCGGAGTCGCTGAACTCCGGGATCAGGCCACGGCGCTTGGCTATCTCCAACCCGGCCGAACCGGGCCTGGACACCGCGGCCGTACGGATCGGGCCGCGACCGGCCGGTGCGCCCGCAGGGGCGGCCGCCACAAGCGCGCGGACCCCGCCGAACAACTCAGGGCGACGTGCCCGCAGGGCCTCGGCCGCCGACTGGATCTGCGCCTCGTCCGCGTCCTCCTCATCCACGGCCAGCAGACGCTCCGCGTCCACCAAGTCGTCACCCTCCGCACCGAGCGCCACCAGCGCGGCCCGGCGAAGCGCCGCCCTCTCCCGCTCGGCGGCCAGCTCCTCCCGGCGTGCAGCCTGCAACTCCCGCTCGGCAGCCGCCTGTTCCCGACGCTCCACCTCCGACAGCGCGGCCTGCTCTGCCTCGCGCTGCGCGGTCACGAACTCGGTAAGTGCCTTCGGGGAGTCGAACCCGCGCGTGGACAACAGCCGTTTGATCGCGGCCCGTTCGCCCTGTGCCTTCTCGCGGGTGAGCATCTTGCCCAACCGGTCCTGGGTGACCGTGACCTGCTGCTCCTGGCCGCCGCTGTCCGTGGCGTCGTCGAGCTGGTCGTTCGTCTCGTCCTCCGAGGAGGCACCAAGAATCGGGTAGATCGGCCGCCCGTCACAGCGATGGCCGACAGGACGGCGAGGCGGCAGGGGCCGGACCATACATTTCCTCCAGAGCGCGCCCCCGCGCTGACAGCCAGTGTAGCCACCTGCACCGACACGGCCACGAGCCCTCTCCGACTGCCCCCAGGATGGCGTCGAACAAGGAAGGCACCACCCCGAGGCCGCGTCACCGGCCCGCCTCCACCGGCTCCCGCTCGCCCACCTTCCCCACCGGCTTCCTCACCCCGGCCGACCCCGACCCGTCGTCCTCCTCCTGGTCACCGTCATCCTCGTCGCGCTCGCGCCGAGCAGCGGCCTCCGCCATCCGCACCGCGGCCTCCTGCTCCGCCTTAGCCCGGATCCGCTCCACCTCCTGCGAGGCGTCCTTGATCGGGTACCCGGCCTCCAGCAGCATCGCCACCGCCGTCTCCAGCGACAGCACCCCCGCCCCGTACGCCTTGACGACCTCCTCCAGCACCGCGCCCCGGTCCGTCGGCGTGTGCGGCGCCCACGCCAGCCGCGCTGGCAGCGTCTCCCCAGCAGCCCAGCCCTCCGCACGCCCGGCCTGGTACAGCCGCTGCACCATCTTGAAGAGCAGCCGGTACTTATGTTCACGGGCGAGCCGCATCATGCCGATCAGAGCATCCAGCGGCCCCAGAGCCAGCTTCAGCGCGTACCCCGACGGCACCTCCGTGGCCTCCAGCGTCCCGAGCCCGGCCGCCGTCACCCGCGAGTTGGCCGCGACCCGCTCCAGCAGGTGATCCACGCGCGCCCGCAGTTCGGCCAGCTGCGGCGACGTGTCCAGGGCATCCATCCGCCCGGTTTCGCCGAGTTGCCACACCGCACCGGCCTTCACCTGAAGCTCCTGTGGCTTGCCCGTTGCCCGGTCCACCGGCAGCCGCGCACCCGCGAGGCCGATGATCGGCGTGCCCGTTGTCGCGGAGGCCGCGGAGCTGTCCGAGTCCGTGGCCGCGAGCTCATCGAGCGCCTGCAGAACCCGAGCCAGAATCGAGCGCCCCCACTGCTCCCCGCCGTCCGGGATCGTGTTCGCGATGTGCACCACCGGCACAAAGTCGATCATCAGATCCAGCCGGTTCAGCTCCGTGCCGTCCGATCTCACCCGGAAACGTGCCTTGTCCATCGGCAGCCGGTCTAGCGTCTCACCGTTCTTCAGGTCCTCCAGCAGCCACTCCGCGTCCGTGAGATAGCACGTCATGTTGGACGTCCGCCCCGGCTCCCACGGGTACTGCCGTCCACCAGCCGCAGCGCCGACGTCGCCGTCGGGCTCGTCCTCGAAGATCGGACCCAGCTCGTACGTCACCCGGCGCACCCTGGCCTTCAACCCTGCGTCGTCGTCCGCCGGCAGCTCCCACGCCAGATGCACGCGGCTCGGGAAGTCCTTATCCTCATCGCCCCACTGCGGGAAGAAGAACCCCGGATCGTAGACCCGCAGCGTCGGCCGCTGCTTCTGCGGGTTCCACGCCAGCACCATCACGCTGTCCCCGAGCAGCACCGCCGCCCGCTCCGCCTGCTGCACCCGGAACGTCAGCAGCTCCTTGTCCGCCCACTTCCGCAACCGGTCCTGCACCGCGGCGGCCTCCGCCGCACCGGGCGTCGGCGTCTCCTCATCGGCGTGCTCCGCGCCCTCGACCGCGACCTTCTGTTCTGAACCGAGGAGGTAGCCGAGCGCGGTGTCTACGAGGTTCGCCGCGTCGCCCAGCTCCCGTCGCTCCAGCGCGCTCTCGTCGCCACTGGCCGCCGCGAGCTGTCCGGCCTGGTTGCTGTCGTACGCCGCCAACACCTTGTATGCGGCCAGCCGCCGTAGCTCCTGCGGCGGGACCCACGTCTTGGCCAGCTCCGGAAACGCGCGGCTGCCGGGACGCCCGGCATCGGCCATCACAGGCTTGTAGTTCAGCCACGACCACGCATCGATCACGAGTTGGCGCAGGCCCACAATCTCCTCCGGACGTCGGCCCCGCGCCGTTGATCAGCCTATAGTCCAGCGAACCCTACGACCCAGCTACATGAGACTGGCCGCCCAGGTGGCATGTCGCTTTGCCGCCACCTTGCGTAGGCGTTCGGTAAGCGCGGCCCGCTCCGCGCCGTGCGTCTTGTTGCGGTGGCAGTTCGGGCACAGGGCGATCATCGCCGCCGGGTGATCCCGACCGCCGTCAGCGTGGTCATCGATGTGGTCGACCTCCAGCAGCGGCTCCCCGGCCTGCGTCCGGTACGGGAGGTCCGGCAGCAAGCACTCTGGGTTCTCGCACCTTCCCCCACTTCGGATGACCACCGCCCGACGTGCTGCGGGATTCCGGACACGTCGGTCTCCCGCCACGGCCCGCCGCTCCTGATCCCGCCCGGACTCCTCCCATTCCGCCGCCCTCATACACAACGCCCGGTACGCGGCTTCCGGGGTGGGGCGAGCACGCAACCGTCGGGGTGCGTACGGTTCGGGAACCAGACGGAAGCTGTCCGGTGCGGCCTGATCACCTGTCGCCTCATCCAGCCCAGCCCATGCGGCCTTCAGCTGTGCTTCGACCGCCTCCTGTTCGGCACGGTCCTTGACCACGAGCGTCAGCCTCTGGCCCTGCCTGGCCATCTCGATCGCCACCGCCACAGCAGTCGCGGTCTTCCCCGTCCCGGTGGGCAGACTCATCACGCTCTTCATGCCCACCCCGAACCGGCCGAGCACGCCCTCACGGCGAAATCTCATCTTGCGGGCGTCCACGACCGACGCCACGGCCGGAACCCCAACGGTCCGGCCGCTCTCCAGCCATTCCGGCATCTCCCGAGCTTCCCCCGCCATCCCCGACTCCCTGCCTGTCCATCGCCGATCAACTCGCAACGCTGCCACAGCCCGCTGACAACGGCCTTGGCTCAACTACCGCCGGCCAGCGAGCCGCTGGTCATCCCCACCACGCGGAGGCGGCATCGTCGGATCCAGGAACAGGTCCCACAACGCCCACACCGCCGAGTCCAGCAGGTCGGGCGAGTCCTCCGTCTCGCCCTGGCCGACAAACGTCGTCATCTGCTCCTCCAGCTCCGCGAACCGCCGGGCCGGACCGACATGCGACACTCTGGCCTGCTCGTACAGCTGCGCCGCCGGCGCCGCCCGCGCCCGCTTCCCGCGGGTTGCATGAACGATCCGCCAGTTCACCGTCGGGTCCACCTGCTCCAGCAGCGCGGGCAGGTAGTCGCCGCCGTTGTTCGCCTCAATGACCACACAGTCCGCACGGTGCTCGTGGTACAGCTCGGCTGCCCTCTTCATCGCCTGCGTCGGCGTGTGCCGGTCCTGCTCGCAGTGCAGCAGGTACCCGCGGGGCCGGTCGTCCCCGAACATCGTCTCCACTGGGAACCCGCGCCCCGCCACGGTGAACGCGGTCATGTCCGCGTTCTCGTGCGACTTCGTGGCCGGATCGACGGAGACCACCACGCGCTGGAGGTCCGGCAGATGCTCGGGGCGGGGCCGGAAGCCCTCGACCTCCAGCATCCAGCCCTTCCACAGCGCGCCCTCCACGTCCTCGAGTAGCTCGCCGGACAGCTCCTGCCGCCCCAGCCGGGTGCCGGCGTACTCCTCCTCCAGCTCCTCTCGGGCCGCCGCCGACAGGTTCGCGTCGTTCTCCCGCATGTGCCCGAGGGTCAGCACCACCCGCGGCGGCGCCCCGCCCTCCAGGTGCGCCTTCTGCTGGGCACGGCCACGCTCGACCAGCCGTTTGACGTGCGGGAGCGGCTTCGGCGTCGTGGAGATGACGACCTGCGGGGTGTCCGCCTCACGCAGGCAGAACCACAGCATGTCGTAGACCTCTTGCGCGGTATGCCGCGACCAGGCCGCGTACTCGTCGCACCACGCCTTGTCGAACGCCCAGCCGCGCAGGTTGTCCGGCGTCTCCGCGCCGAACCCCCGGATCAGCGTGCCGTTCGTCAACCGGAGCGTCGTCTCACCCAGGCTGGAGTTGTACTTCGCCACCTCCTCCGGCGGGAACACCGACAACAGCCCCGACTTCGGGGACTCGAAGCAGATATCCCGCACCAGTGTGGCGTTCTTCGCCACCACCGCGATCTGAAGACCTGGTGTCTGCGCCCATTCCCTCACCGTCTCCGCCGCCGTCCGCGACTTGCCCCAGCCACGGCCGGTGAGCAGCATCCACACCGTCCACAGCCACAGCGGCTGACGCTGCGCCGCACGGGCATGGTGATGCAGCCAGCCCGCGTGTGGCAGACCGTCGCAGTTCGGGACCGCGCACGCCCACCGCCGCGCCGACAGCTCATCAGCCCGTACCAGTGCCGCGACCTCGGCCTTCAACTGCTCGTCGCTCATCACCGACGGGTCCGCGAAACCCTCGATCACGCGGCGCTTCGCCCGGCCCCGGCTCACTGCGCGCCCTCCGACAACCGGCGCTCCAGCTCCCGGCGCAGCTGATCCATCCGCGCCCGGCGTTCCTCGTCCGACAGAGAGGCCACGTCCACGCCCTGGTCCCGGTCCTCGACCGCTCCGGCCGCCGGTGCCTCACCCACGGCCCGCCTCTCGATCTCCGCCGCGACCTGGATGTAGCGCAGCAGCTCCGACGGCGACAGCTCCCGCGGGTCGAGCGTCTGGAGCCGCGCGACGGCCTTGCTCTGCACAGCCTGTGCCAACTTCGCGTGCCTGCGGGCGATGTCCCGTCGCGCCTGCGCCTGCTCCGCGAGGAACAGCCGATCCTGCTCCCGGTCGTAGGCCGCCGCCCTCATGACCCATGCGAACTGCCGCGACCACCGGCCCAACAGCGACCGAGACTTATCCAACTCCTGTGCCGCCTTCGTGACACTCCGCGCTGGGCCGAGGTCGCGGTACACGGCGAACGCCTCGAACGCCTGGACCGACTCCCCGCTCTGCCGCTCCCAGGACTCCACGGTGCCCTCGGCCACCGCTCACCTCCTGGCTGACGGCCGACTAGTTGCTCTGTGCGGCCAGGACTTCCAGCGCCCGCCACGGCTCGTCGGCCGGCACAGTGCCGTCCTGCACCATCCGGTCGATGGCCGCCCGCACGATGGCCGCCGTCTCCACTGGGAGGTCGCGCACGCCGAACACCGTCTCCAGCGGCGCCGTCCCCGCCCGGGTCGCATCTCCGGCCGCCGCGTCGAACCAGCCCTCGGCCAGCTCGCCCAGGTGCCGCTCGAACACTGTGAGGATCACGCCGAGCGCGGTCGCGCTGTTACCGATCTTGTACGCGGCTCGGGAGGTCTCCAGCGCATCGAGCACCGGCTCGTACTGCTCCAGTCCGGCCACCCATCGCTGGTCCGCCGTCGCCGTGGAGCGGGCCGCGTCGAACGCGGCCTCCGCCCGCTCCAGCTCGGCGGGCAGGAACATGAACTGCACGCTGGCAAAGTCTAGGTTCGCCTCGCCCAGGGAGGCGACGTCCACCTTCTCCAGCAGGTCAAGGGCCTTGTCGTCCAGGCCCGTGTACTGCCGCCACTCCACCGACTCCAGCTCGTCGTACAACTCCTTGAGGATCGCCGGATCGTCCTGGCCTGCGATGGCATTGTGCGAGAGCTGGAGAGCGATCTGCCGCTGGCGGGGCAGCGGCTCGTCTATCTGCATCCACCAGATCTGCGACAGGCCGGCCTCGATCGCTGCGAGCGTGCGGTGGTTGCCGGACAGGACGACCAGCCGCCCCGTGTCGCGGTCGTTCCACACCAGCGGCGTCGAGGTCAAGCAGCCGTCACGCTCGATGTTCGCCACGAGCTGCCGGAACTGCTCGTGCGGCAGGAACCGCGCGTTGACGTCGAGCAGCGTCAGCGTGCGCGGGTCACCCTGCACCATCTGCGGCGGGGCGAGCCGAGTGGACTCGGTCTCCAAGATCAGACTCCCGTCTTCGTCGTCGGGGCGCCCCACCGCTTCGCCCACATCTCAAGGGCGTCGGCCAGCGTGTGCTGGCCCATCGCCCCCTGGTACTGGAGCTGGAACTTCCAGCCGTCCTCGTTTGACGGGCTGCGTTTGTGCAGCCGCAGCAGCCCGCGGTACTTCATCGACACCGGGTTGTTGCTGAATGCGGTCGTCGCCACCCGCCGGATCCGCCGCGAGAACGCCCGCTGGCACAGCAACTGCGCCTCGCTGGACATGGCTGTGAGCACGATCAGCTTCGACAGCCGCGGGTAGTCGGTCGGCGCGACAGCAAAGTCCGAGAGCACGTATGCCTCGTCCGGCGTGAACGTGCTTGGGGCCATCGCGAACACGCCGAGCAGCCGCCCGCGGCCGTCCTTCACCGCGACGGCCAGGTTCGCCGCGCCTGGAGCGATGCGCGGGTTGAGGTACCGGGAGCGCAGCGCGTTGAACTGGCCGGGCTTCAGCAACGACAGGCGCAGCGGGCCGACCAGTTCGTCGCCCTCCCGCAGGCGGGGGATCTTCACCGGCTCGATCGGCTGGCGCGGGGCGACGATCCTCGTCGGGGCTTTGCTGGCGTACACGTAGAAGGGAGCGGCGCGCGGCGTGGCCTTGATCACGCCGCGCAGGTACGGGTACAGGTCGGGAACGTCGTGGTTGGAGGCGGTCAGCCAGTACGGCCGGTCCGTGATCGCGCCGAGCACGCTGACCACGTCGTCGTCGGACAGCGGCTCGTACTCGGGTGCTTCCCAGGTGAAGTGTGCCTCCAGCGGCTCGTACAGCTTCTCGTAGCCGCCGCCGTAAAAGGGAGGGAAGGAGCACACTGGAGCGTCGCGGGGGACTTTCTGGAGCCAGGGCCGCACGTCTTCCACCTCGTACGAGGCCAGCTCGACGTCGGAGCCGGACAACCGCTCGACGGTCTCCGCGTGCTTGGCCTTCCATTGCTCCCGGTAGGAGCGGACGACCCGCTCGTGCCACAGCCCCTCGCGGCCGACGCTGGCAAGGAACCGGGTGCCGAGCATGAGCGTGGCGACGGTGCCGACGCCATCATCCAAGGAGTCCGCGAGCCAGCCGAGTTCGTCTCGGCTCTCCTCGCGGAGCTGGATGCCGACCGGCTGGCGGGTGAGCCACCGGCCGACGGCGCTGGTGTAGATGGAGACGTCGGAGGAGTGGAGGGCGAAGCCCATGCCGGCCACGCTGCGCTCGATGGTGAAGTTCCCGCAGCACGGGACGTACACCGGGCCGCGCGGCCACTGGCTGGCGGTCTCGCGCACGATGGAGCGCATGGGGCCCGGGATGGTGCCCTGGAACATCTTCGCCTCCCGACGAACGACAGCGCCCGGCCCCGGCGGGGTGCCGGGGCCGGGGGCTGCGCTGGAACCTTAAACAAGGAGCAGGCAGCCCGTGAAATAATTTAAACAATGTTTGGGGCGCGGTTCGGAGGCTCAGATCAAGGTGGCCTG
>NZ_JBEXQK010000030.1:0-76322 GCF_040612535.1 Streptomyces sp. NPDC006368
CCTCGTTCGGTGGACATCACGACGCGAGACAGCCTAGGGAGTGCAAGGAACGCCGATCGCGGCGCAGTTGTGTTCCGGTTCGGATCGGCGCCCACGCGGCGGTGTCTCCCTCCCCTCACCCATGAGTCACCCCCGGTCATCGCCGTCACCGTCCCGCCACCACCCGGGCGCGCGCCCCGGCGTGCGATGTGCCGACGGCTGGTGAACAGTCGTGCCGAGTCCCTCACTCAAAGGAGAAACCCATGCTTCGGCGCATCTCAGTGATCCTGGCCGGTGTGACGGCCGCCTGCTTCCTCTCCGCCGGACCGGCAGCGGCGGGCGGCGGCGACGTCGACCTCGGCTGGCTGCAGGGCTACAAGGTCAAGGCCGGCAGCGTCCACGTGGGCCACTTCGACGGCGGGTACGCCCACCTGGGCTGACGGGCCGGTACACGCGTGTGGACGGGCGCCTTCCCGGTGCCCGTCCACACGCGTGTACGGCTGCCGCCGGTCAGCGGTCCAGCACCGCCATCGCCGCGTTGTGGCCGGGAACGCCGCTCACACCACCGCCCCGCACCGCGCCCGCCCCGCACAGCAGCACGTTGGGGTGTGCCGTCCCCACTCCCCATCGGCCGACCGGCGAACCGGCCTCCTCGGTGGCGTACGGGAAGGCCAGGTCGCGGTGGAAGATGTGACCGCCCGGCAGCCCCAGGTCCCGTTCCAGGTCGAGCGGCGTCCTCGCCTCGACGCAGGGACGGCCGTCCGCGTCGAGGGCGAGGCAGTCGGCGATCGGTTCTTCGAGGTACTGGTCGAGTTCGGCGAGGGTGGCCGTCAGCAGGGCGGCCCGCACGGCGTCGTTGTCGGCGGTGAACAGCCGCGCCGGGGTGTGCAAACCGAACAGGGTCAGCGTGTGGCAGCCGCGGGCGGCGAGGTCGGGCCCGAGGATGGACGGGTCGGTCAGGGAGTGGCAGTAGATCTCGGAGGGCGGGGCGCTCGGCAGCCGCCCGGCCGCAGCCTCCGCGTACGCCGCCGCCAGCTGCCCGTACCCCTCGGAGATGTGGAACGTGCCCGCGAAGGCGTCGTGCGGGTCGACGGAGCGGTCCGTCAGCCGGGGCAGCCGGGTGAGGAGCATGTTGACCTTGAGCTGGGCGCCCTCGGCGGGCGGTGGGGCCGGTTCGCCCAGCAGGCCGGCCAGGGCGTGGGGTGAGGCGCCGACGAGGACATGGCGGGCGGCGACGGCGCCTTCCGTGTCCCCCGTGCGGAACGTGACCTCGGCGGTGTGACCGTCGGTGTCGATCCGTGTCGCCTCGTGCCCGGTGACGATCTCCGCTCCGGCCGCGCGCGCCGCGTCGGCGAGGGCGTCGGTGAGGGCGCCCATGCCGCCGACCGGTACGTTCCAGTCGCCGGTGCCGCCGCCGATCACGTGGTGGAGGAAGCAGCGGTTCTGGACGAGCGACGGGTCGTGGGCGTCGGCGAAGGTGCCGATGAGCGCGTCGGTGAGGACCACCCCCCGTACGAGGTCGTCCCGGAAGTGCTCCTCGATCGCGACGCCGACGGGCTCCTCGAACAGCATGCGCCACGCCTCGTCGTCCGCGATCCGGGCGCGCAGCGCCTCACGGGTGGGCAAGGGTTCGGTGAGGGTGGGGAAGACGCGTGCGGCGACATGACCGGTCATCGCGTGGAACCGCTGCCAGGCCGTGTACTCGGTGTCGGAGCCGGTGAGCGCCGCGAAGGCGTCACGGGTGCGGGGCCCGCCCACGAGGAGGCCGGCCGCGCGGCCGTCGCGCACGGTGGGCGTGTAGGAGGAGACGGTGCGCCTGCGGACGGTGAACCGCAGGCCCAGCTCGCGCACGATCTTCAGTGGCAGCAGGGACACGAGGTAGGAGTAGCGCGAGAGCCTGGCGTCGACCCCGGTGAAGGGCCGGGTCGAGACGGCGGCCCCGCCGGTGGCCGGGAGCCGCTCCAGAAGGAGGACGGTGCGTCCGGCGCGGGCCAGGTAGGCGGCGGCGACCAGTCCGTTGTGGCCGCCGCCGACGATGACGGCGTCGTAGGAGCGCGGTGCGGTCATGGTCCTTCGTAGCACCCTCACCGCCCGCCCCGCTGCTTCAGGACGGCGACCCGGCGGTACAGCCCGACGGCCTCGGCGTGACGGCCGAGCCGCTCCAGGCAGTGGGCCTCGTCGTTGCGGCCGGCCAGGGCGTCCGGGTGGCCGGAGCCGAGCACCCGTTCACGGGCGGCGGCCACCCGCCGGTACCCGGCGAGCGCCTCGGACCAGCGGCCCAGCCAGCCCAGGGCGACGGCGACCTCGCGGCAGCTGACGAGGGTGTCGGGGTGGTCGGGTCCCAGCACGCGCTCGCGGATCGCGCACACCTCCCGCGCCTCGGCGAGGGCCTCGTCCCAGCGGGCGAGCCGGCCGAGGCTGACGCCGAGGCCGTGCCGGGCGCGCAGGGTCTCCGGGTCGTCCGGGCCGTGCGCCCGGGTGCGGGCGTCGACGAGGTCGCGGTACAGCTCCAGGGCCTCGTGGGTGCGGCCGAGGCGGCCGAGCCCGATGCCCACCTCGTAGCGGGCGGCGAGCGTGTCGGGGTGGTGGGGTCCGAGCGCGTGGGCGCGCGCCGCCGCGACGTCGCGGTGGATCTCCAGCGCCTCGTCCCACCGGCCCAGCATGCCGAGGGCGTACGCCACTTCGTGGCGGGTGGCCAGGGTGTCCGGGTGCTCGGGGCCGAGCAGCAGGGCGCGGGCCCCGGCCACGTCGGCCGCCATCCGGTACGACTCCTCGAACCGTCCCTGTCTGCCGAGGTTGAGGGCGAGGTCGTGGCGGCAGCGCAGAGTGTCGGGGTGGTCGGCGCCCACGGTGCGCTCGCGGGCGGTGAGCACGCCGGCGTACACCCGGTGGGCCTCGACGTGGCGGCCCAGCCGGCCCAGGGCGTACGCCGTCTCCCGGGTGGCCGCGAGGGTGTCGGGGTGGTCGGGGCCGAGGAGGCGTTCACGCTCGGCGGCGACCGCGCGGTGCACGGCGTACGCCTCCTCCCAGCGGCCGAGCCCGGCGAGGCCGAGGCCGGCGTCGTGCCGGCCGGCGAGGTCGGCGAGGTCGGCGAGCAGCCCGGGCGGCGGTGTGGGCCGCTCCGTCCGGCGGGAGCGCCCGGCGCCGCTGGGTGGGGCCGGGCGGGCGCCGGCCCGCGCGGCGGTGGTCCACTCCCCGCTGAGGCCGGCGGCCGGGTCGGGCGGCGTGGAGCGCAGGGTGCCGACGCCGACGGCCTTGGGGCCGGTGGTCATGCCCCGGGCCCAGGACGGCAGGCGCGGGGCGGGCGCGTACGCGCCGCACACCTCGTACGACACGCCCGACGCGTCGTGGGGCGCGCTCGACGGGTTCGGCGCGAGGGACGCGTTCGGCGTGGGGACCGTGGGGGTTTCGCGGGACGGGACCGGCACGGTGACCGCTCGGGCGCCGGTGATGCGACGGCACAGGTCGGCGGCGTCCGGCGGGCGGTCCCCGGGCGTCTTCGCGAGCAGGTCGAGGACGAGCCGCTCGAAGAACACCGGCAGTTCCGGCCGGTGCCGGCGCGGCGGCTCGGGCGGCGTGTCCCGGTGGCCGATCAGGATCGCCCAGGCGTCGTCCAGGTCGAACGGCGGGACGCCGGTGGCGATTTCGTACAGCACGCAGCCCAGCGAGTACAGGTCGCTGCGGTGGTCGACCTGGTTGCCGCTGATCTGCTCGGGCGACATGTAGTGCGGCGTCCCCATGGCGATGCCGGTGCCGGTGAGGCGGGAGGTGAAGCCGATGTCCCCGCCGAGGCGGGCGATGCCGAAGTCGCAGATCTTCACCGTGCCGTCGGTCAGCCGCATGATGTTGGCGGGTTTGAGGTCGCGGTGGACGATGCCCTGCCGATGCGTGTGGGCGAGGGCCTCGGCGACCTGCGCGGCGATGTCGACGACGTCGTGCACGGGCAGCGGGCGGGGGGTGTGGTCCTCCAGCACCTGGCTGAGGTTGCGGCCGTCGAGGAGCTCCATGACGAGGTAGAGCAGCCCGTCCCACTCGCCGAAGTCGTGCACCACGGTCACGCCGCGGTGCTGGAGCGCCGCCGCGACGCGCGCCTCGCGGCGGAAGCGCTCGCGCAGGACGCGCGTGAAGCCCTCGTCGCGCTGCGGCCCGAGCGGCTTGAGGCACTTGACCGCGACACGGCGGCCCAGTGACTCGTCGGTGGCGCGCCACACCTCTCCCATGCCGCCGCGCCCGATCAACTCGTGGAGTCGGTACCGGCCTTGGAGCAGCCTGGTGTCCCCCATCGCGTGTCATCGCCCCCGTCGACTCGCCATGCCCTCCCCGGCCCGTCCAGTATGGCGGCCTGTCTGCGGAGTTCGTACGGGGCCGGGCGGGTGTCGGGGCCCAGTCTGTCGATGGCTTTGAGGATGTGCCGGGGCGGTAGTCGCCAGCGGATACGGGAGGGAACGCAGCGCAGCAGGTTGCCGGTCGCGGTCAGTCGGCGGGTGACGGTTCCGGGGTCCGGCGCGGGTGTTCCGTACACCTCGTGGGCCCAGGGCGGCAGCGCGTCGTACGCCAGTGCCGCCACGCGCCGCCACACCAGGGCGCGGGCCGGGACGAGCGGGGCCGGGACCGGCGGGCGGCGCAGGAACGCGTCGACCGCGCGGGCGTCGTCGCCGGCGGTGAGGTCCGGTCGGATGCCCTCGAAGTAGGCGGCGAGCTGATCGGTGGAGCCGGGCACGCGGGCGGGGTCGAGGCCCACGAGGCGGGCGCCTTCGCGGTGTTCGGCGACGTACCGGTCGGCCTGGGCGTCGCTGACGGGGATGCCCGAACGGCGTGCAACCTGGAGGTACGAGTCGATCTCGGCGCAGTGCACCCACAGCAGGAGCTCGGGGTCGTCGACGCCGAGCAGCCGGTGGATCCTGCGGACGCGGGCGCCGGCCTGCTCGGCGGCTTCGGTGGTGCCGTATGTGACGGTGCCGACGAAGCCGGCGGTGCGCATCAGCCGGCCCCACGCGTCGTCCATGAACGTGCTGTTGATCATCACGCCGCGCACGGCGCGGGGATGGAGGGCCTGGAGCTGGAGGGCGCGGACGCCGGCGATCCACATCATGGGGTCGCTGTGCACCTGCCAGGTCACCGAGTCGGGTCCGAAGAGCCCGGGGTCCGCGCCGCCGCTGTCGCTCGTGGTTGTGCGCACGGTTCGACGGTACCGCCGGAGACGGCAGCGGGCGCCGGTCGGGGCGGGATTCGGCGTGACGTGGGCGCCTGCCCGGCCGGCGGGACGGGCCAAGGGGTCAGTCGGTGGAGAGGGCCGTGAGGAGGTCACCGACCTGGGGGTGCGGGAGGGCGCGGGCGACGTCCGCCTGGGCGATCATGCCCACCAGCCGGTGGTCCTCGATCACCGGCAGCCGGCGCACCTTGTGCGCGGACATCCTGCGCAGCACCAGCTGCGCGTCGTCGTCGGCGTCCACGTACACCACCTCGCCCTGGGCGAGGTCGCCCGCCGTGGTGGAGGCCGGGTCCTTGCCCGCCCCGAGGGCCTTCACGACGATGTCGCGGTCCGTCAGCATGCCCTTCAGCCGGTCGTCATGGCCGCAGATCGGCATGGCGCCGACGCCGAGTTGCCTCATCATCTCGGCGGCCTGCAGCAGCGTGTCGCCCTCGCCGACGCAGTCGACGCCCCTGGTCATCAGCTGACGTGCGGTGGTCATGTGCCGGTTTCCTCCCGCCTCACAGTACGATCATCAGCGCCATCGCGCCGAACAGCGCCGCCACGAGCACGACGATGAGCAGGATGATGGCCAGCGGGGCCTTCGCCCAGCCGGTCGGCGGGTTGTGCGTCTCCCTCGGGAGGGCCCCGGACATGCTCGACTCCGCGGGGGGTGTCTCGCCGGGCGGAACACCGCCGCCGGCGTCGAGGCCGGGGGTCCGGTCCGGATCGGGGTCCGGGTTCATGTGCGTCATGGCGTACGAGTGCGCAGTCCTGGGCGTTTCATTCACGCGGCGGGCCGCGCGTTCCCGCAGCCGTTCGATCTCCGGAAGGCGTTCCTTCGCGTTCCGTGTTCCCTCGCGTGGTCGCTCCTCCACGCGCGCGGTTCACTCACGCGTCCTGCGCCGGTGACTCGTGTCGCACCACGGGTAGCGGCGGCTGCGCCGACAGGTGCAGACGGCGACCAGGAAGCGGTCGGAGGATGCGGTGCCACCGTCCGGCAGCTCGATCTCGACCGGTCCTTCGACCAGCATGGGACCTTCGGGGTCGATGACGAGGCGTACGGGTTCGCACCCCTGCTCACGTGGGAGTTCAGCTTCGCTGGGCACGGATCACCACCAGCTCTTCCTTCCGTTGTCCGGGTCGTATCACTCCGTGCCGCTCCAGCCACGGCGCGTGCCGTTCCATCACGGGTCCGAAGGGGATCATGGTGCGGAGCGCCACCCGCGCGCTCAGCCCGTTGTCGGTGAGCTGCTCCAGCGTCGGGGCGACGCCGGACAGCACGGACTGCACCAGGAGGAGGACTCCCCCCTCGCGCAGCAGTTTCGGCGCCTCGGCGCACAGCCGGTCGAGGACGACACGCCCGTCGGCCCCCGCGTGCCACGTGTGGCTGTCCGCGCCGTCGTCACCGCGGGGCGAGCGGACATAGGGAGGGTTGGACAGGATCAGGTCAAAGCGCCGGTCGGCGACGGGCCCGGTCAGGTCTCCGTGGAAGACCCGCACGGGCAATCCGAGGCGCCAGGCGTTGTACCGCGCGGCGAGCACGGCCCGCCAGGAGATGTCCACCGCGGTCACCCGCGCCGTCGGCCACTCGGCCGCCAGCAGCGCCAGCGCACCGGTTCCGGTTCCCACGTCGAGCACTTCGGCGTGGTGCGGGAGATGCAGGGTACGCAATTCGCTGCGGAGGGCCCGCGCGAGCAGTTCCGTGTCCTCCTGGGGCGCGTACACGCCGCGCGGTCTGAGTAGCTGCATGTGTAACGGGTACCTCGGTGGTCTCCGGTGAAACGGAGTGATCTTGTGTGAGGAGTGAGCGATGACGTACGTCCCCGGTTCCGGTTCCGGTCTCGGCTCCCTGTGGATGGAGTACGCGCCGGGGCCCGCGCGCCCCGCTCTGGACGAGTCCGTGGAGACCGAGGTGGCCGTGGTGGGAGGCGGCATCGCGGGGCTCTGCACGGCGTGGGAGGTGGCGCGCGCGGGGCATCCGGTGGTGCTGCTGGAGGCGGACCGGATCGCGTCCGGGGTGACCGGGCACACGACGGCGAAGCTGTCGGCGCTGCACGGCATGGCCTATGCGGAGATCCAGTCCGTGCACGGGGCGCGCGGCGCCCGGCTGTACGCGCACTCGCAGCAGATCGCCGTGGACCGTGTGGCGGAGGTGTCCGAGGAGCTGGGCATCGACTGCGACCTGGAGCGGCTGCCGGCGTACACGTACACCGAGGATCCGGCCATGGCGGACAAGATGCGCGCGGAGGCCGACGCGGCACGGGCGGCGGGGTTGGCCGCCTCGTACGAGACCGAGGTGCCGCTGCCGTTCCCGGTGGCGGGCGCGGTCAAGGTGGAGAACCAGGCGCAGTTCCATCCGCGCAAGTACCTGCTGGCGCTGGCCGCCGACCTGGAGAGGCTGGGCGGGCGGATCTTCGAACGGACCCGGGTGACGCGGCTCCAGGAAGGCTCGCCGTGCGAGCTGGCCACCAGCGGCGGACACACGGTCAGGGCCCGTGACGTCGTCGTGGCCACGCACTACCCGGTCTTCGACCGGTCGCTGCTGTTCACCCGGCTGGAACCCAAGCGGGAGCTGGTGGTCGCCGGGCCGATCCCGGCCGAGCGGGACCCCGGGGGCATGTTCCTGACGCCCGAGGGCGGTACGCGTTCGGTGCGGACGGCCCCGTACGGCGAGGGGCGCCGGATGCTGATCGTCACCGGCGAGCAGTTCACCCCGGGGAAGGAGGGCGAGGGCGAGGTCGGCAAGCGGTTCGAGAAGCTCGCCTCGTGGGCGCGGGAGCGGTTCCCGGACGTGGAGCTCACGCACCGGTGGGCTACGCAGGACAATTCCTCGACCGACCGGGTCCCGTACGTGGGGCGGCTGCACGCGGGCTCCCGGCACGCGTACGTGGCCGCCGGGTTCGCCGGCTGGGGCATGAGCAACGGGATCATGGCGGGCGAGCTGCTTGCGGCGCGCATCCGGGGTCGTGAACCCGCCTGGACGAGCCTGTACGACCCGGTGCGGCTGCACCCGGTGCGTGAGGCGCCCGCGATGCTGCGGCTCCAGGCGCAGGTGGGCAAGCACTTCATCGGCGACCGGCTGCCGGGCGCGCACGCCGACTCGACGGCCGACATCCAGCCGGGCGGCGGCGCGGTGGTACGGATCGGAGGGCGGCGGCTCGCGGTGCACCGGGACGCGGCGGGGGCACTGCACGCGGTGTCCGCCCGCTGTACGCACCTGGGGTGCATCGTGCACTTCAACGACGAGGAGCGCGCCTGGGAGTGCCCGTGCCACGGCTCGCGTTTCGACGTCGACGGGAAGGTGGTGCAGGGGCCGGCCCTGCGCCCGCTGGAGCAGGCCGAACTGGAGGAGGACAACTGATGGCACCGGCCCCCCTGCCGGAGGCGCGCGGCCCGCTGTCGGCCGCCGTGCGCGACGTACTGCTGGGCGCGGTGACGGCGCCGGAGGTCACCGTGGCGGGCGCCGACCCGCTCGGTGAGGACCTCCAGCTCGCGCTGTACCTCTCGTACGAACCGCACTACCGCGCGCTGGAGGGCGTCGCCGACGAGCGGGAGTGGGACCCGGCGCTGCTGGGGCTGCGCCGCCCCATGGAGGAGGCGTTCCTGGCGGCGCTGCGCGAGGCGGTACCGGCGGACGCCGACGTGGACGCGGCCCTGGAGCCGCTGCTGGTGGAGCCGGTGGACGGGCACGGCGTGTCGCACCGGCTGATGGACGAGGGCGACTGGGACCTGATGCGGGAGTACCTGGTCCACCGGTCGCTCTACCAGCTCAAGGAGTCCGATCCACAGGCGTGGCTGATCCCGCGGCTGGAGGGGCAGGCGAAGGCGTCGCTGGTGGCCGTGGCGTTCGACGAGTTCGGCGGCGGTCACGGCGAGCGGGTGCACGCGCGGCTGTTCGCGGATCTCATGGACGGGGCGGGCCTGGACTCCTCGTACGGGCGCTACCTCGACCTGGCGCCCGCGAGCACCCTGGCCACGGTGAACGTGATGTCGCTGTTCGGACTGCACCGTGCCCTGCGGGGCGCGGCGGCGGGGAACTTCGCGGTGCTGGAGATCACCTCGCCGCCGGGCGCCCGGCGGATGGCGAAGGCGCTGGAGCGGCTCGGCGCCGAGGAGCGGTGCGTCCGGTTCTTCACCGAGCACATCGAGGCGGACGCGGTCCACGAACAGGTGATGCGCCGGTACGTCCTCGGTGACCTGCTTTCCAGGGAGCCGGAACTGGCGGCGGACGTGTCCTTCGGGATCCGGGCGACGGTATGGCTGGACGACCGCTGGGCGGACCAGGTCGTGTCGGCCTGGGACGCGGGCCGCACGTCACTGCGGCGCCCCCTGACGGAGGGGTGAGCGGACGGCGCCCCCGCGGGCCGGGGTGCGCCGTCCGAGCCGGGGCGCGGTGCCCACGATCCGGGGCGGGAAGGCGGAGATACGCTCCGCCGCCCGCCCACCGGGGCGTGACGCCCGGCGCCGGGGGACGTCGCGGAGCCGGCCGGTCACGCTCGCGGAGCCAGGCCCGGTCCGTCACACCCGCGCGGAGCCGGGCTCGGCCCGGTCCGTCACACCCGCGCGGAGCCAGGCCCGGTCCGTCACCCGCGCTGAACGGGCTCGGCCCGGTCCGTCACACCCGCGCTGAACGGGCTGGGCCCGTCACAGCCGTACGGAGCCGAGTGACACGGGAGCCAACCACGCCTGGTGGGTGGGCCGTCCCCGGCCGTGTGGGCTGGACACGGGCCGGCCGCGGCGGCGGGAGCGGTTCCGTCGCCGAGAGCCGGTAGCGCAGCGCACCCTCGGCATGATCCCCCTTGGATGCGCGCCGGGGACGCCGGCTCCCGGGGGCGCCGGAGTCCTCGGCGCGGCGCATGAGAGCGGGCCGCGCGGTCGGTTCCCGGGGCGGGAGGCGGTCGCGCGGCCCGTGGTGGAAGTCGGGTCGGTCAGGGGAGCAGCTCGTCGAGGGCGGCCTTGCCCTTCTCCGCCAGTCGGCGCTCGGCCCAGGCCAGGTTCTTGGGATTCACGTCGCGTCCCGAGGCGAGCACCAGGTCTTCGGCGGTGTAGTCGTCACTTTCGGCGCCGCTGTGCAGCAGGCGGTCCGGCGTGACGCGTTCCCGCCGGGAGGTCGAATCGGGCTCAGCGTTCATGCCGCCTCCTTGTTCGTCCTGGAGTCATTGTCGTCGCCGGGTACCCCGATCGCATCCCCTACACCGGGCGATCGCGGCCCGGTCGCGCGACGGCCGGGGATCCTTGTCGAACGTCTTGACGATGAACCGTCCGACCCCGACATTGGGAGCGCTCCCATTTCCCACCTCGTACCTCACTCCCCCTACTCCCCGAGGAATGAAGCGTGTCCCTTCCCCAACCGCACAGACGCGCACGACGCGGCGCCACGGCCCTCGCCGTCCTCCTGGCCGGGGCACTGGTCGCTCCCGTCCAGGCCACCGCCGCCGCCCCGGCCGACGAGGCACCGGAACTCATCGTCAACGGCGACTTCGCCTCCGGTACCGCCCCCTGGTGGTGGACCGCCAACCTCTCGGGCGCCGCCGTGGACGGACGCCTGTGCGCCGATGTCCCGGCGGGCACCGCCAACCCGTGGGACGCCATCGTCGGGCAGAACGGCCTGTCCCTCACCGCCGGTGAGGGATACACGCTCAGCTACACGGCGACGTCCACCGTGCCGGTCACGATCCGCACGAACGTGCAGATGGCGACGGAGCCCTGGACGACCGAGTTGTCCGTGGCGCAGCGGATCGACGCGAGTGGTGAGCGCGTCACGCACGCGTTCACGGCGGCGGCCGACCACGACGCCGCCCAGCTCGCCTTCCAGATCGGTGGCAGCGAGGAGGCGTTCACCTTCTGCCTCGACGACGTCTCCCTGCGCGGCGGCGCCGCACCGCCCCCGTACGAGCCGGACACGGGCTCGCCGGTCCGGGTCAACCAGGTCGGTTACCTCACCCAGGGCCCCAAGAACGGCACCGTGGTGACCGAGGCGACCGCGCCGCTGACGTGGACGCTGCACGCGGCCGACGGGACGCGGCGGGCCGGTGGCACGACGACCCCGGCCGGGGTGGACCCCACCTCGCGGCAGCCCGTCCACACCTTCGACTTCAGCACGGTGACGACCCCCGGCGAGGGGTACACCGTCACGGTCGGGGAGTGGCGGAGCGAGCCGTTCGAGATTGGCGACGACCTCTACTCGGACCTGCGCACCGACGCGCTCGCGTACTTCTACCACAACCGCAGCGGCATCGAGATCGACGCGGACATCGTCGGTGAGCGGTACGCCCGCCCCGCCGGCCACATCAACGTGAGCCCCAATCAGGGCGACAACGACGTGCCGTGCCAACCGGGCGTGTGCGACTACCGCCTCGACGCGGCCGGTGGCTGGTACGACGCCGGTGACCACGGGAAGTACGTCGTCAACGGAGGCATCTCCGTCGCCCAGTTGATGTCCCTGTTCGAGCGGACGCTGACCGAGGAGCACGCGGACGCCGCTCCCCTCGGGGACGGGGCGCTGCGGCTTCCCGAGCACGGCAACGCGCTTCCCGACATCCTCGACGAGGCCCGCTGGGAGCTCGACTTCCTGATGCGGATGCAGGTGCCGCAGGGCGAACCGCTGGCCGGCATGGTGCACCACAAGCTCCACGACAAGGCGTGGACCGGCCTGCCGACTCCCCCGCACACCGACCCGCAACCCCGTGAGCTGCACCCGCCGTCCACCGCGGCCACCCTCAACGTGGCCGCCACCGCCGCGCAGTGCGCCCGCCTCTTCGCGCCCTACGACGCGGCGTTCGCGGCCCGGTGCCGTACCGCGGCGGTGACCGCGTGGAACGCGGCCAAGGCCCACCCGGACGTCCTGGCCGATCCGGACGACGGCACGGGCGGCGGCGCGTACCCCGACGACGACGTGCGCGACGAGTTCTACTGGGCGGCGGCCGAGCTGTTCCTCACCACCGGGCAGGACGTCTACCGCCAGGAGGTGCTGCGCTCCCCGCTGCACGGCGACACCGACGCGGTCTTCCCGCGCGGTGGCATGTCGTGGGGGTCGGTGGCGGGTCTGGGCGCGCTCGACCTGGCGACCGTGCCCGGCAAGCTGACCGCCGACCAGCTCAGGACGGTGCGGAGCATGGTCACGCGGGCGGCGGACGGCTACGCGGCCGACTCCGCCAGGACCTCGTACGGCCTTCCCTACGCCCCGCCCGACGGCCACTACGTGTGGGGCTCGAACAGTCAGGTCGCCAACAACATGGTGGTCCTGGGCACGGCCCACGATCTGACCGGCAGGACGGTCTACCGCGACGCCGTGCTGCGCGGGTTCGACTACCTGCTGGGCCGCAACCCGCTGAACCAGTCGTACGTCACCGGATACGGCGAGCGGGATTCGCGCAACCAGCACCACCGGTTCTGGGCCCACCAGCTCGACCCCTCGCTGCCCAACCCCGCGCCGGGCTCGCTGGCCGGCGGCCCGAACGACGCCATCCAGGACCCGGTGGCGCAGGACAAGCTGAAGGGCTGCGCCCCCGCGATGTGCTACATCGACCACATCGAGTCGTGGTCGACCAACGAGATCACCATCAACTGGAACGCTCCGCTCGCCTGGGTCGCCGCCTACGTGGACGACCTGGGCGGCGGCGCGGACCGCGAGACGGTCTGTGAGGTGAGCTACACCTCCACTCGGTGGGACGGCGGCTTCAGCAGCCAGGTCGCGGTGAAGAACACCGGCAGCCGGGCCTTCGACCCGTGGCAGCTGACGTGGACGTTCGGCGACACGCAGCGCGTGACCGGCCCGTGGAGCGCCTCCGTCACCCAGAGCGGCCCGTACGTCACGGCCGGGGCGCTGAGCTGGAACGCCCGCCTGGAGCCCGGTGCCACCGTGCGCTTCGGCTTCAACGGGCAGTCCGGTGGACCGGCGCACGACCCGCGGGTCTTCCGGCTGAACGGCCGGGCCTGCGCGACGGCTCCGCCCCGGTAGGGAGCGTTCGCGTCAGCGTACGAGGGCGGCGGCCTCCCTCACGGTGAGGGCGCCGCCTTCGGCGTGGGCGCGGGCGTAGGAGGCGTCGTCGAGGACGGCGCGCAGCTCCCTCTCGGCGCGGTCCCTGACCTCGGCCTCGGCGTCCACCGGCAGTTGACGGAAGCCCGAGCCCGCCGGTCCGCCGACGTGCCGGTCGTACGTGCCGAGGAGCCGTGCGCCGTCGTGCGGGTCGCCCCCGTGGGCCATGGCCCACGCGGCGGTGGGGAACTGGCTGAGGATCATGTGCGGGGCGACCAGGTACGCCAGGGTCTCCAGTCGGCGCACGGCGTCCGCGAGGCGTTCCCTGGCGCGTGCCTCGTCGCCGTCGAGGCAGTCCAGCCAGGCGTGCAGGCCCAGGAGCATCCCGGTGAACATCTCCGCCGTGTCCGGCGGGAGCCCGCGCTCGATGAGCTCCAGTCGGTGCCGGGCGAGGCCGGTGCGGCCGGTGCGGCCGTAGTGCTGGACGAGGAGCAGCCAGGCGGTGCTGACGGCCTCGACGTTGAACTCCGCCGCGTCCCGCGCGGCGTCCACCAGCATGCGTTCGGCACCCTCGCGCTGTTCCTCGCCGGTGGCGCTGCGGAACCGTACGGACGCCAGGCGGGCCCTGAAGATCGTGGCCTGGCTGTGTGCGCCGATCCGCCGGGCGCTCGCCAGCGCCCGTTCGAAGTCCTCGGCCGCCTCGGCGTACCGGCCGGCCCGTTCGTGGGCCTCGCCGCGCGCGCAGAGCGATTCGGCGATGCCCCACCGGTCCCCGGCCGCCCGGAACAGGGCGAGCGCCTCGCCGGCGTCGGCTTCGTCGGTCCGCAGCAGCTTGGTCCGCATGAGCAGGGCGAAGCCGAGGTCCACGTCGTCGCCGTGGGCCCGGCAGCAGGCCACGGTGGCCTCCATGGTGTCGGCGAGGCCGTGGAACTCCCCCAGCAGCATGCGGACGAAGAACCACATGGCGCCGGGTTGGCGGCTGTTCTGCGGCATGCCGGGGCGGTAGGCGTCGGCGATGGCCCGCAGGTAGGCGCGGTTCTCGGGTTTCTCCAGCGCGGCCGTTCCCTGGCTGCCGTCGCCGGCGAAGGCGAGGAGCCGCACGCCGCGCCGGGCCTCCCACAGTGTTTCGTCGTCCCACGGCGGTGGCGTGTCGGTGCACCGCCCGGTCATCGGCACGGCGGGGCGCGGGTCCTGTCCCGGTGGTGGCCGGAACGGGTCGGGGCCGAGCGCGGCGACCGCCGCCGACCAGGTGGCGGCGTCCGTGTGGTGGCCGCGCAGTTGCCAGAACCAGTTCATGGACAGGGCCAGGCACATCCCCTCCTGTTCCTCGCCGAGCTCGACGGCGGTGCGCAGGGCGGCGTGCACGTTGTCGAGCTCGGTCTCAAGAGTGCGCAGCCACGCGGTCTGGCGGGGGCCGCGCAGCTCGTGATCGCCGGCGCGGGCCAGCTCGCGGTGGGCGACGAGGTGGCGGCGGGCGGTGGCCTCCTGTTCGCCGGCCTCGGCGAGCCGGCCGGCGGCGTAGTCGGCGACGGTCTCCAGGAGCCGGTACCGCATGGCGCCGGTGGCCGAGGGGGCGGCGACGACGAGGGATTTGTCGACCAGTGAGGTCAGGCGTTCGAGGGTGTCCGGTTCGGCGCAGACCTGCTCGGCCTGCGCGAGGGTGCAGCCGCCGGAGAAGACGGCGAGGCGCCGCAGCACCGCCCGCTCGGTCTCGTCGAGGAGGTCCCAGGACCAGTCGACGACGGCGCGGAGGGTCTGCTGGCGGGGCAGCGCGGTGCGGCTGCCGCTGGTGAGGAGGCGGAAACGGTCATCGAGGCGGTCGGCGATCTGGCGGGGGGTGAGGGCGCGGAGCCGGGCGGCGGCCAGCTCGATGGCCAGGGGCAGTCCGTCGAGGCGGCGGCACATCTCGGCGCACGCCTCGGGGTCGTCCGCCACGTCGAAGCCGGGGTGGGCGGACGCGCCGCGCTGGGCGAGCAGCCGCAGCGCCGCGTCCTGGGGCAGCGGTTCGACCGGGCGTACGACCTCGCCGGGCACGCCGAGCGGTTCGCGGCTGGTGGCGAGCACGGTGACACCGGGACAGGCGGTGAGGACGGTGTCGGCGAGGCGGGCGGCGGCGCCGATGACGTGCTCGCAGTTGTCGAGGACGAGGAGGAGCCGGCGCCGGCCGCAGTGTTCGACGAGGTGGGCGAGCGGGTCACGGGCCGCCGCGTCGGCCGTCCACCGGAGCGGGGCGCGCGCCCCGAGTGCGGTCAGTGCGGTCTCGGGTACGCCGTCCTCGTCGCGTACGGCGGCGAGTTCGGTGACCCATACGCCGTCGGGCCACTGGTCCCTCACCTCGTCGGCGGCCTCCAGCGCGAGGCGGGTCTTGCCAACGCCGCCCGCCCCGAGCAGGGTGACGAGCCGGTGCCGGCGCAGGTCGCCGGCGAGGGAGGCCAGTTCGGTGTCACGGCCGACGAAGGAGGTGAGACGCGCCCGCAGATTGCCCGGTGCGGCCCGCCCGGGCCCGCGCGCCGGTTCCTCGGCGCCGGCCAGCAGCTCGGCGTGGAGGGCGCGCAGCTCCGGGCCGGGGTCCGTGCCGAGCCGCTCGGCGAGGCCTGCCCGCGCCTCCTCGTAGGCCTGGAGGGCCTCGGCCGGGCGTCCGGCGGCGCGCAGCGCCCGGATCCGCAGGGCGGCCAGGGGTTCGTCCAGGGGGCGGTCCGCGGCCAGTGCGGCGAGCCCGGACAGGGCGTCCTGCGGGCGGCCGAGGGCGACTACGGCGGCGAGGCGGGCGTGACGCGCCTCGGTGTGCCGCAGCTCGGCCCGTATGGCGAGGGGGTCGACGTCGCGGGCGGGCAGGTCGGCCAGCGCGGGCCCGCGCCACAGGCCGAGCGCCTCGTCGAGCAGGCGCGCCGCGGTGGCCGGGTCCCCGGCGGCGAGCGCGGCGGTGCCTTCGGAGGCGAGCCGCTCGAACCGGAACAGGTCGATGTCCTCGGGGCGGGCGGCGAGCCGGTACCCACCGGGTGCGGAGACGACGGCGTCCCGGCCGAGCGTCCGGCGCAGCCGCCCGACGAGGGCTTGCAGAGCCGCCGTTCCGTCGGCCGGCGGGTCGCCGGCCGGGGGCCCCGGCCACAGCTGCGCGGTGAGCTCGGTGACGGGGACGGTCCGCCCGGCGGCGGCCGCGAGCGCGGTGAGGAGCGCCCGCAGCCGGGGCCCCCCGAGCGGGGCCTCGGTGCCGTCGGGGCGGAGGGCCTGGGTGGCGCCGAGGACGCGGTAGCCGTGGATCATCCGGTCATTGTCTCCCCCGGGCCGGTGGACCGTGGCGGGCTGCCCGGGGCCGCTTCCCGACCTCACAGGGCAATACCTCTAGCGCCGCAGCATCCGGTCGACGAGGTTGGCGGTCGCCTTCTGCACATGCCGGTTCAGGTAGTCCTTGTCCGCCAGGGCCAGCGCCCAGTGGAAGGTGCCCGCGACGAACACCATGGCGCCGTTCGGGTACTCGGTGAGCGCGGTGTGCTGAAGGGGCGGGAGGAGCAGTCCGGGGCGGTTGTCCACGTACGGCGACTCGGCCAGCAGGGTGCGCCGGGCGCCGGGCGGGCTGGGGGCCGTGGGGTCGTAGCTGTCGGCCTCGACCCCGACCATGCCCGGCAGGGTGTCGCCGTCGCGCAGCCCGGTGCCGGCCCAGAGCCAGTGGTCGGCCTCCTTGACGACCAGCGGGGCGGGGGCGGCCACGATGCCGTTGAACTGGATGCCGAGCAGGGACTGTTCGGCCTGTCGGCGGTCGGGGCCGAGTTCGCGCCAGCGGGCGGTGCGGCCGGAGGCGTCGGGTGCCGGGTCGGGCGCGGACTTGTAGCAGGCCATGACCCGGTTGTCGCGGCCGGCGGCGGACGGCTCCATGCGGACGTGGAAGTAGACGTTGTTCGACGCGAGGAAGGCGAGGTGCGTCCCGGCGGCGACGGCCTTGTGCGCGGAGTCGAGCATCGGTTTGGACCAGTACTCGTCATGGCCGGGGAAGAAGATCGCCCGGTACCTGGTCGTGTCGACGGTGCCTTGTTCGAGGTCGAGGCTGCTCGCGTAGGTCACGTCCCGGCCGGCCTGCTCGGCCCAGCGGATGAAACTCGTGTCCAGTTCCAGCCAGTTGGGGGAGCCGGCCTTGGTGTAGGGCCGGTCGAAGGAGACCTTGTACGCCCGCTCGTCGGCGCCGCCGATCTTGTTCCGTGCCGCGTATCCCCGGTAGAGGTTCTTGCCCGTTCGCCCGTCCTTGGGCCACATGTTGTACGCCTGGTAGGTGGTGAAGGGCAGCACGCACAGGATGTCGGAGGGGCGCTGCGGCTCACGCACCACGAACGGGACCCTGCTGCTGTAGCCCTCGTCGGAGGTGAGGACGGCCAGGTAGAGGCCGGACATCCAGTCGGAGGGGATGCGCAGACTCCAGGAGACCGGCCAGCGGCAGGCGATGAGGCCGGTCGTGGGATGTGCGGTGGGTATCGCGCGTGTTCTGCCCTGGAGGCGTTCGCTGACGGCGCGGAGCCGGGCGCCGTGGCCGCCGTAGTACCCGATGCGGAAGATCTCGATCCGGTAGCCCTGCGGCCTGTGCACGGAGACGTGGAAGTCGATGACTTCTCCGTGGCCGACGGATGTGGCGGAGGCGTATCCCTGGATGTGGCCGGCCCGGTCGCCGGACCACCGGGGACGGCTGGCGCCGACGCGCCTGTCCTCCACGCTCACGTGCCGGTTCTCCTCCGCCATGGAGCGGGAGGGAGACGAGGCCTTCGGTGCTGCCGTGGCGGGCGCCGCGTCGGGCCCGGTGAGGGCCGGCGCCCCGGGCAGTGGCCGGTTCACGCAGGCATGGGCGGCGACGCCGATCGCTCCGGCTCCGGCCAATCCCAGTATCGCGCGGCGCGACGGTCCCGACATAATGAATTCCCCCCTGCTTGCAGAAGCACCGGAAAACGGCGGACGACATGCGCCACGGGAAAATCCATTACTTTCCGTCGGCGGCTGTCATCGCGCTTCACGATGCCTACGAGTCGACCGCACCGGGCACTGAACAGCAGGTCAGCAGGGTGATGCGCGCGTCCGCGCGAACACGTTCCCAGTCCGGCACGACGCCACCGCACCCCCCTGCGCATTCATTGTGCACACCCCCGGGCGCATTGTCGAAGAAATTACCAGGAAGGTACAACTACGTCAAAATGCGCGAATTATGTTTCCCGTAAGACGGTGAAACGCATTCACACGTTCCACCTCTTCTCGTGATTCGGATCACAGGGAAATTCTGGAACAAGGAATTCCGCACTCCTGCCTCGGAAACGCAGACGGCCGCCGGGGCGGAGGGGGTCCGCCCGGCGGCCGGTCGGGGGTGCGGCTACTGGTGGGTGATGTCCGATGCCGTGCAGCGGCAGTACGTTCCGTCGGGGCCGCTGCTCGTCTGGACGGGCTCGGCACCCGTGTTGTTGCCGGTGCGGCGCACGCACGGCTTGATCCTCCGGGTGCTGTCACCGTGGACGCGGTTGTCGCGCAGGGGCGCGGTGTCCCCGCAGTTTGGTGTCGACGCCCGCGAGGGAGGTGTCCGGGCCGGTCCCGGCGCGGCTACGGGACGAAGTCCCCGCGTACGGTGGCCTCCCGGCCGTCCCTGGTCGTGGCCGTGACGGTGTAGCGGTCGCCGTGGGCGTCGCGTCCGCCCTCGGCGTGGTTGTACTGGGCGGCGAAGACGTGCCGGCCGGGCGGGACGGTGCGGCCGGGCCTGAGCGTCCAGGTGTAGACGAGGCGGCCGTTCTCCTGGCGCACCGAGACGGTGAAGTCCGCTTCGGGCAGGGTGCGCCAGTGCCCGGTGCTCGCCACGCCCGCGGTGCGGACGATCCGGAGGGCGACGGTGAGGGAGGTGAGCGGGCGGTTGTTGCGCAGGGTGAGGTTGTTCTGCGCCCAGAAGCGGTTGGAGTGGGGGTCGACGACGCCGTCCGCGCGCAGGCGCTCGGCGGCCGAGGGGGTGCTCACCGTACGCGCCGGGGCGTGGTCGTGGAGCATCGCGGCGGTCATGTGGCCGCCGATGAGCAGAACGGCGGCGACCGCGGTGAGGGCACCCGCGACCCGCGGCCAGGGCCGGCCCGCGGCCGGGCGGTACGCGGCGGCGGGAGCGGCGGCGGCCATGCCGCGTTCGACCCGCGCGAGGATGCGGGCGCGGTCGGGCTGGTGGGCGTGGGCCGCCTGACGCAGGCGGTGCTTCAGCTCGTCCACTGTTCCCTCCCTCCCACCAGGTGCGACGCCGCGCGGCTGCCGAGCATCTGCTCCAGCTGGGCCATGGCCCTGGACGTCTGGCTCTTCACCGTACCGACCGAGATGCCCAGGGTGAGGGCGGTGTCCCGTTCGGAGAGGTCGAAGGCGTGACGCAGGACGACGCAGGCGCGTTTGCGGAACGGCAGCCGGCGCAGGGCGCCCTGGACGTCGACGACGGCGGGTACGTCGGGTTCGTCGGTGTGTTCGCCGCGCTGCGACCAGAACAGGGCGATGCGGCGGCGCTCGCGGACGGCGCTGCGGATGCGGCTGCGGGCCAGGTTGGCGACGACGCCGCGCGCGTAGGCGGCGGGGTGGTCGGCGGCGCGGACCCGGTCCCAGCGGTGCCAGAGGGCGAGCAGCGCGTCGGCGGCGAGGTCGTCGGCGGCGTCGGCCTCGCCGGTCAGCAGGTGGGCGAGGCGGGCCAGTTCGGCGTAGTGCAGCTCGAAGAACTCGTGGAACTCCGCCGCGGGGTCTTGGGCGGTGCGCGGCCCCATGCCCGTCAGCCCCCGAAGGGCGTGCCCGGCAGGCCCGCCCCCGCCTCCGGCAGGACCAGCAGCGACCCGGACAGGGGGTGGGGCCGGGTCAGACCGGTGCGGGCGGTCGTGATGTAGAGGTCGCGCAGTCGGGGGCCACCGAAGGCGCAGGCGGTGGGGCGGCGTACGGGCAGCGTGACGCGCTTGTCGAGCGTGCCGTCCGGCGTGTAGCGGCGGACCTCCCCGCCGTCCCAGAGGGCGACCCACACACAGCCGTCGGCGTCGACGGTCAGCCCGTCCGGGAAGCCGGCGCCGCGCTCCACCGTGACCAGCGGCGCTCGCTGCGGAACCCCGGCGCCGTCGACGCGGCAGACGTCGATCCGGCGGGTCGGGGAGTCGATGTAGTACATGAGGGTGCCGTCCGGGCTCCAGCCGGTGCCGTTGGAGACCGACACCTCCGGGAAGACGGGCGTGACGGTGCCGTCGGGGGCGATACGGGAGAGGGTGCCGCCGCCGCTCGCCTCGTCGTAGCGCATGGTGCCCGCCCACAGCGCCCCGTCGGGTGCGACGGCCGCGTCGTTGCCGCGCCGTCCGGCCACCGGTTCGCGCACGAGCCAGCGGAACGCGCCCCCCTCGTCGTACAGTCCGACGCCGTCCCGGAGGTTGACGACGAGTCCGCCACCCGCGCGCGGCTTGGCGGCACCGACGTGCTGCGCGGTGAGCATGACCGTGCGCTGGCCGCTGCCCGGTTCGTAGGTGTGGACGCGCGAGCCGAGGATGTCCACCCAGACGAGCCGTCCCCGCGCCGCGTCCCAGGTGGGACCCTCCCCCAGCTCGGCGCGCTCCCGCACGGCGACGTCGAGGCGGTGCGCGGGGTTCACCGGGCGCCGCCGCGGTGGCCGAGGCTGACGGAGAGGTCGTGGGCGCCCTTGGCGGCGAGTTCGGCGAGTTCGGCTTCGCGCTGCTCGCTCCACCGGATCATGGGGACGGAGATGGACAGGGCGGCCACGACCCGGCCCGCGCTGTCGCGTACGGGGGCGGCGACGCAGCTGACGTCCGGGTTGGACTCCCGGTGTTCGGTGGCGATGCCGCGCTCGCGGATGGCGGCGAGCGCGGCGCGCAGCTCGTCGGGGTCGGTGAGGCTGTTGGGCGTCATGGCGACCAGTTCGCGGCCGGCGATGCGGCGGTCCAGCTCGTCGGTGGGGAGGGAGGCGAGGAGCATCTTGCCGACGGAGGTGCAGTGGGCGGGGAGCCTGCGCCCGGCGGCGGAGACCATGCGGACGGCGTGCGTGGAGTCGACCTTGGCGATGTAGATGACGTCCGTGTCCTCCAGGATCGCGACATGGACGGTCTCGTCGCAGGTCTCGGCGACGTCGCCGGCGACGCGCCGGCCCTCGGCGGCGAGGTCGAGCTGTTCGGCGTACCGGCTGCCGAGCTGGTAGGTGCGCACCCCGAGGCGGTACCGGCCGGGCTGGTCGGGTGCGGGCACCAGGTAGGAGCGGGCGGCGAGGGTGGTGAGCAGCTCGTGCACGGTGGTGCGGGGCAGCTGGAGCTTGCGCGTGACCTCGGGCGCGGAGAGCGTTCCGTCGCCGTCCAGGAAGAGCTCCAGGATGTCGAGCGCCCTGGTCACCGCGGGGACAAGACGACCCATACCGGCCACCCACCTCATCGTTCGAAACTCCGGCGCATGACCGGTATGACGAACACAGGCTAACCGCAGCACACTTCGCCGGGCAACGGCCGTGCGCCACCCATTGACACTCTCCGGGTAGCTGATTACGGTCACGCCAAGATTTCGAACGTGTGACGAAATACCGAACAGACTCGAGGGGCAACTGCCGTGCGCATCACCGGAATCAGCACTCATGTCGTCGGGACACCCTGGCGCAATCTGACCTATGTGCTCGTCCACACCGACGAAGGCCTGACCGGCGTCGGCGAGACCCGCATGCTGGGCCACACGGACGCGCTGATCGGCTACCTCCGGGAGGCCGAGGCCAACCACATCGCCGGCTCCGACCCCTTCGCGGTCGAGGACCTCGTCCGCCGGATGAAGTTCGGCGACTACGGCCGGGCCGGTGAGATCGTCATGTCGGGGATCGCGGTCGTCGAGATGGCCTGCTGGGACATCAAGGGCAAGGCCCTGGGCGTGCCGGTCTGGCAGCTGCTCGGCGGCAAGGTGACGGACCGGGTCAAGGCGTACGCCAACGGCTGGTACACGACCGAGCGCACCCCCGAGGCGTACCACAAGGCCGCGCAGGGAGTGGTGGAGCGGGGTTACCGGGCGCTTAAGATCGACCCGTTCGGCACCGGGCACTTCGAGCTGGACGCGGAGCAGACGCGGTACGCGGTCTCCCTGATCGAGGCGGTGCGGGACGCGATCGGGCCGGACGCCGAGCTGATGCTGGAGATGCACGGGCGGTTCAGCCCGGCCACGGCGGTCCGGCTGGCCAAGGAGATGGCGCCGTTCGCCCCGGCCTGGCTGGAGGAGCCGGTGCCGCCGGAGAACCTGAAGGCGCTCAAGAAGGTCGCCGAGAAGGTCGACCTGCCGGTCGCGACGGGCGAGCGGATCCACGACCGGATCGAGTTCCGCGAGCTGTTCGAGTCGCAGGCGGCCGACATCATCCAGCCGGACCTCGGGCACATCGGCGGCATCCTCGAGACGCGGAAGCTGGCGGCGACGGCCGAGACGCACTACATGCTCGTCGCGCCGCACAACGTCGGCGGCTCCGTCCTGACCGCGGCCTCCCTGCAACTGGCGGCCTGCACCCCGAACTTCAAGATCCTGGAGCACTTCAACGACTTCGCGGACGCGGAGATCAAGAAGGTCGTCAAGGGCGCGCCGCGGGTCGACCCGGAGACGGGCTGCTTCGAGGTGTCCCACGCGCCGGGCCTCGGCGTCGAGCTGGACGTGGACGCGGCGGCCGAGTTCCCGCAGCAGAAGGCCCGGTTCGACCTGTGGGCCGAGGGCTGGGAGAAGCGGGCGCCCAAGTGAGCGGCGCGCGAGTGAGCCGGGCGCTGGTCGTCGACCACCCCGGGGCGCACCGCCTCGTGGAGCGGGACGTGCCGCGTCCGGGCCCCGGTGAGGTCCTGGTACGGGTCGCCGCGGCCGGGATCTGCATGAGCGACCGCGAGCTGTACGACGGTCACCGGGACGCCGGCTACGTCCGGTACCCGGTGATCCCGGGCCATGAGTGGGCCGGGACCGTCGAGGAGGTCGGCGAGGGCGTGGACCCGGCGCTGACCGGCCGGAAAGCGGTGGCCGAGGGGTTCCGGGCGTGCGGGATGTGCGAGCGGTGCCGGTGCGGCGAGACCAGCCTGTGCACCGGCGGGTACGCGGAGACCGGGTTCACCGAACCCGGTGCGTTCGCCGACCACGTGACGGTGCCCGCGCGCCTGCTGCACCCGCTGCACGACGAGGCCGATCTGCGGGCGGCGGCCCTGCTGGAGCCGGCCGCGGTGATCGCCGCCGCGGTACGGACCGGGCGGCCCCGCGCCGGTGAACGGATCGCGGTGGTGGGCGCCGGGACGCTCGGGCTGCTCGCCGTGCAATTGCTGGCCGCCTCCTCGCCCGCCGAGCTGGCGGTGATCGATCCGCGGTCGGCGCGCGGTGAGCAGGCGCTGCGGTTCGGGGCCGGCGAGTCGCTGACCCCGGACGAGGCGCGGGCGCTGCGCGGCCGCTTCGACCTGGTGGTGGAGACGGCGGGGGCGCCGTCGACGGCCGCCGCGTCCTGCCTGCTGGCCCGGCGGGGCGGGCGGGTGGTGCTGACCGGGATGTTCACGCCCGGGGCCGCCGGGATCGACCCGGTCCACCTGTCGCTGAGCCAGCTGGAGATCCGCAGCGTCTTCGGCGCCCCGTCCTCGGCCTGGTCGGACGCGGTACGGGCCTTCGGGCTAGGGCTGCTGGACACGGCGCCGCTGATCACCCACGAGTTCCCGCTGGAGCGGTTCGCGGAGGCCGTCGCCCTGGTCGGCGGCGGCGACCCGAAGACGGGCAAGGTGCTGCTGCGCCCGTAGCCCCCTTCGCCGTACGGCGGTACGAGGTGCGTCCTGACCGCCCTCGTACCGCCGTGCACCCCAGCCACGCCAATCGCCGAATGGTGTCCGACATACCGAACATAGGAGTCCCGTGACCGCCCCGTCCCTCCCCCGACGCCCCGGCGCCGACGCGCTCGCCGCGATCGGCCATCCGGCTCCCGCCGTGGACCCGGCCGACGCCTCACCGCACGCCTTCCCCGACGGGGGTACCTGGCGTACCGAGATCCCCTCGGTCGAGGGCCCCGAGGCCCTCGCCGTCGTCCTCAAGGAGAGCTCCCGCCTGGACGTGCCGATCCACCGCGTCAGCCAGGGCAGCGGCGTGTGGATGCTCACCGACACCGAGATCACCGAGATGGTGGAGTCCTGCGCCGAACGCGACATCGAGCTCTGCCTGTTCACCGGCCCGCGCGGCACCTGGGACATCGGCGCGGGCACCCGCACCGACTCGGGGGGCGCCGGGCTGCGCGCCCGCGGCCACGACGCGCTCGCCGGATGCGTGGAGGACGCCCTGCGTGCCACCGCGCTCGGCGTGCGCTGTCTGCTCGTCGCGGACGAGGGCGTGCTGTGGACCCTGCACCGGCTGCGCACGGCGGGCCGGCTCCCGGCCGACACCACCTTCAAGCTGTCGGCGCTGACCGGTCCGGTCAACCCCGCCTCGTACGCCGTGTACGAACAGCTGGGCGCGGACTCCGTCAATGTGCCCTCCGACCTGACCCTGGATCACCTCACCGAGATCCGCCGGGTCAGCCGGGCGCCGATGGACATGTACGTCGAGGCGCCCGACGACCTCGGCGGCTACATCCGGATGTACGAGGCGGCCGAGCTGATCCGGCGCGGCGCCCCGCTCTACCTGAAGTTCGGCCTGAGCCGCTCCCCCGGCATCTACCCGTACGGCGCGCAGCTGCGGGACACCACGCTCGCCACCGCCCGCGAGCGGGTGCGGCGCGGGCGGCTCGTCCTCGACCTGCTGGCCCGGCACGGCGCGGACGGCGGGATGTCACCGCTCGGTTCGCGCCTGCCGGGTGAGCTCCGGCGTTTCCCCGTCCCGGAAGGCCACTGACCCATGCGCATACCCCGCACCACCGGCGCGGTCCTGGTCGCCGCGCTGCTCACCCTTTCCGCCACCGCCTGCGGCCAGGAGGCCCGGGGCGGCAGCCGGTACAAGCCGGAGGGCGGCACGGGCGGCGTCATCGGCCTGGCCATGCCCACCAAGGCGTCGGAGCGGTGGATCGCCGACGGCCGCAACATGGCGAAGCAGTTCCGCGAGGCCGGTTACGAGACCGATCTGCAGTACGGCGACGACAAGGTCGAGAACCAGATCGCCCAGATCGAGAACATGATCACCAAGGGGCGGAAGCTGCTGGTGATCGCCGCGATCGACGGCGCCGCGCTCACCGAGGTGCTCCAGCGCGCCGAGGACGCGGGCATCCCCGTGATCTCGTACGACCGCCTCATCATGGGCACCGAGAACGTCGACTACTACGCCTCCTTCGACAACGAGCGGGTCGGCGAGCTGGAGGCCCGCTACATCGTCGACAGGCTGAGGCTGGGCAAGCCCGCCAAGGGCGCGTCCGACGCGTACAACATCGAGCTGTTCGCCGGTTCGCCGGACGACAACAACACCAAGTACTTCTGGAACGGCGCCATGAAGGTGCTCAAGCCGTACCTGGACACCGGTCAGCTCGTGGTGCGCAGCAAGCAGACCCGGATGAACCAGGCCACCACGCTGCGCTGGGACGGCGGCACCGCGCAGAAGCGGATGGACGACCTGATCAGCAAGAACTACGGCGAGGAGCGGATCGACGCGGTCCTCTCGCCGTACGACGGCATCTCCATCGGGATCATCTCGGCGCTGAAGAGCGCCGGTTACGGCTCGAAGGACCGGCCGCTGCCGGTCGTCACCGGGCAGGACGCGGAGCTGGCGTCGGTCAAGTCGATCATTCGCGGTGAGCAGACCCAGACCGTCTTCAAGGACACCCGCAAGCTGGCCGCGCAGGCCGTGGAAATGGGCGACGCCGTGCTGAACGGCCGCACACCGGAGGTCAACAACACCAAGGACTACCACAACGGCAAGAAGACCGTGCCGTCCTTCCTGCTGGACCCGGTCAGCATCGACCGGTCCAACACCCGGCTCCTCGTCAGCGAGGGCTACTTCACCGCCGGGCAGCTGAAGTGACCGGCCCGGTCCTGGAGATGCGCGGGATCACCAAGACGTTCCCCGGCGTCACCGCGCTGTCCGAGGTGAACCTGACCGTGCGGCCCGGGGAGATCCACGCGATCTGCGGCGAGAACGGCGCCGGCAAGTCGACGTTGATGAAGGTGCTCAGCGGCGTCCACCCGCACGGCTCCTACGAGGGCGAGATCCGCTTCGAGGGCGAGCCGGTGGCCTTCAGGGACATCCGCGCCAGCGAGCGGCACGGCATCGTGATCATCCATCAGGAGCTCACCCTCGTCCCGTACCTGTCGATCGCCGAGAACATCTTCCTCGGCAACGAGCAGGCCACGCGGGGCGTCATCGACTGGAACGACACGCTCCGCAAGGCGAGCCGGCTGCTGAAGCGGGTGGGGCTGCGCGAGAAGCCGCAGACGCCGGTCGCCGACCTCGGGGTGGGCAAGCAGCAACTGGTGGAGATCGCCAAGGCGCTGTCGAAGGAGGTGAAGCTGCTCATCCTCGACGAGCCGACGGCCGCGCTCAACGACGAGGACAGCGCGAAGCTCCTCGATCTGATCCTGGAGCTGCGCGAGCAGGGCATCGCGAGCATCATCATCTCGCACAAGCTGAACGAGATCCGGCGGATCACCGACGCGGTGACCATTCTGCGCGACGGCCGCACCATCGAGACGCTGACGGTGCGTGAGACGCCGGACGCAAAGCCGGAGTTGTCCGAGGACCGGATCATCCGGGGCATGGTCGGCCGCGACCTCGACCAGCGCTTCCCCGAGCGCACCCCGTACGAGGGCGAGGGCGCCGGCCGGGTGGCGCTGAGCATCCGGGGCTGGACGGTCCGGCATCCGGTCGACCACCAGCGCCTGGTCGTCGACGACGTGTCGCTGACCGTGCGGCGCGGCGAGATCGTCGGCGTCGCGGGCCTCATGGGCGCCGGCCGCACCGAGCTCGCGATGTCCGTCTTCGGGCGCTCGTACGGACGGTACGTCGCCGGAACGGTCGAGGTGGGCGGGCGCCGGGTGGTGACGAAGACCGTGCCGGCCGCGATCGACGCGGGCCTCGCGTACTGCACCGAGGACCGCAAGCACTACGGGCTCAACCTCATCGACACCATCAACCGCAACATCTCGCTGGCCTCCCTGCACGGAATGCGGCGCCGAGGTGTCGTCGACGAGCACCATGAACGCAAGGTCGCCGAGCGCTACCGCACGACCATGAACATCAAGGCACCCACCGTGTTCGAGCAGGTGGGGCGCCTGTCGGGCGGCAATCAGCAGAAGGTCGTCCTCAGCAAGTGGATCCACGCCGACCCCGAGGTGCTGATCCTCGACGAGCCGACGCGGGGCATCGACGTCGGCGCCAAGTACGAGATCTACACCGTCATCGACCAGCTCGCGGCGCAGGGCAAGGCCGTGCTGTTCATCTCCTCCGAACTGCCGGAGCTGCTCGGGATGTGCGACCGGATCTACACGATGGCCGAGGGCCGGCTGACCGGTGAGGTCGCCCGCGCCGACGCCACCCAGGAAGTCCTGATGCGCCAGATGACCATGAACAGAAGCTGAGGCACCCGCCATGACCACCACGACCACTCCCCCACGAGACGCCTCCGGCGCGCCCGCCGCCGCGCAGCCGTCGACGGGCGCGCTGCTCCTGCAGGGCCTGCGCGGCAACATGCGCCAGTACGGCATGCTGATCGCACTGGCCTTCATCGTCGTGCTGTTCCAGATCTGGACCGACGGCACGCTCCTGCTGCCGAACAACGTCTCCAACCTGATCCAGCAGAACGGCTACATCCTCATCCTGGCCATGGGCATGATGATCGTCATCATCGCGGGCCACATCGACCTGTCCGTCGGCTCCCTGGTCGCCTTCGTGGGCGCCATGTCGGCGGTGATGATGGTCAGGCACGACATGCCGTGGGTGCTCGCCCTGGTGCTGTCGCTGCTGATCGGCGCGGTGGCCGGCGCCTGGCAGGGCTTCTTCATCGCCTACCTGGGCATTCCGTCGTTCATCGTGACACTGGCGGGCATGCTGCTCTTCCGGGGGCTCACGCAGATCGTGCTGGAGGGCCAGTCGATCGCCCCCTTCCCGGAGGGCTTCCAGAACCTCGCCAAGGGCTTCATCCCGGAGATGGGCCCGTACACCCAGTACCACAACCCGACCCTCGTACTGGGGCTGGTCGCGGTGGTCTTCCTGTTGCTGCGCGAGTGGCGCGACCGCAGGCGGCAGCTCGCCTACGAGCTCGACGTGGTGCCGTTCGGCCTGTGGGCGCTCAAGTGCACGGCGATCGTCGCCGCGGTGGTCGCGTTCACGCTGACGCTCGCCAGCTTCCACGGGGTGCCCGTGGTGATGCTCATCATGTGCGCGCTGCTGATCGGGCTCGGCTATGTGATGCGCAACGCGGTCATCGGACGCCATGTGTACGCGCTGGGCGGCAACAGGGCGGCGGCCAAGCTCTCCGGCGTCAAGGACAAGCGGGTCACCTTCCTCGTCTTCGTCAACATGGGCGTGCTGGCGGCGCTGGCCGGCTGTGTGTACGCGGCGCGGCTCAACGCCGGCACCCCGCAGGCGGGCCTCAACTTCGAACTGGAGGCCATCGCCGCGTCCTTCATCGGCGGCGCGTCGATGAGCGGCGGGGTCGGCACCGTGATGGGCGCCGTGATCGGCGGCCTGGTGCTGGGCGTGCTCAACAACGGCATGTCACTCGTCGGCATCGGCACGGACTACCAGCAGGTCATCAAGGGCCTGGTGCTGCTGGCGGCGGTCGGGTTCGACGTCTGGAACAAGCGCAAGGCCGGCAAGTAACCTTCGCCCCCCTTTGGAGCAGCGGATGGACACGAGCAGACGCACGGTACTGGCGGCAGCGGCCGCCACGGGACTCCTGGCCGCCACGGCCGGTTCCTCGTACGCGTCGGGAAGCAGGAAGCCCGTGAAGGACCTCTTCGGCACCCTCCCCGACGGGACCGAGGTGTACCGCTGGACGCTGGAGAACGGCGGCACCCGGCTGAGGGTGCTGTCCTACGGCGGCATCGTCCAGTCCCTGGAGATACCCGACCGGCGCGGCCGGTACGCCAATGTGACGCTGGGGTTCGACCACCTCGACGACTACCTGTCCGCCACCGCGTTCTTCGGGGCGCTGATCGGCCGCTACGGCAACCGCGTCGGGGGCGGCCGGTTCACCCTGGACGGCACCGCGTACCGGCTGTCCGTCAACGACGGCCCCAACAGCCTGCACGGCGGCGCGAAGGGCTTCGACAAGCGGGTGTGGGACGTCGAGCCCTTCACCGGCCCCTCGGGGGTCGGCCTGGTCCTGAGGTACGTCAGCGCGGACGGCGAGATGGGCTACCCGGGCACGCTGCGCGTGAAGGTCACGTACACCCTGACCGCCGGGGGTGACTGGCGGATCGACTACGCGGCGACGACCGACCGCGCCACCGTGGTGAACCTGACGAACCACGCGTACTACAACCTGGCGGGCGAGGGCAGCGGTGACATCCTCGGCCATGAGCTGCGGCTTGCCGCCTCCCGCTACACACCGACCGACGCGACGCTGATCCCGACCGGGGAGCTGGCGAAGGTCGCGGGCACGCCGTTCGACTTCCGCCACCCCAAGCCCATCGGCGAGGACATCCGCGTGGCGCACGAGCAGCTGGTGACGGCCAAGGGGTACGACCACAACTGGGTGCTGGACAAGGGCGTCACGGACCGGCCCGAGCACGCCGCGACGCTGCGCGACCCGGGTTCGGGGCGCACGATGCGTATCGCGACCACGGAGCCGGGCGTGCAGTTCTACTCGGGGAACTTCCTGGACGGCACCCTGTCCGGCCCGTCCGGACGCACCTACCGGCAGAGCGACGGGCTGTGCCTGGAGACGCAGCACTTCCCCGACTCGCCGAACCGGCCGGCGTTCCCCTCGACGGTGCTGCGGCCCGGCGAGACCTACCGCTCGGCGACGGTGCACCGCTTCTCGGCGGGGTGACCGGCGGCGCGTGGGCCGGCGCGGGGATCAGGTCACCGGTGCGCCCGCGTGCGTGACCCGGAGTTTCGACTGGCCGTGGGGCAGGCGTTCCCAGTCGTCCATGAAGCGGGCGACGAGACCGTGCTTCGCGGCCAGTCGCGTCAGCGTCTCGGTGCGGTAGTAGAAGTCCTCACCCAGCACCTGGTGCTCGCCGGCCTCGGTGCGGTCGTAGGTGAAGTCGAAGAAGCCGCCCGGTGCGAGGACCCGTCCCACATGTGCGAGGCACTCGTCGATGATGTGCAGCGGCGAGTGCGAGAAGACGCTGTGCGCGTGCACGACCGTGAAGTGGGCGTCGGGGAGGAAGTCGAGCCTGAGGTTGTCGACGGGGGTGAGGTGGGGCAGCTTGTGCTGGAGGCCGTGGCGGACGAGCGTCTTCTTGGCCTCGATGAGGATGTCGGGCGAGATGTCGATGCCGTAGTAGTGGCCGGGGTCCAGGTGTTCGATGAACCGCCACCCGGCGCGCAGGTTGCCGCAGCCGATCTCCAGCAACCGGTCCTCCGGCCGCAGCCCGTGCGCCATCAGGTAGTCGAACTGCATCTTTCCGATGGCCAGCCAGCGGTCGTACGACGCCACGCCGCCGACCGCCGCCTCCGGGCTGCGCGCCGTGTCGGACGCCATCACGGCCCGGTAGTAGGCGATGTGGTCGCCGCCGTGGCGCAGCCGCAGGACGGTGTCCCGCCCGGCCCTGCGCAGGTAGGGCACGACGCGCCCGGGGTGGCGCAGGGCGTAGCGCACCTTGTGCCCGAGGCGTGCGCGGTTCGCCGACAGGCGGGATGCGGGTGTCTGCTGCATGGCGGCCTCCGTGGATCGTGCCCTCCATGGGCGGTCCTCCTGTGCGGATGCTAACCATCTGTGACCGCGTGTCCACCGCAAGGCGCCGTCTCACTCGTTCGTGAGGGTCCATTGGGCCGAGTGCCGTCCCGGCGTGGTGGCGGCTCCTAAAGCACCGGAGCGTGGAGGGGACGAGCCGGGGGAAACCGGCACCCGCACACTCCCCAGCGAGGCCGGGCCATGCAGGAATCAGTCATCGTCGGCACGCGCGGCCGTGTGCCGCATGTGGTGCTCCAGGAAAGCCGCGACCCGCGCGCCGGGGCGGGCGGACGCCTGTGGCTCGCGGCCGTCGCCGCCGCCTTCACCGTCGCCCATCTCACCCTGCTCGCCCGGGGCATGGGGCTCGGCTGGGACGAGACGGTGTACGTCAGCCAGGTCAGTCCGCAGGCACCGGCCGCGTTCTTCAGCGCGCCGCGCGCCCGGGGCGTCACGTTCCTCGTCGCGCCGGTCGCCGCGGTGACCACCTCCGTGGCGGCGCTGCGCGTGTACCTCGCCGTACTGGCCGGCTGCGGGCTGTTCCTCGCCCTGTGGGTGTGGCGCCGGCTGCTCCCCCCTGCCGTACTCGCGCTCGCGGGGGCGCTGTTCGCGAGCCTGTGGGTCTCGCTGTTCTACGCCGGGCAGGCGATGCCGAACCTGTGGGTGGCGTACGGGGCGCTGGCGGCGACGGGCTGTTTCCTGCGCGCCGCGCGCGACCCCGGCGACCGGTGGGCGGTGGCGGGCCTGGTCGCCGCGGTGGCGTTCGCCGGGCTGATGCGCCCGTACGACGCGCTGTGGCTGGCGCTGCCGCTCGCCGCGACGGCCGTGGGGATGCGGGCCTGGCGGTGGCCGCTGCTGCTGGTGGCGCTCGGCGCGGGCCTCGCGCTCGGCTGGGCGGAGTGGGTCGTCGAGGCGTACGCCCGGTACGGCGGCCTGTGGGCACGGCTGGAGCGGGCGAGTGAGATCCAGGGCCGGCTGGGCTGGTACCTGGCGGTCGACGACCACGTCCGGGCGCTGGGCGGGCGGACGCTGTGCCGCCCGTGCGACGTGCCCTGGCGGGCCCCGGCCGCCGCGCTGTGGTTCCTCGCGCTGCCGCTGCTGGTGGCTGCCGGGGTGCGGGCGTCGCTGCGGGCCGACCGCCACCGTACGGAGATGGTGGTGGCGACAGCGGTGGGGGGGTCGCTGGCCCTGCCGTACCTGTTCGCCGTCGGCTACGCCGCGCCGCGCTTCCTGTTGCCCGCGTACGCCCTGCTGGCGCTGCCCGTGGCCGGCTTCCTGGTGTGGGTGTGCCGTCCGAGGGCGCGCCGGGGACGGCGGCGCGCCGTGGCCGCGCTGGTCACCCTGGCCGTCGCCGGGCACGTGTTCGTCCAGTACCGGGTGGCCGACTCCGTGGCGGACCGGGTGCGCCGCGACACCCGGGAGCTGACGCGGATCGCCGCCGTGCTGCACGCCCACGGGGTGCGCCCGCCGTGCGTGGTCAGCGGTGAGGACGCGATCCGTGTCGCCTTCCGCGCCGGCTGCGCCTCCCGCCAGCCGGGCGGCCATGACGGCAGCATCACCCCGCGGGGCCTCGTCGCCCTGACCCGGCACCGGCCGGTCGCGGTACTGGTCTCCGGCGCGGCGCGTCCCCCGGCGTACACGCGCGGCTGGCGCGTGCACCGGCTGCCGGACCTGGGCCGCCTGACCGGCTACCGCGCCCACGTGTCGGGGGTGCGGCCGGTGGACGCCGGTCCCGCGGGACCGGCGGGTGGCGCCCGCACCCCCTGAATTGCCCTCGCACCGGCGCGGATCCGTGGCCGGGGACGCGACTCTTGTACGGCCACGGGAGCTCCCCTAGGATCGAAGCGCTTCGACGCCGTCCCCGGTCCCGGTCGTGACGGCCTGTTTCCCGCACACGCAGCCGGCCGGCGGCCCCGCCGGGCGTCCGGCGTGCCATGGAAGGGTGACGCGATGACACGGGACGTTCCCGACGGCCCGGCGCACGGTACGTGGGAGGCGGCACCCGCCGACCGCTGGGAGGACGCCTTCCTCAGCGGCAACGGCATCCACGGCGCGATGGTGTTCGGCGACCCCGAGGACGAGCGGGTCATCGTCAACCACCACGCGCTGGTCCGCCCGGTGGACCCCGCCGACACCCTGCCGCCCCGGCTCGCCGCCGCCCTGCCGGACCTCCAGGACCGGCTGCTGAACGGGGACGCGGACGCGGCGGAGGGCTTCACGGACGGACGGGAGTTGCGCTGGGTGGGCGCCTTCCACCCTGCGTTCCAGGTACGGGTGCGGGGACGGGGCGCGCCCGGGGAACCGCGCGCCACCGCCGGGGCCGTGGCGGGTTACCGGCGCTCGGTCGACTTCACGACGGGCGTGGTCGCCGCCGACTCCCCCGGGCGCGCCGGCCGTGTCTTCGTCTCGCGCGCCGACGACGTCGTCGTCCACCACGTGACCGGACCGCCGGTCACCGCCACCGTCACCCTCGACCCACGGCTGCCCGGCGCCCCGGGCGACCTCGCCGTCGAGCGGGGCTGCGTCCCGACCGGGCGGGGCGGGGCGTTGCTCACCCTGCGCGCCCGTTACCCCGGCGGCGACCTGGCGTTCACGGGCGAGACCCTCGCGGTCGTCGCGGGCGGGCACGCCACGATCGGTCCGGACGGCCTGCGCGTGACATCGGCCGACGAGCTGCTGCTGCTCACCCGCGTGCGCCGGCACGACGGCGGGGACGCGCATCACGGCGAGGACGCGCACCTCGCCGAGGAGGCGGGCCGCGCCGGCACGGCGGCGCTGAGTGCCCTGGCGCCCGGGGACGCCACGCCCGCCGAGGCGTACGCACGGCTGCTCGCCCGCCACGAGCGGCTGCACCGCGCCGCGTACGAGCGGGTGACCCTCGACCTGGGGGCCGGCGCCGCCGAGCGCGCCCTGCCCGGCAGCGTGCTCCTGCGCACACCGGGCAGCCCGGCGCTGGTGGAGCGGTTGTTCGCGTCCGGCCGCTACCACCTGCTGTCCGCCAGTGGCATGCTCCCGCCGCGCCTGACGGGCCTGTGGACCGGCGACTGGAACACCGCCTGGTCCGGAGCGTTCACCACCAACGCCAACCTCAACCTCCAGACGGCGTCCGCCGCCCCGGCCGCCCTGCCCGAGGTCACCGAAGCCCTCGCGGCCCTGGTGTACGGGCAGTGGGCGGACTGGCGGGACAACGCCCGGGCGATCTTCGGCGCACGCGGGGTGGCGGCACCGTGCCACACGGACGGCGTGTCGGGGCACACGTACCACTTCCAGCGCGCCTATCCGCACCATCTGTGGACGGCGGGCGCCGACTGGCTGCTCCAGCCGCTCCTCGAACACGCCGAGACGGCCGGCGGGACGGACCCGCGCCTGACGGACGCGCTCGCCGAAGTGGCCTTGTTCTACGAGGACTTCCTCACCCGCACCGGACCCGACGGGCGGATTGCCATCGTCCCCTCGTACTCCCCCGAGAACCGGCCGATGGGCGGCAGCTGGGGCGCCGTCAACGCGACCATGGACATCGCCGCCGCCCGCCACGCCCTCACCACGGCCGCCGCCCACCACCCACGGGACGCCCAACGGCTCCGCGCCCTCGCGGACCGCCTGCCGGCCTACCGCGTCAACGACGACGGCGCACTGGCCGAATGGGCGTGGCCGGGCCTGGGCGACCGGTACGACCACCGCCATTTGAGCCACCTGTACCCGGTGTGGCCGCTCGGCGAGATCAACCCCTACGACACACCGGAGCTCGCCCGCGCCGCACACCGCGCCCTGGAGCTGCGCGGCGCCGAGAACGACTCCGCCCACGGCCACCTGCACCACGCGCTCGTCGCCGCCCGGCTGCGGGACGGCGAGCGGGCCGCCGCCGCGCTGAACCGGGTCCTGTGCGGCGACTTCTTCCACGCGTCGCTGATGAGCGCGCACTATCCGGGCCGCGACGTCTACAACGCCGATGCCGCCCACGCCCTGCCCGGGCTGCTGATCGAGATGCTCGTCCAGTCCACGCCCGACCGCCTGGTGCTGCTGCCCGCGCTTCCGGCGGCGTACCCGGCCGGCGCGCTGCGCGGGGTCCGCACCCGCTTCGGCGCGGAGCTCGATCTGGTCTGGCGCGACGGCGGCGGCTCCGCCACGATCCGTCCGTCCCGCACGGCCACGGTCGACCTGCGCACCCCGGCCGGCGCGGGCAGGCTCGACCTGCTCGCGGGCGAGGAGGCCGTCCTGGTCCTCGGCGCCGGCGTCGGTCAACCCCCGGCCGCGACTGGCGTGTGACCGCGGGGCGGGGGCGGGGTGAGGACGGGGCCGGGTGGTCCGGTCATCCGCCGGCGCGGTCCGTTCCACCTGTACCGCCGCAGGGCCACCCGGTCGTCCACCGTCCGTCGGTTGTTGCGGCGCCGACGCGTACGACTTCCACCGGACCCATGCGGCACTCGCCGGATCCCGACGGGTCACCCGTTCCCGGGCCGGGGACCGGCCGCCCGGGGGCCCGTGCTCTCGCGGACGGTGAGCTCCGGGGGGAGGAGGACGACGTCGTCCGTGCCGTGTCCCTCCAGCTTGGCGACGACCTGCCGGACGGCGTACCGGCCCATCATCTGGGCCGGTACGGCCACCGACGTGAGCGGTACGGAGGCGTGCGCGGCGACCTGGTCGGGGCAGATGGCCATCACCGAGACGTCCTCGGGGACGGCGCGCCCCTGCTGGCGCAGCAGGGCGAGCAGCGGGTCGGTGGCGGCCTCGTTCTGGACGACGAAGGCGGTGGTCTCCGGCCGTTCGTCGTGGATGCGGGCGAGCGTGGCGGCGACGCCCGCGTAGCTGCCCTCGCAGGGGCGGTGCAGCATGCGCAGGCCGAGTGCGTGGCTGCGCGCGCGCAGCCCGGTGAGGGTGCGTTCGGCGAATCCGGTGTGGCGTTCGTAGACGGCGGCGGCCTCGCCGATGACGGCGATGTCGCGGTGTCCGAGTCCGGCGAGGTGCTCGGCGCAGAGGGCTCCGGCGGCCTCGAAGTCGAGGTCGACGCAGCTCAGTCCGGTGGTGTCGGCGGGCAGGCCGATGAGGACGCCGGGCCGGGTGGCCTCGCGCAGCAGCGGCAGCCGGTCGTCGTCGAGCTCGACGTCCATGAGGATCATCGCGTCCGCCAGCGCGCTGCCCTCGATGCGGCGGACGGCGGCGGTGCCCTCCTCGCCGGTCAGGAGCAGGACGTCGTAGCCGTGGGTGCGGGCGGTGGTGGCGACGGCGATGGCGATCTCCATCATCACCGGTACGTACATGTCGCTGCGGAGCGGGATCATCAGGGCGATGATGTTGGAGCGGCTGCTGGCCAGGGCGCGGGCGCCGGCGTTGGGGTGGTAGCCGAGCTCGGCGATGCTGCGCTCGACGCGCTCGCGGGTGGAGGCGGAGATGGATCGCTTGCCGCTCAGGACGTAGCTCACCGTGCTGGCGGAGACTCCGGCGTGCCGAGCGACATCGGCGAGGGTGACCATTCGGCTCTCCAGACGCGGCGAGAACGCGGCGCAGACGCGGCGGGTGCGGTGAAGCGCTTCGCTTCGTTCGCCTCCGATCAGTGTTCGCCCCGACCCTAGAGGGGCGGCCCGGAACTGTCCAGACAGGTCGTCGAAGCGCTTCAACCGCACGGGGCCGCCCGGCGGGTACGGGAAGGCCGGGGACGGCCTGCTGCCGCCCCCGGCCGGGGTGTGCGAGCGGTACCGTGACCGGCGCCGCCTATCCGGTCCTGATGCGCATGAAGGTGACCGAATGGGCGGGGAAGGTGTACGTGAAGTTCCGTCCGATGCCGCTCAGCGTTGTCTCCCGTGGCTGGATCGGGCGGGCGTCGGCGGTGTTCACGGCGTCCGGCGGGCCCTGGAGCGTGGTCAGCCGGGCCGTCCGTGCGACGTGCGCCGTACCGAGGTCGATCCGCGTGCGGGCGGGGGCGGCCTGGGCGTTGACGACCTTGACGACGAGGTCGCCCTTGTCCCGGGTGACCACCTGCCGGAACGGCTCGGCGGCCTTGTCGTCGGTGAAGCCGCCCCACTTCTCCCCGTCGAGGTAGAGCGTGACCTGCCGGCCCCGCACCTGGACGTGGAGGTCGTAGGTACGTCCGGTCTCGACGGTGGTGGCGCTCTCCATCAGGGTCTGCTTGCCGCCGTCGACGGACTTCTCCACGGCCGAGCGGGTGTTGCCCCAGCCGCCGAGGTTCCACCAGTAGTGGTTGCCGGTGTCGCGTACGCCGAAGGCGACGAGGAAGCCTTCCCTGCCGGACTTCTTGGTGGCCTTGACCCGCAGGTCGTAGTCGTGCCAGCCGGTGTCGCCCGCGGTCACCAGGGTGTTCTCGGCGCTCGCGTCCGACTGGACGAAGGCGCCGTCCACGACCGCCCAGTCACCCCGCCCGGCGGCCCGCGTCCACCGGGTGTCGCCGCCGGAGAAGTCGTCGCTCAGCAGCGTGGTGCCGTCCGCCGCGGTCACCTCCACGTCGTCGTACGCGGCGCCGGTCGCCCAGGTGGACAGGCCGACGGCGCCGGTGATGGGGCCGGAGACGGCGGGGGTGGCGGACGCCCGGCTCGGCACGACCCGGTCGCCGGTGTTGTTCATGAACAGCCGCTGCACCTCGTAGCTGGTCGAGCCCCAGGAGCGGTGGTTGTCGAACCAGATCATGTCGGGCCGCCACTGGTTCTGCTGCACGTCGGCGAGGAGCGGGGCGTACGAGGCCAGCTTGACGATGTCGGCGTTGCGCTCCAGGCCGGTCATGTAGGCGGCTTCGGCGAGCGCGTTGGAGAAGCGGTTGTCGAGGGACGCGTACTCACCGAGGAAGACCTTCGGGCCCTGCCGGTCGTAGGAGTCGTAACGGTCGTTGTTCTCCAGGAACCACTGCGGGCTGTTGTAGTAGTGCTCGTCCACCATGGCGACCCTGCCCTCGCGGTTCAGCTGCCAGGCGCGGTCGAAGACGGCTCCGGTGTCGTCGGGCCCGGAGTTGGAGATGACGGTGATGTCCGGGTACTTCGCCTCGATGGCCTCGCGGAACTCGGTGAAGCGGGCGAAGAACTGATCGGGCAGGTTCTCCTCGTTGCCCACGCCCAGGTGGGTCAGCCCGAAGGGCTTGGGGTGGCCCATGTCGGCCCGCTTGCGGCCCCACTCCGAGGTGACGGGTCCGTTGGCGAACTCGACGAGGTCGAGCGTGTCCTGGATGTGCCGCTTCAGCAGCGCCGGGTCGTCGGTGGCCCTGTTCTCGCCGCAGCCGGTGACGAGGGCGGGCACGACGGGCAGCGGCATCGCGCCGATGTCCTCGGCGAACTGGAAGTACTCGAAGTACCCCAGGCCGTAACTCTGGTGGTAGCCCCAGAAGTTGGCGTTGACGGCCCGCTGCTCGACCGGACCGATGGTGTCCTTCCACTGGTAGGAGCGCCGGCGCTCCCAGTTGGGGGCCTCGTACGCCTGGTGGCTGCCGGTGTTGACGAGGCAGCCGCCCGGGAAGCGCAGGAAGCCGGGGTTCAGGGCGGCGATCTTCTCGGCGAGGTCCCTGCGCAACCCGTTCTCGCGGCCCTTGTAGGTGTCGCGGGGGAAGAGCGAGACCATGTCGAGGCGTACGGTGCCGCTGCCGGCGGCGGTGACCGCGAGCCGCCCGCCGGTGGTGGTCACCTTGGGGGTGAGCGTGCCGGTGTACTTGGTCCAGCGGTCGCCGCGCACGGTGATGCCCAGCGGCGCGGACAGGACGGTGCCGTCGCCGGCGCGCAGCTCGGCGGTGAGGCGGGTGCCGGCGCCGCGGTCCGTCCGCGCCCAGACGGAGAAGTCGTGGCGACGGCCTTCGGTGAGGGCCATGCCCGCGCCGTAGCCGCTGTTGACGACGCCGAAGCGGCCGGCGGCGCCTCCCGTGCCCGCGAGGTCGAGGCGCAGGTGGTGGCGGTTGCGGGTGTGGAGCCGCTCGGCGTCGTCGGCGACCCGGAGCGCGCCGGTGGCGCCGCCGGACGCGGTCTGCTGCCAGGCGGTGAGCGGGGTGTAGGCCCGGTTGTCGACGGGGCCGTACTCGAAGGAACGGTTCTGTACGAGTTCGGCGTAGAGCCCGCCGTCGGCGGCGTTGTTGATGTCCTCGTAGAAGACGCCGTACATGGTGGGGTCGATCGCGGGGCCGGCGCGATCGGGGTGGACCGCGAGCGAGTAGTCGGCCGGCTCGGCCGCCGGGGAGTCGTCGGCCCGGGTGGGCGCGGCCATCACCGTGCCCACGAGGAGAGCCGCCAGCGCGAGGACGAGCCTCGGCCGTGTGCGTGCCATGTGTGTGCTCCTGGATTCTTCAGTTGTTCGATATTTCGGACATTGACCAGGACTTCGAACAGAAGATAGGCAGACGTCAGGGACGCGTCAACCGGTTGGACCTGTCCTGCGTGCGCCAATGCCTTGGCGTTCCACTGCGAGCCGCTCGACAATGAGGGGGATGACGGACAACCGGGCACACAGCGGTGAGATCGGCACGCCGGAGCGGCTCGCCATGAACCGCACGGGCAGCTTCGACTGGGACCTCGACACGGGGATGATCGACGTGGACGAGGCCGGGCTGCTCGTGTTCGGCGTGGCGCCCGGCACGTTCGACTCGCGCCCGGGCACCCTCGTCCACCGGCTGGACGAGGAGGAGCGGGTACGGCTGGAAGGGGTGATCAAGGAGGCCCTGACCAGCGGCCGCACCTCGTACGCCGCGCGCTTCCGGATCGCCCTGGACGACGGCTCGCCGCAGTGGACGCACGTCCAGGCGCGCATCCTGCGGGATGCGGAGGGGCGCGCCCACCGGATCGTCGGGATCGTCCGCGACGCGACCTTCGAGGTAACCCATTCGGAGTTCGTACTGGAGCTGGAGAGGCGTCGGCAGCGCCAGACGAACATGGTCGAACGCACCACGCAGGCGCTGTCCCGCGCGGTGACCGTGGACGACGTCACGGCCGCGCTGACCGGACCGGGCGGGCTGGCGCGGCTCGGCGCCGACGGATTCGCGCTGGGGCTGGTCGAGAACGGCTCGCTGAACATCATCGCGCTCAGCGGGGATTCGCTGGACGTGCTGGAGGACCTGCGGGTGCGGCGCCTCGAACGCGGGATGCCGCTGGCGGAGACGGTGCTGAGCGGGCGCCCGCTGTTCAGCAGCTCCTTCCAGGAGCTCATCCGCGACTATCCGGCGCTCGCTCCGTACGCCGGGCAGCTGAGGTTTCGCGCAGCCGCCTACCTGCCGCTGGTCGCGCAGGCGCGCACCCTCGGCGGCATGGCCCTGTTCTACCGGGACCGCATGGCCTTCAGCGCCGACGAGCGCAATCTCTCCCTCGGCCTGGCGGCCATCGTCGCCCAGTCGCTGCAGCGGGCCATCCTCTTCGACGAGGAGCGCGAACTGGCCACCGGCCTCCAGGCCGCGATGCTGCCGCGCCGCATCCCGGCCGTCGAGGGCGGCGAGATCGCCGTGCGCTACCACTCGGCGTGGAGCGGCCGGCAGGTCGGCGGCGACTGGTACGACGTGGTCCCGCTGCCCAAGAGCCGGGTGGGCATCGTCGTCGGCGATGTGCAGGGGCATGACACGCACGCCGCCGCGATCATGGGACAGCTCAGGATCGCCCTGCGCGCGTACGCCGGCGAGGGCCACGCCCCCTCCACGGTGCTCGCCCGCGCGTCGAGGTTCCTCGCCGAGCTGGACACCGAGCGGTTCGCCACCTGTACGTACGCCCAGGTGGACCTGGACACCGGCACGGTGCGCGTCGTGCGAGCCGGGCACCTGGGGCCGCTGATCCGGCACACCGACGGGCGCGTCGGGCAGCCGAAGGTACCCGGCGGACTCCCGCTGGGGGTGGCGTCGGTCTTCGGTGACGAGGAGTTCCCCGAGACCCGGCTCGACCTGGTGCCCGGCGAGACCCTGGTGATGTGCACCGACGGGCTGGTCGAGGAGCCCGGTGCGGACATCGGGGTGGGGATCACCGCGCTGGAACGGGCGGTGAGCAGCGGGCCGCCCGGCGCCGAGGCGCTGGCCGACCACCTCTCGGAGCGGTTCTGGGAGCGGTGGGGCGCGGGCGACGACGTGGCACTGCTCGTCCTGCGGCGCAGTCCGGACCCGGGGACGCCGCGGGCGCCGCGCATCCACCAGTACATCCACCAGGCCGATCCGCAGGGCCTGTCGGAGGCGCGGGCGGTGGTGCGGCGCGCGCTGCGCGACTGGGGGCTGCGGGAGTTCGCCGACGACGCGGAGCTGGTCACCGGTGAGCTGCTGGGGAATGTGCTGCTGCACACGGAGGGCGGCGCGGTGCTGACGCTGGAGGTCGTGCCGGAGCCGGTGCGCCGGGTGCGGCTGGCGGTGCAGGACCGTTCCAGCGCGTGGCCCCGGCGGCGCACCCCGGGCGAGGCGGCGACGGGCGGACGGGGGCTGCTGCTCCTGGACGCGCTGGCGCTGCGGTGGGGTGTGGAGCCGCGCGGTGAGGGCAAGGCAGTGTGGTGCGAGATCGGGCCGCCGGCGTCGAAGCGCTGACGGCGAACCGGCGGCCGGCCCACGGCGATCGGGGCCGGAGGCGCCCTACGACAGAGCAGGAGGCGTCTGATGGACCCCGTCGAGGCGCTGGACCGGATCGCTTTCCTGCTGGAGCGGTCCCTGGCACCGACCTACCGGGTGCGGGCCTTCCGCACGGCGTCGGCCGCCCTGGCCGCCCTGGACGAGGACGAGGTGGCGCGGCGGGCGGCGGCCGGGACGCTGGAGAACCTCAGGGGTGTGGGCCCGAAGACGGCTCAGGTGGTGCGCGAGGCCCTGGCGGGCAGGGTCCCGGCGTACCTGGAACGGCTGGAGGAGGAGGCGCGGGGCGCCGCGGACCGGGACGCCCCGGTCCAGGGGGCCGCGCTGCGGGCGGCGCTGCGCGGCGACTGCCATCTGCACTCGGACTGGTCGGACGGCGGCAGCCCGATCGACGTCATGGGGCGGGCCGCGGCGGCGCTCGGCCATGAGTGGGCGGTGCTCACCGACCACTCGCCCCGGCTCACGGTGGCCCGCGGACTGTCCGCCGACCGGTTGCGCGAGCAACTGGACGTGGTGGCGGAGCTGAACGAGCGGTGGGCGCCGTTCCGGCTGCTGACCGGGATCGAGTGCGACATCCTGCTGGACGGCTCGCTGGACCAGGAGGACGAGCTGCTCGACCGGCTCGACCTGGTGGTCGCCTCGGTCCACTCCAAGCTGCGGATGGACGCGCCCGCCATGACGCGGCGCATGGTGAAGGCCGTGGAGAACCCCCTGGTGGACGTGTTGGGGCACTGCACCGGCCGACTGGTCGGCGGGAAGCGGCCGGAATCGCAGTTCGACGCGGAGCGGGTCTTCGCCGCGTGCGCCGGGTCGGGCACGGCGGTGGAGATCAACAGCCGCCCGGAGCGGCTGGACCCGCCGCGGCGGCTGCTGCGCCGGGCCGTCGACGCGGGGGTGTTCTTCGCCGTCGACACGGACGCCCACGCACCTGGGCAGCTGGACTGGCAGATCCTCGGCTGCGCGCGGGCCGAGGAGTGCGGCGTGCCGGCCGACCGGGTGATCAACACGTGGTCGGCCGGAGAACTGCTCACCTGGACCCGCACACGGGAGGCGCCGGAGCCGGCCGGTTAGCAGCGGACCGGGGCCCGCGCGGATCCGTCCCGGAGCGCACGAGCCGGTCCGGAGCGTGATCCGGTCCGGAGCGCCCGGATCGGTTCCGGGTCGCACGAGCCGGTCCGGCGCCCGGTCGCGGGCGGTCGTGCGGGAGCGACTGGCTTGATATGCCCGGCGTCCGGTGACGGCTTGTGCAAAGGAGGAGCAGCCCGGACGCATGATCGGACACAATGGCGGCATGCCCGAATACGTAGAACTCGATCTTGCCGGAGCCGCGCTGCGGGTGGAGTTGTCGGACGCCGGAGCACCCGCGTCCGGCGGCGGCGCGGACCACGGGCCCGGCGAGCCGCACGAGGCCGCACCGGACCTGCCCGGCGGGTTCGGCACGCCGACCCCCGTGGCGCGCCGCGCCCGCCGGACGGCCGCGCTGGCGACGGACGCCCTGCGGACGGCGCTGCGCCCGCTCGGCCCGCTGCTCGAAGAGGTGCACACGGCCGTGACGAACGTCCCGCACCCCCCGCGGGAGTTGACGGTGGAGTTCGGCGTACAGATCGGGCAGGACCTCAAGCTGGGCATCGTCGGGGCGAACGGCAACGCGACGATGACCGTGTCCGCCACCTGGCAGCACGACCCGTCCGACCGCCGACAGGACTGAGAATGACCTGGTTCCGCCGCCCGGCGACCGCCGGTACCCGGGTCTCGCTGTTATACGAGGGCAGCACCAAGGCGGCGGGCGCCGCCGCGCTCCTCTCCCCCCGGCGCGTCCTCACCTGCGCCCATGTCGTCAACGACGCCCTGGGCAGGGACCTTTACAGCCCGGAGCGCCCCACCGGGTCCGGCCCGCTGAGGATCGCGTTCCGCGGCTCGGGCGCGACGGGGCATCGCACCGCCACCCTGTCCGTGTGGGTGCCGCCGCAGCGCAGGCCGTCGGCGGTCGAGTGGGAGGGCGACCTCGCCGTCCTCGACCTCGACGAACCGGCCCCGCGGTGGCTGCGGCCCGTGGTGTGGCGGGACATGGTGGAGGGTCAGGAGCTGCGCGCCTGGCACGGCGGCGGTGAGGCGATCACCTTCGCCGACACCGTGGTCCGCCTGAAGGAGGGCCGGTTCGGATACCTGGACGGCCAGTTGTCCGGGGCGGCCATCGGGCCCGGCTACAGCGGCGGTCCGCTGTGGACCCGGGACGCCTCCGCCGCCGCGGGACTGGTCGTCGCCCACCTGATGCCCGCCCAGGCGCAGCCCCTCCAGGCGCAGCAGGCGGTACGCCGCAGCTGGGCGGTGCCGTGGCAGGCGGTGCGGGACGAGCTGGCCCGTGCGGGGGCGGTCGACGTCCTCGACGAGTGCGCCGTCGCGGGGCCGCGGCCGAACTGCGCCCGGCAGGGCGGGCAGGAGGCCGCGCGGTCGGCCGCGGCCCTGACTCCCGTGCTGCGGGCCCTGCTGGACGACCCGGAGCGGCGCGGTGACCACGCCCGTACGCTGGCGGCAGGCCTCGGCTACGCGCTGCCGCCGGCCGACGGCCGTCCCGCGCCCACGGTGGAGGAGTTGGCGGAGTTCCTGGTGGCGGAGGAGCGGGCGCTGGCGACGCTCACCGAGTCGCTGGCGCCCGCGGTCCACGGTGCCGGCCGGGAGGCGCTCAACAGCCTGCTGGCGCTGGGCCGTCTGGAGGAGAACGTCCGGCTGCTGTCCGTCGGGGAACACCGGCAGCTGCTGGAGGATCTGCGCCGGGTCACCGCCGCCGACGCCACGCTGGTACCGCGCGCCGCGCGTGAGGCCCTGCGGTACATGGTGCTGCCCGGACCGCTCGGTGCCTCGGCGCGGCTGACGGAGGCGGACCTCGACACGGTCGTGCTGGGCCTCGAGGGGTATCCGGACGGCCCCTCGGCCGGCGGCGGCGCCCCGCCGGTGCCCGCCCTGCTCAGGCTCGCCGCGTTCGTGGCCTCGGCCGCGCCCGACGCCGCCACCCGCGGCTCGCTGCACGCCTGGTGCGACCGGGTCGCCCAGCGGCTCGGCATCAGCCCCATCGCCCTGGCCGAGCGGCGCGCCGACGCCGCCAACTGGGCCGCGCACCGGCCGTCCCCGGTCAGCCGGATCGTGCTGCGGCTCTCCGCCGACCGCACCGATCCCGACCGCTACCGCTGCCGGATCGACCTGATGCGCAAGGACGGTTCGACGACGGGCGTCGCGTCGCCCGAGGGGACGTGCACGGCGGAGGAGATCGGCCGGCTGGTGCGCGAGGCGGCCGAGGGCTGCGAGGGCGACGACACCTACCCGGTCACCCAGGTGGACGTCGTCGTCGGACGGGACGGGCTGCAACTCCCGGTGGACGGCTGGGACACGGGCAGCGGCGCGCTGGGTGATCTCTTCCCGGACCTCGGGGGTCTGCGGCTGGCGCTGGGCGCCAAGTACCGGGTCGCGCTGCGCTGCCCCGAGATGAGCCGCCGCTCCCCGCGGCGCGACAGCGAGATGCGGCGGCGCTGGGCGGCCGGGCACGCCGGTCTGCTGGTCGTCGACGAGACGTCCGGGACCGTCCAGCAGCTGTACCAGCTGCTGGAGACGAGCCACAAGGACGTGGCGGGGGTGGTGCTGCACGGGCCGCGTGAGGAGCGGGACCGGCTGCTCGACCTCTGTCTGGCCCTGGGGGTCCCGGTGGTGCTGTGGGACCGCGAGGCGGACGGTCACGGTCACACGGCCCGGCTCGACGCCCTGGCGCCGGCCGGCCCGCTGCACCAGCTCCCGGAGCGGGTCCGGGAGTTCCGGGCGGCGGTCTTCGGGTCCTCGGTCTCCTCGGCGGCGAGACCGGCGCTGGTGTGGGAGGACGCCGAACTCCCGGTGCCCGGCTCCCTCGAACTGCTCGACCCCTCATGAGCGCCGCCCCGCCCGTCCCACCGCTCGGATCCGAACCCCCGACGGCCCCTCGGCCGCGGACCCTCCCATCCGATCCCTCTGACACCCCCTCCGACACAGCACGAAGGAACCCACACCTGATGACGGCCAAGGGTCCCGTTAAGGGACACGAGAACGGTGACAGCGGCGCCGACGCCTGGCGGCTGTTCCGGGGCGACGGGCAGACCCGTACGACCGTGTTCCCGCAGGCGCCGCCGTGGCGTCGGTTCGGCGGTTCGGCCGGCGGTGGAACGCCCCGCCCGCGCCCCTATCTGATCGGGCCGGCCGAGGCGGACGTCGTCAACGCCGCCCTGCTGCTGCGGCGGCCCCTGCTCGTCACGGGACAGCCCGGCACCGGCAAGTCGTCGCTGGCGCACGCGATCGCCCACGAGCTGTCCCTGGGCCGGGTCCTGCACTGGCCGGTCAACAGCCGTACCACCCTCCAGGACGCGCTCTACCGGTACGACGCGATCGGCCGGCTGCGCGAGACGAACCTGCGGCGCGACCGGGAGGGCCCGGCGGCCGGAACGGGAAGAGGCGACCGGGCGGTCGCTCCCGAGGAGAGCCTCGGCATCGGCTCGTACGTGCGCCTCGGGCCGCTCGGCACGGCGCTCGTGCCGTCCGCCAAGCCCCGGGTGCTGCTCGTCGACGAGCTCGACAAGGGCGACGTCGACCTGCCCAACGACCTGCTGAACGTCTTCGAGGAAGGTGAGTTCGAGATCTCCGAGCTCGCCCGGCTGCCCGAGGACCACGCGCGGGTACGGGTGATGACGGCCGATCCGCAGACCTGGACGGAGGTCGTCCGGGGCCGGGTGTGCTGCTCGGAGTTCCCCGTCGTCGTCATCACCAGCAACGGCGAGCGGGACTTCCCGCCCGCCTTCCTGCGCCGCTGCGTACGGCTCGACCTGCCGGAGCCGGACGAGGAGCGGCTGCGCGCGATCGTCCGGGCCCATCTGGACGCCGACGACGCCGACGGCGCGGCCGGTTCCGGCCTGGAGGGCGTGGACGACCTCATGCGCGCCTTCCTCGCCCGCAGGGCGCGGGGCGAACTCGCCACCGACCAGCTGCTCAACGCCGTCTTCCTGCGCCGGGGCGGAGTGGACCTCGACGCCGAGGGGCTGCTGGACGCCGTGCTGCACCGGCTCGGCGGGACGGTGTAGCCGGTGCTGGAGCGTGTGCGGGACATCCTGGCGAGCAGCGGTGCGGACCTGTCGTCCGAGGAGCTGCTGGACGCCCTGTGGCTGGCCACCCGGCTGCCCCCCGCGGCGGCGACCGCGCTGGCGCCGTCCGGCGCGCCGGACGGCGCCCCGCAGGCGTCCCCGGCCCCGGCGGGGCCGGCCACGGATGTGCCCGGGCACGCTCCCCAGGCGCCGGCCGGCGACCCGCCCGGCCCGCCGGCCCTGCCCTCCCCGCCCCCCGGGGGGCTCGGCGCCCTGCACGCCGCGCCCGTGCCCGTACAGCGGGAGCACGCCGTCACCGAGGTGCCGGCCATGCCCGTACGCGCTCCCGGGGAGAAGGCCCTCGGCACCGCCGAGCTGCGCCTGGGGCGGGCGCTGCGTCCGCTCAAGCACCGGCGCCCGGACGCGCTGCGCTGGGAGCTCGACGTACCGGCCACCGTCACCGTCATGGCGGAGACGGGGCTGCCCGACGCGGTGGTGCGGCCCGCGGTGACGCGCTGGCTGGACCTGGTGATCCTGGTCGACGACGGCGTCTCGATGCTGCTGTGGCAGCGGCTGGCCGCCGAGGTACGGCTGCTGATGGAGCGCAGCGGGGCCTTCCGGGACGTCCGTGTGTACGGTCTGGACAGCCGCCGCCCCCACGGGCCGATGCTGCGTCACCGGCCCTTCGGCAACGGTCCGGCGACCCTGTCGATGTCCACCGTCGGCGATCCGTCGGGCAACACGCTGCTGCTCGTGGTGAGCGACGGGGTGGGCCGGGCGTGGCGCGACGGGCGGATGCACGCCGCGCTGGAGCGGGCCTCCGCCACGGGCCCGGCCGCGGTGCTCCAGGTGCTGCCGCCCCGGCTGTGGGACGGCTCGGGCATCCGGGCCGAGCGGTGGAAGGTCACCACGCGCCGCCGGGGCGCGGCGGGCGGCTCGTGGCAGATCGCGGATCCCGTGCTGCCGCCCGAGCTCGCTCCCTTCGACGGCATCCCGGTACCGGTCCTGGAGACGACCCCCGAGTCGATCGGCGCCTGGGCCGCGCTCGTGGGGTCGCCGGGCGGCAGCGCCGTGCTGCCGCTGCTGGCGCGGCCGGGGCGCGGCGCCGGGGCGGCGCCCGGGGGCGCGGGCCCGCTGGTGCGCGACGAGGAGCCGGGGTCGGGGGACGCGGTGCTGCGGTTCCGTGAGGCGGCGTCCCCGGAGGCGTACCGGCTCGCCGCGCATCTGGCGGCGGTGGCGCCGCTGCCGGTGCCGGTGATGCGGCTGGTGCAGAGCGCCATGACTCCGGCGGTGGACACGACACACCTGGCGGAGGTGTTCCTGGGCGGGCTGATGCACCGTGACGGAGCGGCGCACCGGGTGCCGCAGCACCACGAGTTCGACTTCCGCGAGGACACCCGCCGCATCCTGCTCGGCACCGTCCCGCCCGCCGAACTGGTCCGCACCACCCGGTCGGTGACCGTCCGGCTGACGCAACTGGCGGGACACTCCCCCGACTTCCCCGCCTGGCTGCCGCACCCGGACGGGCCCGAACGCGTCCCGGCGCACGGCCCCCGGCCGTTCGGCTGGGTGGACGAGCGGGTGATGCGCCGGCTCGGCGTGTCCCCGCCCGCCGCGGCTCCGCCCCAGGCCCCGGCGCCGCCCGCCGCGCGGGAACCTGTGGTGCCGCCGGGTGTCCCGATCACACTCGCCGGGGAGAACTGGGTGCCGGTCCCCCCCGACGACCCCCGGTTCGCCCCGCCGCACGCCCTGCCGTACGACGTGTTCGCCGAGCACCGGGGCGGGTGGCCCGGGCTCGGGCTGTTCCTCGCCCACGACGGCGAGGGAACGCCCCTGGTCATCCGCCGGCCGGAGGACCCCAGGGTCCGCGCCGCCGGCCTGGTCGCCACCGAGGTCGCCGCGCTGACGCGGATGGCCGGCCTCCACGCGCCACGGCTGCTCGCCCATGACCTCGGCTGCGCCAAGCCGTGGTCGGCCGTGGAGTGCGCCCGGGACGACGAGGCGCGACCGGGGCCCGCCCCCAACCTGCGCTCCTTCCTCCACCGGTACGGACCGCTCCACGAGGACGGGCTGCTGGCCGTAGCCCGGCAGTTCGCGGCCGGCCTGGCCCGGGCCCACCGCAGGGGGCTCGTACACGGCTCGCTGATCCCGCAGAACGTGCTGATCGCGGGCCGGGAGGTTCAGCTCACCGGATGGCTCACCGCCAGCGTGGGCGGGCACCGCAGCCCCCATCGGGACCTCTTCCCCCAGCAGCTCGACTACCGGGCCCCCGAACTTCCGGACGCCTCCGCGCCGCCCACCGAGGCCGGGGATGTGTACGCCATGGGTGCCATCCTCCTCGCCGCCGCTTCCGGGACGTGGGAGCGCGAGGGGCAGGGGGACGCGATCCGCCGTGCCGCCGCCGGGTCACGGGAGGGCGAGCGGCGCGACGGCGGCGCTCGGGGGGCGCAGGCCTCCGACGGGGAGCTCCTCGACACCCTGCGCGCCTGCGTCGCGCCCCTGCCCGCGCAGCGGCCCACCGCCGAGGAGGTGCTGCGCGCCCTCAACAGCGTCGTCCATCAGCGGCTGCCCCACCGGCCCCGGCTGCGCGTCGCCCTGGGCCGCGGCGAGTCCGGAATGCCGGTCCATCTCGACATGGCGGGCCCGGAGTCGGGCGGCAGCGGCCCGCACGTGCTGTACCAGGGCGCCCTCGACGCGGGCCGACGGGAGCTGCTGGACACCGTGCTGCGCCAGCTGACCGGGCAGCACACGGCGAACGGCCCGCGGCTGCTGCTGGCCGATTTCACCGGCCGCAGCGGTCTGGACCGGTACGCCGACCGGCCGTCGAGCGGCGCCGCCCTGGGGCTCTCGACCGTGCCGTCCCGGGCGCTGGACCTGCGGGAGACCCTCGCCACCGAGCTGCGCCTGCGCGACGACACGCTGCGGTCGGCCGGATGCGCGGACATCGCCGCGTACGAGACGAAGCGCGGCGCCGCCGCGTCGCCGCTGCCGCTCCTGCCGCGCTTGATCGTGGTGATCGACGAGGTGACGGAGATCCTGCCGCGCCAGCCGGAGTTGAGCAGTGTGCTGCTGCGGGTCGCGCGGACGGGCGGGCGGCTCGGCATACATCTGCTGCTGGGCGTGCGGAACGCGGTGCACCCGTGGTTCGCCAGGTCGTTCCTGGAGTACATCCCCGCCCGGATCACCCTGCGGACGCGGCGGGTGCTGGCGTCCGGGTTCAGCGATGTGCCGGACGGCGGTTACCTCTCCCATGCGGCGTGGCCGCAGAAGGTGTGGTTCAGGCCTGTGCCGGACGAGCGCTGACGCCCGGCACAGAGCCGACGCCCTATCACGGGGGGTGTAACGACGGCTCCTTCTGCGTTCCGCCAAGGCCCTGGCAGCGACCTTGCGGTACCCACGCGATGCCCGGCAGGGCACGCTGCCCGTGCCCTGCGCTGCCCGGTTCTGGCATGAGGCGCGGGTAACGCCCCCCGTAATAGTGGCTTCGCGGACCGGTGGCGCCCCTGTCGGGGCGGGCCGGTCGGCACGTCCAGGATGCCGCACAGGCGTCGGTATTTCATCTGATGCTTCTTCGGGAAAAAAGCGATCAGTTCCCCGGCTCGTCCTCCGGCCGGTCGTGGGTCATCCGCTGCCGCTCGGCGGACAGGGCCCACTGGTAGGACAGGGCGGCGAGGGTGGTCACGCCCCAGCGGGCGCGCAGGTCGCCGAGCTCCTTGCTCAGGGTGCGCAGGCCGATGCGCAGCCGGCGGGCGGTGATGCGCTGGTCGATGCCGGCCGCCGTGTCGATGAGGATCTCGCGCTGGCGGCGGGTCAGGCCGGTGCCGCCCTCGGCGGCGGGCAGGGGGTCGCCGTGCCAGATGTCGGCGCGGCGCCAGGCGTCGGCGAAGCCCTCCGCGATGAACGCGACCAGCGCGCGGTCCACGACGTGCCAGGCGGCGTGGCTGGGGCTGGAGTTGACGATGTGGTCGGGGATGAACGCCTGCCGCCGGTCGACGACCACGCACTGCTGGAAGGGCGCGGCGAGGGTACGGAACCGGCTGCCCTTCGCGGTCATCGTGGTGACCCACGCGCGGGTCGCCGGGTCGTCCCGTTGACTGTCGTGGCACAGCGTGCGCACGGTCACGCCGCGGGCGAGCGCGTGGGCCTCGCGGGCCATGGTGCTGGCGATGAGCTCGGGGCTCCGGGGGCCCCGGGGGCGGGCGGTGAGCAGCTCCGTCTCGGCCCGGCTGATGGCCTCCCCGATGCGGGCGTCGACCTGCTCCGGCTCGGCGAGGAACTCGCTACTGGAGCCGGAGCGCCATTTGGCGCGCTCGAAGTGCACGCCGAGCTCGTCGGCGAGGTCGGGTATCGCGGCCATCCGGGCCGCCCTGTCTGCCATGGCGCGCAGTTCGTCGTCGAGCCGCCGGCGCCCGGCCTCCTGCGGGTCCAGGGCGATGGGCGACCGTGGCCGGTCCGGGTCGACGATGACCAGGCGCCAGGCGACCAGTTCGCGCAGCGCGTCGGCGTCCGCGTCCCCCACGGGTTCGCCTCGGGTGACGCGGGCGTACAGCGACCTGGCGGCGGCCGACAGCACGGGAGCGGCCACCGGGGCCGCGTCCGCCCCGTCCCGAGCCGCCGCGGTCACCCCGAGTGCCACCATCGAGGTCGCCTCCGGCGCCGCACCGGCAGTCGGCGGGGTCCCCTCCGGAGCCATGCCCGGAGCCGGAGCCGGGGCCGGGACCGGGGCCGGAGTCGGACTCGGAGTCGTCGCCGGGGCCGGGGCGGTCGGCGGCGACACGTCCGGCGTCGCCGCGCTCGCCGAGTCGTCCCTGTCCCTCACCCTTGCCCCCGTTTTCGCGGCTGCTGTGCGGCTGCGTGTGTGCGCCGTGCGCATGTACGCACCAGGCAGGCGCTTGATCGCCGACGTCCAACAGGCCAGCGTACCGGTGCGACCCTCCCCGTTCCCGCTTCGCGGGAACGGGCCCGGAACCCGCGCCGTACCGCCGTATGCCCATGAACGGACGCACCCCATGCAGCAACCCGTACCCCGTACCCTCACCCGACCCGTCCCGCTCCCGGCCCTCACCTGTGCCCCGGTCGCGGTGACCGGACCTCCGGTCGTCCCGCAGGACTGATCAGGAACCGTTCGTCACCGCGGCGGCACCGGCCACCCCGGGGCCGCCGCCCGGGCCCCTCGGGAGAACCGTCATGGACAAGGTGGCACTGCGCTGTCTGCTGCGCGAGCGCCGCGCGATGATCGCACCGGAGAGTCACGGGCTGTCGCGCCCCACCCGGCAGGGGCGGCGCGCCCCGGGCCTGTCACAGGCCCAGATCGACCAGATCCTGCACCGTGCGCCGGACACCTACGGCCGCCTGGAGTCCGGCCGGTACACCAATCCGCCGGGCGGTCTGCTCCAGGACGTGGCGCGGCTGTTCGGCCTGAACGAGCAGGAGTGGATCGCGCTGTGGCGGTACGCCCTGGGCCAGGACCCGCCGCACCCGCTGAACTCCCGGGCGGGAGAGGAGATCCCGGGGGTGTGGCGGGCGGTGCTCGACGGCTTCTCCCAGATGGCGTACATCAACGACCGCTCCTGGAACCTGCTCGCCCGCAACTCCCGCTTCGACGCGCTCTTCCCCCGCCGTGAGGTGCCGGACAACACCATGCGGTGGATGGCCGTGGAGCCCGAGGCCCGTACCGTTCTGACGGACTGGGAGACCGCGTGGGCACCGCTGGTGCTGCCCCAGCTGCGCGTGGCGCTCGCCGCCGACCCGGGCGACCGGACGCTCCGCGGGATCGTCAAGGACGTCCTGGCGGACCCGGTCGCCGCCCCCATCTACGAGTCGGCCAGCGCCTGCATCCGGCTGGACGGCGACGAGCGGCCCCTCCGCCACGCGGAGCTCGGCCCCGGCTGGGTCACCATGTGCGCCGCGCAGCCGCTGGCCGCCCCCGGGGCCCGCATGATCCTGCTCGACTTCCACCCCGGTGAGCGCCGCCGCGGCCGGTTCCCGGCGCTGCGCGCCCGCGCCGACACCCAGGTGGTGTCCGCACGGTCCCCGGCCCCGGTCGATCACTGACGAGCGACCTTCCTCGCGCCGCGAGGCCCGGCCCCGCGTGGGGCCGGCGAGCGGGGGCGGCCCCCGGAAGTCCTGACCCAGGAGCCCCCGGTCGCCGCCCGTCCGGGGCGACCGGCCGGTGATATCCGGCGGGGCGAAGCGGGTACGCGTCCGACGTGTGCCGTCACGAGGAAGGGTGGGCACCATGGGCGTCTCCGACGGGTGGGCTCGGTCCGCGAGCCACTTCACGGACCGGATCACCGCCGATGGCCGGGACGGCTGGCCGGTCGAGGCCGGACGGTACCGGCTGGTCGTCAGCCGGGCGTGTCCCTGGGCTAGCCGGTCCCTGGTCGCGCGACGGCTGCTGGGGCTGGAGGGCGCCCTGTCCCTGGCGGTGGCCGATCCGGTCCAGGACGACCGGAGCTGGCGGTTCACCCTCGACCCGGACGGCCGGGACCCCGTGCTCGGGATCCGGTTCCTGAGCGAGGCGTACCGGGCGCGCGAGGAGGGGTACGACGGCGGGGTCAGCGTGCCGGCGATCGTGGACGTGGAGAGCGGACGGCTGGTGACCAACGACTACCAGCGCATCACGCTGGACCTGGCTACCGAGTGGAGCGCGCTGCACCGCGAGGGGGCGCCCGATCTGTACCCCGAGGCGCTGCGCGAGGAGATCGACGAGCGCATGGACGGCGTCTACCGGGACGTCAACAACGCCGTGTACGAAGCCGGGTTCGCCAAACGCCAGGAGAAGTACGACGCCGCGTACGCGCGGCTGTTCGCCCGGCTCGACCAGGTGTCGGAGCACCTGGCCGGGCAGCGCTACCTGGTGGGAGACACGATCACGGAGGCGGACATCCGCCTGTTCACCACGCTGGTGCGGTTCGACGCGGTGTACCACGGTCACTTCAAGTGCAACCGCAACAAGCTCACCGAGGACCGGGTGCTGTGGGCGTACGCGCGTGATCTGTTCCAGACGCCCGGGTTCGGTGACACGGTCGACTTCGACCACATCAAGCGCCACTACCACCAGGTGCACGCGGACATCAATCCGACACGGATCGTCCCCCGGGGCCCGGATCTGTCGGGCTGGCGGGCGCCGCACCACCGTGAGGAGCTGGGCGGCCGGCCCTTCGGCGACGGCACGCCGCCGGGGCCGCCGCCCGGGGACGAGGTCGTCACACCGCTGTGAGGACCCTCGTGCACGGCGTCAGGCGGCCTGCCAGACCGTCGTGGCGTTGCAGAACTCCTTGATGCCGTGGCCGGACAGCTCCCGGCCGTATCCCGAGCGCTTGACGCCGCCGAACGGCAGCGCCGGGTGGGACGCGGTCATGCCGTTGACGAACACGCCGCCCGCCTCCAGGTCGCGTACGAACCGCCGTACGTCCTCGTCGTCGCGGGTCCAGACGTTGGAACTCAGCCCGAAGTACGTGTCGTTGGCGAGCCGTACGGCCTCGTCGAGGTCCGCGACCCGGTGGAGCGCGGCCACCGGGCCGAAGGTCTCCTCCTGGTGGATGCGCATGTCCGGGGTGATGTCGGCCAGCACGGTCGGGGCGTAGAACCAGCCGCGGTCCAGCCCCTCGGGCCGGCGTCCGCCGCACAGCACGGTCGCGCCCGCGCGTACGGCCTCGGCGACGAGCTCCTCCAGCCCGGAGCGGCCCTGCTCACTGGCGAGCGGTCCGACGTCGGTGGACTCGTCCATCGGGTCGCCGACGGTGAGCGCCGCCATGCCGGCGGTGAAGCGTTCGGCGAACGCGTCGTACACGTCGGTGTGGACGATGAACCGCTTGGCCGCGATGCACGACTGGCCGTTGTTCTGGGCCCGGGCGGTGACCGCGACGGCGGCGGCCCGGTCGAGGTCGGCGGACGGCATCACCACGTAGGGGTCGCTGCCGCCGAGCTCCAGGACCGTCTTCTTGATCTCGTCGCCCGCGATCGCGGCGACCGAGCGCCCGGCCGGTTCGCTGCCGGTGAGGGTGGCGGCGGCCACGCGGCGGTCGCGCAGGACGCCCTCGACGGCCCCCGAGCCGATGAGCAGGGTCTGGAAGCAGCCGTCGGGGTAGCCCGCGCGCCGGAAGAGGTCCTGAAGGTAGAGCGCGGTCTGCGGCACGTTCGACGCGTGCTTCAGCAGCCCGACGTTGCCCGCCATGAGCGCGGGCGCGGCGAACCGGATGACCTGCCAGAGCGGGAAGTTCCACGGCATGACGGCCAGCACCGGGCCGAGTGGCCGGTAGTGGACCCGGGCGGTCGCCGCTCCGGCGTCCCGTACGTCGGCGTCGGGCGGGTGTTCGTCGGCGAGGAGCCGCTCGGCGTTGGCGGCGTACCAGCGCATGGCCTTGACGCACTTGGCGGCCTCGGCGCGGGCGGCGCCGATGGGTTTGCCCATCTCGGTGGTCATGGTGCGGGCGATGTCCTGCTGGTCGTTTGCCAGCAGGTCGGCCGCGTGTTCCAGCAGCCGGGCCCGTTCGGCGAACGACGTGGTGCGGTAGTCCCGGAAGGCCGCGTCGGCCGCGGCGAGGCGCCGTTCGATCCCGTCGGCGTCGAGCGCGTCGAAGGTCTTCAGCGTCTCGCCGGTCGCGGGGTTCACCGTCGCGATGGGCATGGGAGTCTCCTCCTCCTCGCGGTCGCCTGTCCGGGCCTCGGTCGCCTACCCGGCCCCTGGTCGTTCACCCGACCCTCCCGTGCCCGGAGCCACCCCGCAACGCGAGCGCCCCGGACGCCCCGGCCGGTCCGTGCCGGGTGGCGCGGCGGGTCGCGGCCGGGGGTCCGGCGGGGGGGGCGGGACCGGGTGGCGGCTCACTCCACCCGGGCGTCCTCGATGTCGTGCAGCAGTTGCTGGGTCTCGGCGGCGACGCCGCCGACCGAGGTGGCCGTCCCGTCGTCCCGGGCGGCCAGCCGCGCCGGCCGCGTCTTGAGCCGGTCGTGGGCGGCCCGGGCGCGGGCGAGCGCGTCGTCCCGCACCCGCTGCGCGTGAGGCCGCTCGTCCCGGTCCGTGAGAGCGGCGCAGTCGGCCTCGCAGGCGTCCGCCAGGGCGCGCAGCAGCGGCAGTACGTCGGCGAGGACGTCACCCGGCGGCGGGCTGAGCCTCGGCTGTTCGCCCGCCATCCCGGAGAGCAGCGCGGTGAGCGAGGTCAGGTGGTCGGCGGCGCGCTCCCAGGCGGCGTCCCACTCGGTGGACGGCAGCTCGGCGTCGGGAAGGCGGCGCATGCGCAGGGCGGGGTTGAAGCGGTAGCTCTCACGCGTCCACATGCGGGCGTTCCGGAGCTGGGTGAGCCGGCCGCTGAGCCGGCGGGCACCGCGGTGCCACTCCTGCGCCTGGCGCGGGCCGTGACCCGCCTCGATCTCGTCGGCCATGACGCGTAGCAGTTGGGCGCAGTCCCGGGGCAGCCCGCACAGCGAGTCGCGGGCGTCGCGCAGGTGGACGGGCGGCAGGACGAGCGCGTTCACGGCGATCCCGATGGCGGCGCCGACCAGGGTCTCCAGCAGCCGGTGCAGGATGTCGAAGCCCGAGTAGGAGCCGTAGACCAGCACGAAGAGCGCGGTGGTGGACGCGTAGATGCCCTGGTCGCCGAAGCGCCCGTAGTTGCCGAGCAGCACGGTGACGGGCAGGACGATCGCCATCGCGGCCATGGTGTCGCCGGTCAGCCGGGCCGCCGCGGCGGCGAGCACGGTGCCGGTGGCGATGAGGACGACCTGCTGGACTCCGGTGCGTACGGAGCGGTAGACGGTGCTCTGCACGAGGGCGACGGCGGTCCAGGGCGCCATCAGCGCGAGCGGCGCCTGCCACCACCAGCCCGCCACCGCCCAGGCGAGGATGGCGGCCCCGGCGGCCTTGAGGGACTGGATGGCCATGTCCCGCTCGCGTCCGGGGCCGGTGAGGGCCCTGCGGCTCGACTGCCCCACCGCGGCGGCCTCCCAGCCGACGCGGCGCCATGCCTCGGTGACCGGTCGTATCACGGAAGGGGCGTACCTCCGGTGGCGTTGACGATCTCCGCGGTGATGTAACTCGCCGCGGAGGAGGCGAGGAAGACGTACGCGGGGGCCATCTCGGCGGGCTGGGCCGCGCGCCCCAGGGGCGCCTGCTTGCCGAACTCGGCCGTGTCGGGCATCGTCGCGGGGATCAGCGGGGTCCACACGGGACCGGGGGCCACGGCGTTGACGCGGATGCCGCGCGGGGCGAGCATCTGCGCCAGTCCCTGCGTGAAGGTGACGATGGCGCCCTTCGTCATGGCGTAGTCGAGCAGGGGCGGGCTGGGCTTGTACGCCTGCACGGACGTGCTGTTGATGACCGAGCCGCCCTTGGGGATGTGCGGCACTGCCGCCTTCGTCAGCCAGAACATGCCGTACAGGTTGGTCTTCATCACCCGGTCGAACTGCTCGGTGGTGATGGCCTCGATGCCGTCCGGCTGCGCCATCTGGAAGGCGGCGTTGTTCACCAGGACGTCGATCCTGCCGAACGCGCCGACGGCCCGCTCGATCAGGGCGCGGCACTGCTCCTCGTCCCTGATGTCGCAGGCCACGGCGATGGCCTTGCGGCCGGCCTCCTCGATCAGGCGGGCGGTCTCGCGTGCGTCGTCCTCCTCCTCGGGGAGGTGGGTGAAGAGGATGTCGGCGCCTTCGCGGGCGTACGCCAGGCAGACGGCCCTGCCGATGCCGGAGTCGCCGCCGGTGATCACGGCGGCGCGGTCCGTCAGCAGTCCGCTGCCCCGGTACGACTCCTCGCCGTGGTCGGGCCGTGGTTCCATCTCCTCGGTCCGGCCGGGGTGCTGCTGTTCCTGCTCGGGGAAGTCGGGCCTGGGGTGGCGCGTGACGGGGTCCTGCGGCCGGCGGTCGTCGGTCATGGCGTTCCTGCCTCCTGGGAGTCACGGTTGCGGTGTCCGGGTCTTCGCGTTCCCGGCAGGCGCGTACCGAATCACCGCGTACCGCCGACCGGCCGCACGCGGCGCCGGTCGATGTCAGGCGGTGTCGACCGCGATGCGGCGTTCGGCGGCGGTGATGGGGACGTCGTTGATGCTCGCGAAACGCTTGCGCATCAGGCCGTGCTCGTCGAACTCCCAGTTCTCGTTGCCGTGGGCGCGGAACCACCGGCCGTCGGTGTCGTGGTACTCGTAGGCGAACCGGACGGCGATGCGGTTGCCGGTGTACGCCCACAGCTCCTTGCGGAGCCGGTAGCCGAGCTCGCGCCCCCATTTGGCGGTCAGGAAGGCGACGATCTCGTCGCGGCCGTGCAGGAACACGTCGCGGTTGCGCCACTCGGAGTCCTCGGTGTAGGCGAGGGCGACCTTGTGCGGGTCGCGGGTGTTCCAGGCGTCCTCGGCGAGCTGGACCTTCCGGCGGGCGGTCTCCTCCGTGAAGGGCGGGAGGGGCGGGCGCTGGGCTGTCATGACGGTCTCCCCCTTGGGCGACGGCGGAACGAAGGTGACGTACGGCGATGGCGTACGACGTTGCCGTACCGTGTCCGCGCAGACGGGTGAGAACGAGCGTTCTCACCTCGTCGAGTACCGTACGAGAACGAGGGTTCTCACGCAAGGGAGTGGGAGATGGACCACGAGGTCGCCCGGGACCGGATCCTGGACGCCGCCGAAACGCTGTTCTACGGCCAGGGCATCCAGTCGGTCGGGATGGACGCCGTCCGCTCCGCGTCCGGCGTGACCCTCAGACGGCTGTACCAGCTCTTCCCGTCGAAGGGCGCACTGGTGGAGGCGTACCTGCTCCGGCGCGACGCGCGCTGGCGGCGCGGCCTCGCGGCATACGTGGACGGCGCGGCCGGGCCGCCGCACGAGCGGGTGCTGGCCGTCTTCGACTGGCTGGGCCGGTGGTTCGGGGAGCCGGGCTTCCGCGGTTGCGCGTTCATCAACTCCTTCGGCGAGCTGGGCGCCACGTCACCGGAGGTGGCGGAGGCGGCGCGCGCCCACAAGGAGGCGTTCCGCCGCTACATCGAGACCCTGGTGGAGGAGGCGGGGGCGCCCGCGACGACCGGCGCGCAACTCGCCCTGCTGGCCGAGGGCGCCATCGTCACGGCCGCCGTCTCCGGCTCACCGGCCCCCGCCGCCCAGGCCCGGGAGGCGGCGCGACTCCTGCTGTTCCCGCGCTGATCCCGTCGCGGCCCGGGGAGCCCCGCCGCCGGGTCCGCAGGCCCCGGGACTCGGTGCGCGGGGCTGTGAGCTGCCGAGACGCGCGCACCGAGGGGCCGCGGGGGCCCCGGGGGCCGCTGCTCGCCCTGCACGCACCGGGGACGGAAGATAGGATTTCAGGCATGGGAGAGCGGCCTTTCACGCCCACCGCGCCCGAGCTGGTCCTCGACATCGATGGGGATTCCACGCTGATGACACCCAGCCGGATCTATCGCGTCGGGCGCGACCCCACGAGCGACATCGTGCTCGCCGATGCCCGGATTTCCTGGCACCACGCGGTCCTGCGGGCCGACGGCGGCCACTGGACCGTCCACGACGACGACAGCACGAACGGCACCTTCACCGACGGCCGGCGGGTGCGGTCCTCGGAGGTCGGCCCGGGCAGCGTCATCCGGTTCGGGCATCCCGCCGACGGCCCGCGCGCCGTGGTGTCGGCCCCCGAGCCGGCCGACGCGCCACCCCGGCCGTCCTCGGTGTCGATGCCCGCCGCCACCGGGGCGTTCCGCCGGCCCACGTCGGTGCGGCCGCTGCCCGCCCGCACCGTACGCATCGGGCGCGGCCCGGACAACGACCTGGTCGTGGACGACCTGACCGTCTCCCGCCGCCACGCCGAGCTGGAGGCCCACCCGGACGGCACGTACTGGATCCACGACGTCGGCAGCCACAACGGCACATTCCTCAACGGCCGGCGGGTCACCCTCGATCGCGTGACCGCCGACGACATCGTGGGCATCGGCCACTCGGCCTTCTGCCTCGTCGGCGACCAGCTGGTGGAGTTCACCGACACCGGTGAGGTCTCGCTCGACGTACAGCGGCTCGCGGTCACGGTCGACCACGGGCGCAGGACCCTCCTGGACGAGGTGTCCTTCCCCGTCGGTGAGAAGACCCTGCTGGCGGTGGTCGGCCCCAGCGGCGCCGGCAAGTCCACCCTGCTCAACGCGCTGACCGGCCAGCGCCCGGCCGACCACGGCACGGTGCTGTACGACGGACGCGACCTGTACCACGACTACGCCGAGCTGCGCCAGCGCATCGGCCTGGTCCCGCAGGACGACATCCTGCACCTCCAGCTCACCGTCCGCCGGGCCCTGGCGTACGCCGCCGAACTGCGCTTCCCCGAGGACACCGCGAAGGACGAGCGGCACGCGCGCGTGGAGGAGGTCATCCACGAACTGGGCCTGGAGGAGCGGGCGGGGCAGGCGATCCACAGTCTGTCCGGCGGGCAGCGCAAGCGGGTCAGCGTCGCCCTGGAGCTGCTGACGAAGCCGTCGCTGCTGTTCCTGGACGAGCCGACCTCCGGCCTGGACCCGGGCATGGACCGGTCGGTGATGCACATGCTGCGCGGCCTCGCCGACGACGGGCGCACGGTCATCGTGGTCACCCACAGCGTGCTCAGCCTCGATGTGTGCGACCGGTTGCTGGTCCTCGCGCCCGGCGGCCGGATCGCGTACTACGGGCCGCCCGGGGACGCCCTGGGGTTCTTCGGGTTCACCCAGTGGCCCGAGGCGTTCGAAGCCTTCGAGAACGACCGCGACCGGGACTGGGCGGCCCTGTACCGCGCTTCGCACTTCCACCAGCAGTACATCGCGGGCGCCCTGAAGCCGCCGCGCCAGGCCGACGGCGGGGCCGGGGCGGAGGCGCTGCCCGCAAAGGCCGTGGAGCCGCCGCCGAAGCCGCAGAGCTGGGGCGCCCAGCTGCGTACGCTGGTGCGCCGCTACGCCGCCGCGCTGAGCGCGGACCGCACCTTCCTCGCCATCATGATCGCGCTGCCGTTCGTGATGGGCGCGATGGCCCGGGCGCTGTCCGAGGGCCGTCTCGGCCCCGAGTCGACGATGAACGTGCTGCTCATCCTGTGCGTCGGCGGGGTGCTGACCGGAGCCGCCAACGCGGTGCGGGAACTGGTCAAGGAACGGACCATCTACCGCAGGGAGAGAGCCGTCGGCCTGTCCCGGTCGGCGTACCTGATGTCCAAGGTGGTGGTGCTCGGCCTGATCACGGTGGTGCAGGCCGTGGTGCTGACCCTGGTGGCGCTGATCGGCGTGCCGCTGAACGTCCCGGGCGGCAAGGGGGTCGTGATGTCGCCGCTCGTCGAGATCACGCTGGCCGTGGCGCTGTTGTCGTTCACGGCGATGATGCTCGGGCTCTTCGTGTCCGCGGTGGTGCGCAAGGAGGAGGTCACCATGCCGCTGCTGGTCCTCCTGGCGATCGTGCAGGTGGTGTTCTGCGGTGGGCTGCTGAAGATCAGCGGGTCGCCGGTGATCGAGCAGCTGGCGTGGTTCGTGCCGTCGCGGTGGGCGTTCGGGGCGATGGGGTCGACGATCGACATCGGGAAGATCGTGCCGGGCGGGAAGACGGCGGACCGGCTGTTCGAGCACACCGCCGCGACATGGCTGTTCGACATGGGAATGCTGGTGGTGCTGAGCGTCGTCCTCGGCTTCGTGGTCGTGCGGCTGCTGCGTCGGCACGAACCCGTGATCATGCGAAAGTAGGCACCGCCCATGGCCTCCGTCAGCAGCGCGTCCACCCCCTACGCCGGCCCGGGTTTCCGGCCCACGCACGTCGTGCCGCGCGACGGCATGCCGGCCTGGGAGGGGCCCGACCCCGCCCGTCCGACGGAGCCCCTGGACCCGTTCCTGCCCGTGCAAGTGCTGGACCGGGTCGGTGACTGGAGTCGGATCCTGTGTTCCAACGGCTGGTCCGCCTGGGTCGACGGGCGGTTGCTGGTGTCGGTGCCGCCCGATCCCCCGGCCGCGGGCAGCGCGACGAGCCGGGCCGCCGACCCCAGGCCGCTGCTCGGCCGGGTGGAGGACTCGCTGGGCCGGTACCGGCGGGCCGCGGAGGAGCTGATGGCGGGGCACACGGACGGCGAGGACTTCCGCCGGCGGACGCGCGGGCTGCGGGTGGGGGTGGTCGTCGACGGCGAGGCGCTGTGGCTGTACGACGCGGAACACGAGCGCTGGGTGTACTGCGACGGGCGGCGGATGACCACCTACGCCGCGTCGAGGGACCCGTCGGCGAGCGCACACGGAGCCGCCGGGGACACGGGTGGCCGGGGGTCCGCCGATGACAGGGGTGACACCGGTGAGGTCGGCGGCGTCGGCGAGACCCCTGAGGACGGTGAGGACGGTGAGGACGGGGCGTCGCGCCACCCGCGTGAGGACGGATACCAGCCGACCCGGGTGGTGGAACCCGAGCGGACGCGGGTGGTGGAGTGGCGCGGCGCGGAGGATGAGCCCTGATGCCCGACGACCGGCGCGACGACCTGCCCGCCGGTCGCCCGTCCGGGCTGATCGGTGAGCAGGTCGCGGACTACCGCATCGAGGGGGAGATCGGGCGGGGCGGCATGGCCGTCGTCTACCGGGCGAGGGATCTGCGGCTCGACCGTACGGTGGCGTTGAAGCTCCTCGCGCCCGAGCTGGCCCGCAACGACACCTTCCGCAAGCGGTTCGTGCACGAGTCGCGGGTGGCCGCCGCGATCGACCACCCGCACATCGTGCCGGTCTTCGAGGCCGGTGAACGGGACGGCGTGCTGTACATCGCGATGCGGTACGTCGCCGGGCGGGACCTGCGCGCGCTGCTGGACCGGGAGGGGCCGCTGCCGCCCCGGAAGGCGGCGCGGATCGCGGTGCAGGTCGCGTCCGCGCTGGACGCGGCGCACGCCCACGACCTGGTGCACCGGGACGTCAAGCCGGGCAACATCCTGGTCGCGGAGGGGACGGACAGCGACCATCCGGAGCATGTCTATCTGACGGACTTCGGACTGACCAAGAAGTCCTTGTCGCTGACCGGGTTCACCAGTGTGGGCCAGTTCGTGGGAACCCTCGACTACGTGGCGCCCGAGCAGATCGCCGGCCGGCCGGTCGACGGCCGGTGCGACGTGTACAGCCTGGCGTGCGTCGTCTTCGAGACGCTGGCGGGGGTGCCGCCGTTCCGGCGGGACGACGACATGGCGTTGCTGTGGGCGCACCAGTACGAACCGCCGCCCGACCTGACGGAGGAGCGGCCCGGTCTGCCGCCCGCCGTGGACGGCGTCATGGCGAAGGCGCTGGCGAAGAAGCCGGAGGCGCGGTACGACACGTGCCTGCGGTTCGTGGCGGAGCTGCGGGAGGCGCTGACCGGGCGGACCGAGCGCCGTACGGCCGTCGTGGGCCGGACCGACGGCCGCCGCCCCGACGACGGCCCGGGTGACGAACACCCACGGGACGTCAGCCGGTACGACGACCGCCGGCCGGACGACATGGAGGCGCCGCCCGAGCCGCCGCGCTGGGCGCGTCCGGTGTTCCGGGGGATGTAGCGCGTGAACGGCGCCGCGGCGCGGGTCACTCCGTCCGGACCTCGCCCCGACGGCGCACGGGCCGGGCGAGCAGGCCGCCGAGGGCGCCGGCCACCAGCCCCCAGCCCAGGGCCAGGCCGGCCGTGGTCCAGACGTGGGGCCGCAGCACGACCTCACCGCTGAACGCGTCGATGTCACCGATGATCAGCATCGACAGTCCGTACCGCGCGGAGACATGGGTGACGGGGCCCACCACGAGCATGGTGAGCGCGAACGCGACGCCCAGGTGCACGGCGTGCTGCCACACCCGTACGCGCGTGGACGAGCGGACCGCCGTCATGAAGGCCGCGGCCAGCAGCAGGGCGGCGGCCACGGGGATCAGCCACCAGGCCCGGGCGTCCTGCTCCGCGAGGGCCCGCACATCGACCCTGGCCTCCTGCGAGCCGCGCATCACGGCATCCAGGACCCGGGGCATCGGCAGGCCGAAGGGCCCTTCCACCTTGCCGTCCCACGCCCCGCCGATGCCGGTGCCGAGGGCGATCCAGGCGACGTTGGGCAGGCCCAGCAGGATCACGGCGAGCGTGTCGGCGGCGCGCCCCCGGCCGGCCGCCACGACCAGGGCTACGACCAGGGCGACGAGGACGTACGCGAGGACGAGGAGCAGCATCGCGGACGCGGCGGGCCGGACGGGTTCCTGGTAGCGCAGCAGCCGGGCGGGGAGCGCGGCGGCGCGCGAGACGAGGAGGGCGATCAGCAGCACACCGAGGATCCACGGCAGGCCGAACAGCAGCGTGGGCCCGAGGTCGGCGCGGAAGCCGAGGGTGGGGGTGGCCCCCAGGAAGTCCAGGATCTCGCCGGGGGTGTCGGCGGGTGTGAGGGAGAAGGTGTGGCGTGCCAGGACGGCGAGCACCGCGAGCGCGGCGAGCCACAGGACGGCCGTACGGGCGACGCGGCCGAGCAGTTCCCCGGCGCCGGTGACGGCGTGGTGGCGCAGTGGCCGCAGGAAGAGCGCGCCGACGGTGAGCGCCCCGGCGAGGGTCACGGAGAGCGGCATGACGGTCAGTTCGGCGTCCGTCCCGGCGAAGACCCCGGCGTCTCCGGAGAGGGCGACGGAGCCGCCCGCCGCCATGACGAGGACGGCGGCGACGACGCGCGGGAAGGCACCCTCGGGCAGGTCGGCCGCGCCCGCGGCCCAGAGGCCGAGCGCGGCCGTGACGGCCATGGCGGCCACGCCCGCGAGCACCGCGACGAGCGCGTCACCCCAGTCGTGAGCGGCGCGGCTCGCACCGCTGCGCACGGCGGGGTGCTGACGGACGTGAGGGCTCACGCCGTCACGCTATGCGGGCTTCCGGGCTGCCGCCCGTGGGGAAGGCCGATGGGGGCACGGCCGTTGGCGCGCGCCCGTGCGGCGCCCGGCGGTGGGGTGGCGGTGGCGTCGGCTTGCGGGCCGTACCGATGCGAGGCACACAATGAGCGTGAAACAGGAGAAAGGGACAAAGTGACTTCCCAGCCGCCTCCCGACCGACCCACCGGCCCTCCGTCGGGCCCACCGTCGGGCCCACCCAAGGGGCCCCTCTCCGGCTCGGCGTCGCACCCGCCGGAGGGCGGTGGAGGCGGCCCGTGGTGGCGCTCCGGCCCCCGGATCGGCACCGTGGTCGCCGCCGTCGTCGTCGCGGTGGTCCTGGCCGTCGTCCTGCCCCGCATGGGCGGTGACGGGGGCGGCGGCACGAGTCCGGCCGGCTCCACCCTTCAGCTCCAGAAGCCCGCGGCGGCCGGCCCCGACCCGTTCACGCCGTCGACGGGCAACGGGGACGGCGACGCGGCGAAGGCGGCCACGCCCTCGCCGCAACAGCAGAACCGGCCGACGGTGTACCGGGGTTCCTGGCGCGGCCTGTACGGAGGCGCCAGGAAGGGGTCCAGCTGCAACGTGGAACGCCAGATCGAGTACCTCACCTCCGCACCGGCCAAGAACACCGCCTTCGCCGGCGCCCTGGGCATCGAGCCGTCCGCCGTTCCCGACTATCTGCGCACGCTGACCCCGGTGCTCCTGATCAAGGACACATGGGTCACCAACCACGGTTACAAGGACGGGAAGGCCCGCCCCTACCAGGCGGTCCTGCAGGCCGGCACGGCCGTCATGGTCGACCGCAAGGGCGTCCCCCGGGTGCGGTGCGCCTGTGGGAACCCGCTGAAGGAGGCCGTACGGCAGAGCGGGCTGCGGCCCGTCGGCGACCCCTGGCCGGGCTACAGCCTGGCGAACACCGCGGTGGTCGCACCGGCGCCGACGCCCGTGAAGGTCTTCGTCATCGTCAACGTCGACGAGGGCGGTTACCTCGCCCGTCCGCCGGGCGCCACCGGCCCCAGGCGCGACCGGGAGACGGCACCGCCGGGGGCCACCTCCCCACCGCCCTCCGACCCGGCGCCGCCACCCGCGTCGCCGCCCACGGACACGACGACGGACACCCCGGGCCCGTCGACCCCTTCGGACCCCGGGACGACCACGACGACCGAGGAGCCCCCGGGGGACGACACGACCACCGAGGACCCGCCCACCGACGAGACGTCCACGCCCGGTTCGCCGCCGGTGGAGCCGCCGCCACCTCCACCTCCGCCCGCGGACTCCCCGCCTCCGGTGTCCTGACCGGCGACCGCCACCCCTCCTCATGACCGACGCGACCGGCGAGAGCGCCGCACACCCCCCGCAGAAGTCGCCGTTGCTGCCGGCCGCCGTGCTGGTGCTGATCCTGGCCGCCGCGGCGGCGCTCTTCGCCGGCTCGTACACGTACACCATGGCCAACCCGACGCCGCGTCATATTCCGATCGCGCTGGTCGGTCCGGCCGACTCCCCGCAGGGCCGCACGTTCGTCGACGGCATGGAGAAGGCGCTCAACGCGGCGCTGCGGCTCCGCCCGTACGGAAGTGAGAGGGCCGCCCGCCGCGCCGTGGAGGAGCAGGAGGTCTTCGCGGTCCTCGAAGCGCGGCCGGGCGGCGTCCAGCTGGACGTGGCCGGCGCGTCGGGCGCCTCCGTGGCGCAGGTGCTGGCCGAGTCGGCGGCGGCGGTGAGCCGGGCGACGGGCGTACCGGTGCGGGTACGGGACATCAAGCCGCTGCAGCCGGGCGACCCGCGCGGGCTGGCGCTGTTCTACATCTCGCTCGCCGCGGTGATCATCGGCTTCGTGGGGGCCATCCAGCTGAGCGTGCACGCCCGTGCGCTCGTCCCGGCCGAACGGATCGGCTTCACCGCGGCGTACGCGCTGCTCGGCGGGTTCGCGATCGCCGCCACCGTCGACTGGCTGCTCGGCGCGCTGGACCTGCCGTTCGTGGAGTCGTGGCTGATCCTCGCCCTGACGATGTTCGCCTCGGGCACGGTCTTCACGATGTTCAACACTCTGGTGGGCCGCTGGGCGATGCTGCCCACCTGGGGCCTGATGGTGCTGCTGGGCAACCCGTCCTCGGGCGGCGCCGTGTCCTGGCCGCTGCTGCCGTCCGTACTCGGGCACATCGGGCGGTGGCTGCCGCCGGGCGCGTCGGTGAGCGCCCAGCACACGGCGGTGTACTTCGGCGGGCACCAGCACCTGTTCCCGTTCGCGGTGCTCGCGGGGTGGGCGCTGGTGTCCTGCGGGGTCTTCTGGGTGTGGCGGCACCGCCATCCCGGTGGCCGCGAGCGGACACCGGCGCACGCGGCGGGCTGAGCCCCCGCCGTACGGACTGCCCTCCTCCTGCGTGGCGGTGTGCGCCGATCACGCCTCCCACCGTAGGCGCCCGCGCGACCGTTCCGGCGCCGGGTCCCGTCACCGTGTCCGGGTGACCCAGGAGAGACGGTCAGCGGGTCGCCTCGGACCGACCGGCGGGCCCGCCCCTTTCGGGGACGCCGGCCCCGTCCGGACCTCCCCGGCGGAGGAAGGGCCCCGGAGCGGTGGCTGGCCGCTCCGAGGGCCCGCCCCAGCAACCCCATGCGGCGGGGCGCTTGGAGTCAACGCGCACCACCGTGTCAGGTGCCCCGGGCGCCGCGGGCCGACGCGGCGGGGCGCGTCCCGCGTCGCCCGTCCGGCCGGGGCCGCCCGCGGCCCACGTCGTGGTCGGCGAGCCGGCCGACCGTCAGACCGCCTGCCCGGCACCGCGCGACGAGGTCCGGCAGGGCACCGAGGGCGGCCCGCCACGCGCCCGGCGCGCCGGCCACGTCGGAGTCGTGGAGCAGCACGGTGGCCCCGCCGCGCAGCGTCCGCGTCACCTCGGCGAGGACGCTGTCCGGGGTGGCGTCGTGCGTCCAGTCGCGTCCCCACGCCGACCACAGGACGGGCCGCAGCCCCGCGGCGCGCGCGGCGGCCCACCGCCCGCCGGTGAGGATGCCGTAGGCGGGCCGGTACCACAGGGGCCGTCGCCCGGCGGCCTCGGCGACCAGGTCGGTGGCCCGCGCCAGGTCCCGCAGGTCGCGCACGGGCCGGGGCCACCACGGGCGGTCGTGGCGCCAGCCGTGGACGGCGAGCTCGTGGCCCTCGGCGGCGATCCGCCGCCCGAGCTCCGGGTGGCGGGCCAGCCGCTCGCCCAGGACGAAGAAGGTGGCGCGGACGGAGAGGGCGTCCAGGGCGCGCAGGAAATGGGGGGTGCTGTCCGGGTCGGGGCCGTCGTCGAAGGTGAGGGCGACCCGCGCCGGGGCGCCGCGCCCGTCGAGGACCGGCCACAGCAGTCCGCGCGGCGCGGGCAGCCAGGTGGCGGCGGGGCCGATGTGGCAGGCGGCGACGGCGAGGGACGCGGCGGCAGCGGTACGCGCCGCGCGCCGGGCGCTCACCATGTGGACTTCCCCTCGGGCTCGTCGGCGACCAGCGGCGACCGGGCCAGGTGGACGCAGCCCGCGGTGAGGACCGCGAGGGCCAGCACCTCGAAGATGACCCGCCAGCCCAGGTGGACGCGCTCCGCGAAGAGCGTCACGCCGAGCACCACGCTCAGCAGCGCGTCGCCGAGGGTCATCGCGGGCTGGGACGCCACCAGGGTGCCGGCCCGCAGGGTCACCTGGAGGAGGAGGAAACTGCCGAGGCCGACGCCGATCGCCGCGTACGGCTGCCAGGACGTGAGCACCGCGCCGAGCCCACCCGGCAGCCGCCCCAGCCCGTCCTTCAGCAGCGCGGCCGTGCAGGCGAAGCCGGTCGCGGTGGCCGTGCCGAGCACGGCGGCGCGCGGCGCGGACGGCAGCCGCGGCGACAGGCCGAGGAGCACCGTCACGAAGAGGCCCGCGCCGAACGCCGTCCACAGCCAGTCGGCGGGAGGCACCGTGTCCCGCCCTCCGGACGGGTCGGCGAGCGCGAGGAAGGCGGCGAGGCCCGCCGCCATGGCGGCGAACGCCCAGCGCGTGGCCGTGTCGGGGCGGCGGTGGAAGACCACGCTGCCCAGCGCGAGGGTGAACATCAGCTCGGTGCTCATGACGGGCTGCACGATGGACAGCGGGCCCGTGGCCAGGGCGAGAGCCTGGAGGATGCCCGACACGGCCAGCAGCCCGGCGCCCCACACCCATACCCTCCGGCGCACCAGCCCGGCCATCCACGACCCGCGTGCCCGGGAGCGGCCGGGGCCGACGTCGGCCGCGGCGCGTCGCTGGAGCACCGAGGCGCCGGCGTTCCCGAGGGCGGCGAGCAGCGCCAGGATGATCGACAGTGCCAGCACGGAAGTCAGCCGAACCGCTTGGCCATGGCCCGGAAGAAGCCCGGCACGGCGCCGTGAATCCGTGCGGGCATTCCGAGCCATCCGGGGACGAAGACGTCGTCCACACCGTGCGCGAGGGACCGCCAGACGGCGTCCGCCACCCGCTCGGCGGGGACCGGGCGCGGGTGGTCGCGGTGGTACGGGGCGCCCCGGCGGTCGAAGAACGGCGTGTCGACCGCGCCGGGCAGCACGACCGTCACGCGTACGCGCGTCCCGGCGAGTTCGTAGCGCAGGCTCTCCGCGAAGGCCAGCAGACCGCCCTTCGTCGCGGAGTACACCGCTTCGTTGGCCACGCCGACCCGGCCGGCCATGGATCCGATCATGACGATGCGTCCCGCGCCGCGCTCCGCCATCGCCGGGAGCAGCAGCCGCACCAGGTGCACCACTCCGGACAGGTTGACCGCCAGCAGGCGGTCCACGGCGTCGCCGGGCATGGTCACGAACGGTCCCGCCCAGCCGAGGCCGGCGGAGGCGACGAGCGCGTCGACGCGGCCCTCGCGCTCCAGGGCCCGGGCGGCGAGCCGCTCCACGCCGGCCCGGTCGCCCAGGTCGGCGGTCAGCGGGGTGCCGCCGGTGCGTCCGGCCACCGCCGCGAGCCGCTCCTCGTCCCGTCCGCCGAGCAGCAGCCGCCAGCCTCCCTCGGCCGCGATGCGCTCGGCCACCGCCTCACCGATCCCGGAGGAGGCGCCCGTGACGAGCGCGACCGGCCCTGCGGTTGTCGGGGGCATATGGTTCCTCCGTGGTGTGGGGGCGTGCCCTTACAGCGTCCCGGTTTCCGGCCGGTTCGCCTCCCGACGGCGCGCACGCGGACCACGATCCACCCGAACAGGCCGATTCGGGCGCCCTACCGGCCACGGTCCGCGGCCGGGCGGCAAAGGATGGAAGACGCCGACACGAGGTCTGGAGGCACCCCATGGAGCGGCGATGCATGGTGCTCAGCGCGAGCATGGGGGCGGGTCACGACGCGGTGGCCGCCGAGCTGGCGCGGCGGCTGGAGGCCGCGGGCCACGATGTCCTCGTACATGATGTGCTGACCCTGCTGCCGTGCGGCGCGGGACCGGCGACGCGGGCCTTCTACCGGTTCACGGTGCGGCACGCGCCGTGGCTGTACGAGCTGATCTACGCCGTTTTCCTCGCACCGGGTCCGGACACCGGGAGGGGGGCGGAATCCGGGACGGGGGCAAAACCCGGGAGGGGACCAGGCCGGCGACGCGGACTGGACGTGTCGCCGATGGCCGCGCTCGCGGAGCGGCGCCTCCTGGCGCTCGTCGACCGGTGGCGGCCGGACGTCATCGTGTCGACCTTCCACCTGGCCGGCCAGATCACCGGCCGGTTGCGGCGGCGCGGCCGGCTGCGGGTGCCGTGCGCGGTGTTCATCACCGATTTCGCGCTGCACCGGGGCTGGCTGGAGCCCGGCAACGACCTGTTCCTGTGCGTCACCGAGACCGCCGCGGGGACGGCCGGGGCGGTCACGGGGCGCCGCGCGGTCGCTCCCGGCCCGGTGGTGCCCCCGGCGTTCCACGGCGCTTCGCCCTCCCCGGGGGCGTTCGCGGGGGCGCCGGCGCGCGCGGACGAGGGCAGGCCGCCGGTGCTCCTGTCCGCCGGGGCCTGGGGCGTCGGGGACGAACTCCTCGGCACGGCGGGGGCGCTGGCGGCCCACGGTTTCCTGCCCGTGCTGCTGTGCGGGCGCGACGAACGGCTGCGCCGCCGCGCGGCCCGGCTGCCGGGCGTCCTGGCGCTCGGCTGGGTCGACGACATGCCGGGGCTGATGGCGGCGGCGCGGGTCCTGGTCGACAACGCGGCGGGCCAGACGTCGGTCCAGGCCCTGGCGGCGCGGCTCCCGGTGATCGGCTACCGGCCGATCCCGGGGCACGGCGCCGTCGGCGTGCGGGAGATGGCGGCGGAAGGCTTGACCGAGTACGCGTACGACCTCGGCGACCTGCTCGCCCGCGCCGCCCGGCTGGTGCGGCCGGGGCCCGGACGAGACCGGCGGACGGAGCTCGGGGCCGCGGTGTTCCGGGACGACGCGGCGCGGCTCGTCGCGGAGCTGGCGGAGGCGGGGGCGCGTCTCGGGTCGCTATCGGAGCCCCAGGCAGGGCAGCCAGGCACGTGAGGTGCCGTGGGCGGCGGTCAGCAGGGCGCTGAGCGCGCCGGGGGCGCCGGTCAGCAGTTCCGGCGACAGAGCGTCGAACGCGGCCGGCATCCGCACCAGCAGGTGCCGGACGAGCCGGGCCTTGAGCGTGGCCGCGGCGGGCACGCGCGCGTGCAGGTCGAAGGCGTCGGCGACCGCCAGGACGCCCGCGGCGCCGTGGCACAGCCCGAGGAGGTCGCCCGGGCCGTCGCCGAAGAGGTGGAACTCCTCGTCGTAGCGCTCGGCGAGGGTGGTGAAGGCCGCGGCGGCCCCATCGGCGGCCTCCTTGTCTCCGAGCGCGTCGGCGGCGTCCCACAGGGCCCAGGCCACGCCCGGGGTTCCGTAGCACCATGCCTGGCGTGGGTGGGCGCCGGCGGGTGGCGGGCCGTCGAGCCCGGCACCCGCCCAGGTGCGGATGGCGCGGGCGTCGTCGTACGACTGGCGGGCCAGCCAACGGGTGGCGCGGGTGAGCGCCGCGCTGAGCTCCGGGTCCGGGCCGGTGACGCGCAGGGCGGCGGTGAGCGCGGTGACGACACCGGCGACGCCGTGGCCCATCCCGGTGTTCACGCGGCCGTGGACCCATGACAGGTGCGGGTGGTCGGCGTACTGTCCGGTCCTCAGGCGGGGCAGTTCGTCGCCGTCGCACAGCAGCGTCACATGGTCGAGGAACGGCCGGAGTCGTGCCCCGGTCGGGTGGGTTTCCGCGCACAGGGCGAGCAGGGTGCCGGAAGGGCCGGAGATCAGGTCGTAGTCGGGAAAGGCCACCTCACGCGTCCGGTACGCCGGGGGGCGGGCGGACAACCGGTCGCGCAGCCGGTCGGCGGCCCGGTGGAGCGCCGGGTGGAGGCGGGCGCCGAGGCGCAGGCCGACGAGCGTCCCGGCCAGGCCCCCGTCGTACAGCGCGGCGTGGGACGGTCCGCGTCCGGCCGTCCTGGCCCAAACGGCGACGGACGCGGAGGCCGTCGCCCGGTCGGTGTCGGCGACCAGGTGGGCGAGGACCGGGATGCCGGGGTCCGAGGGGTGCGGCGCCGGGTGGGGGCTCGTCGCCCACTCCCTCAAGTACCGGACGGCGAGGTCGAGGGCGGTGTCGTGGGTGGCGTACGCCATCGGGCTCCTCGTGCGGTCGGGTGGGCGGAGCCGCCCGGACGTGCCGGGCGGCTCCTGATGGGTGCGGACGCGCCCGGTGGGCGCGTGCGCGGTCGGGCGGCGGTGCGGTCAGGCGCAGATGACGACGGTCGCGCAGACGACGATCGTGCACAGACCGCTGCAACCGGCGGTCATGGCCTGCGTCTGCGGCAGGTCGCTGTCGGTGATGCGCTCGTCGAGGTCGTCGATGAGAGCGTCGAGGTCGGCGAGTTCGATCTGGGGCATGGGACTTCCCTTTCTTCCTCACTGGGTGATGACCGCCCCGGTGGGCCGCCCGGTGCGCGGCCTCCCGGTGGGCCCGCACGATGTCGTGCCACGCCTTGGGGAGGGCGTCGAGCTGTTCGTCGGGGGTCTGGTTCCAGTACGCGCGGATACCGGCGGCAACACGCTGACGTGCGGTGTCCGGCGGCCCGTCGGGGAGGCGGCGCCCGGTCTCCTCCCGTACGACCTGCCACACGCCGCGGTGCTCCCAGCCGACGATGCCGAGGGCGTCGAACACGGTGCGCAGGAGCGCCAGGGACACCCGCCAGCCGGGCGGGACCGGGGCACCGGCGGCGGCCGTGTGGTGGTCCAGCCAGGCCCGTGCGTCGGTGGTGAACAGCCGGTGCACGTAGGGCATGGCGCGAGGGCCTCCGAAAAGGTACGCCTCGGGCTCGTACACGCCGGTGTACGGCCGCTCCCACGCGCCGTCCCGCCGGTCGAAGCGGCGGGCCAGCCCGGCCCGCAGTTCGTCGGCGCGGGACGGATCGGACGCGTGGAACCGGATGCGCAGGCCCGGTGGTTTGTGCATGAAGAAGAAGTCACGCGCGGGCCCACCCTCTGCGGTGAACTCCCGGGCCGCGTCGGCGAGCCGTGCGTACAGCGAGGGCCAGGCGGACGCCTCGGGCGCCACGTTGAGCTGCGCCCAGCCGGTTTCGGGAAGGTCGTCGCGCAGCGCCCGCAGTCCCGCCGCCAGGAAGGTGCGGCGAGCCGCCGCGTAGGCGGGATCGCCGGGGACGAGCGGCACGGTGCCCAGCGGCTCGGTCCGTGCGTCGTCCAGGCAGTCGGCCAGCAGACGCTCGACCTCCAGCATGCGGCCTCCTCGGCGGTGGTTTCGCTTTCTCCTTGGTGATGTCCACGGCGTATTCCACCGAAAGCCCGAAAAATATTGGTCATATAATCAATCGACGTACGCTGGCGCGTTTCGGGAATTCGGCGGCACCACCGCATACGCCAGGTGGTTTTCCACGGCGCTGTTTGTCCGTGAGCGTCCCGGACACTCGTCCTCCGGCCGGGACCGACATCCGGATCCGACACCCACCCGACATCCGACGACGAGGGACGGAGGCGGGCAGCATGCCGGGACGCGAGGTCATGCCCTCGACCCTGAAGCGCTCCCCGGAGAGCGCCCGGCGCACCTGGGCGGAGGCGCACGACTCGGCCGTCGAGCAGTACGGCGAGGGCGAGCGTGCCCACCGGGTGGCGTTCAGCGCGCTCAAGCACACTCACGAGAAGGTGGGTGACCACTGGGAGCGCAAGGAGCACGGCCGCAAGGGCCCGTCCGATTCCCTGGCGGCCCGTCCGCGCTGGCAGGGCGGCCGGAGCGGTGAGGGCGTCGACGAGAGTGCCTCCAAAGGGCATCTGTACGAGCTGGCGAAGAGGCTCGGCATCGACGGCCGTTCGCGGATGTCGAAGCCGGAGCTCCTGGACGCCATCCGCAAGGCCAACCGGAGCGAGACGCGCAAGGCCCGCTCCTGACGTCTCCCCGCGCCCGTGGCGCCGGGCGGCGGCGTCCGGGGCTCAAGGGCGCCGGACTCCGGGCCGCGCGGGGCGCGAGAAGCCCCGGATCGGCCGCTGCTGTCGACGCGGGAATCCGGGGCTCGGGCTGACGTTTCGGCGGGAGACCGGATCATCCGGTCACATCGCCAGGTGCGCCGGGATGTGCGTCACCTCCTCGATCTCGCCTCCCGCCTTCTTCATGAGATTCCTGCACAGTTCATTGAGCGCGCGGGCCGCGGCGATCTCCTCCCCGACCCGCTGTTGGGCCATGTCGTCCGGGTGTCGCTTGGCCCTGCCGTGCCCGCGCAGCTCCGTGCCGTCGGGCAGCCTGACCATGCAGGACGCCCTGGTCCGGCCCGTGTCCTCGTCCTCGGAGAATTCGAGCTCGACGTGCCATCCGACGATCGTCTGCATCCCATTCACCTCCTGGGTCACTCCTCCAGCGTGCACCCGCACCGGTGCCCGCGCCCCTTCGGAGTACGGAGGGACCGGCACCGGGCGGAAGGCTGCTCAGAAGGGGCGCGAGCCCTACCCGCCCACCGTCGACCAGCCCTGGCCGGCGTGCTCGTACCGGTCGTTCGACAGCCCGGCGCCCACCTCGCCGATGTCGCGGTAGGCCGCCCGCATCAGCCCGCGGGCGGCGTCGCTCATCGCGCGGCCGGCGGCGAGTTCGTCGCCGATCTCCGGTACGTCCCGGTCCTCCGGATTGCGGCGGGCCGTGCCGTGCCCTTCGAGCGTCCTGGCGCCCGTGTCGACGGTCACCCGGGCGCGCGTGGTGCCGTTCTCCTCGGCGATCCGCAGGCGGACCTGCCACTCCAGTGTTCGTGTCATGGCGACCTCCTGCCTTCAGGATCCCTCCGCCGGCGCCGGGCCGCGTGCCCACCGCCCGTCCACGGCGTGCCTCCCCGGAGAATCCCGCCCGACAGGGAAGAAATGTGTTTCAGCGGAAGCATTCCCTCGTCGGCGGCCGGAGATTCGAAATGCGCGTCATGCTTGTCCACCCGAGTGCCCTGATGTATTCGGAGATCTTCCTGAGACTGGAGCCGCTCGGCCTGGAACGGGTGGCGGCGGCGGCCCGGGACGCCGGTCACCAGGTACGCGTCGTGGACCTGCAGGTCCTTCCCCGCAAGCTGCTCGATGGCGAGCTGGTCTCGTTCGCGCCGGAGGCCCTGGGAATCTCGCTCAATTACCTGGCCAACATTCCGGAGGCGATCGAGATCGCCCGCCGGGCGAAAGCGGCGTCCCCCGGCTGTTTCGTGTTCTTCGGCGGACACAGCGTCTCGTTCATCGCGGAACACGTACTGCGGCAGGCCGAGGGAGCGGTCGACGCGGTCGTACGCGGCGAGGGCGAGCCGGCCGTCGTGCCGCTGCTGGAGGCGGCACGCGACGGCGGGCTCGCGACGGTGCCCGGTGTGGTGTGCGCGGAGGGCCGCGGACCGGCTCCGAAGCTGCTGGACAGCCTGGACCACCCCCGTCCCGCCCGCGATCTCATGCGCCGGCGGAACCGCTACTTCATCGGCGAGCTGGATCCCTGCGCGTCGATCGAGTTCACCCGCGGATGCCCGTGGGACTGCTCGTTCTGTTCCGCGTGGACGTTCTACGGCCGCAGTTACCGCAAGGCGTCCCCGGAGGCGGCGGCCGAGGAAATGGCGTCGATCCGCGAACCGAATGTGTTCATCGTCGACGACGTGGCATTCATCCGGCCCGAACACGGGGACGGAATCGCCGCCGCGCTGGAGCGCCGCGGAATCCGCAAGCGTTACTACCTGGAGACGCGCAGCGACGTCCTGCTGCGCAATCAGGAGGTTTTCGAGCGGTGGACGAGGCTCGGTCTGCGTTACATGTTCCTGGGCATGGAGGCGATCGATGCCGAAGGGCTGGATCTGTATCGCAAGCGGGTGAGCCCGGACGACAACTTCCGTGCGCTGGAAGTGGCCCGCAGGATGGGCATCATGGTGGCGATCAACCTGATCGTCGATCCGGCCTGGGACGAGGAAAGATTCCGCGTCGTACGCGAATTCGCGCTGACCGTGCCGGAGATCGTGCACCTGACCGTGATGACTCCGTATCCCGGCACGGAGATCTGGCACACCGAGGGCCGTCAGCTCACGACGCGTGACTACCGGCTCTTCGACATCCAGCACGCCGTCGTGCCCACGAAGCTCCCCCTGGACGTCTTCTACCGGGAACTGGTGCGCACGCAGGCCGTCATCAACCGCAAGCACCTGGGGCTGCGCACGGCCATCGGCGCCATGGGCGTCCTCGGGCGCAACCTGGCGCGCGGCCAGACCAACTTCGCCCGCATGCTGTGGAAGTTCGGCAGGGTCTACAACGAGAACCGCCAGCTCGCCGACCACCGGCGGCCGGTACGGTACGAACTGCCGCTCCCCCAGCACCGGGTGACGCCGCCGGGGCGCCAGGACCTGTACATCCACACGCGGGCGCAGACGCACCCGTCCCGGCAGAGCGATCCCGAGCCGGACGGAGTCTGACGGAGTTTGACGGAGTTTGACGGGGTCCGGCCGAGCCGGACGGGAGCGGTGCCGCGTGTGGTGGCGCCCCCCCCCGGGGCCCCCCCCCCCCGGGGGCCACCCCCGGCGCCCCCGGTGGCGGCCTCAACGCCCGGGTGCACGCCCAGAACGACCGCCCG
>NZ_JBEXQK010000031.1:0-75944 GCF_040612535.1 Streptomyces sp. NPDC006368
CTCAACGGCCTCGACGACATCAGCATCACCCTCCAGAACGAAACCCACATCGCCGCGTACGAGGCCAAGCGACCCTCCCACAAGCCGCGCACCCTGCCGGTCTGACCCTTCCCGGTCCGACTCCGGGTCCGGCCCCTCCCGGGCCCGACTCCGCGCACAGCCTTTCCGGTGCCCCCGGCCGATCGACGGCCGGGGGCACCGTCGTATGCACGGGAAGGCAGTCGAATCAGGTTGGCGTGAAAGTGACCTTGCCGGGCAGCAGGATGACGTGCGAGGGGCCATCCGGCTGACGGAACCCACGGGTGGCCGGGGGCCGCGCCCAACACCCTCCGGGAGAGCCGATCCGGCCGCCAAAGCCCTTGCTGTCCAAGGGAGTTGATGGCTCCGGCCTGGGCTCCCCGGCGGCGTCCGGGGGAGCCCCGAATGGCCGTTGGCGCAGGCTAGTTACCCCCTACGGAGGCGACAACTCGGCCCAGATGGCACAATCGGTGCATGGAACGCGACAGCCAACTCCAGCTCTATGAGGCCGTCGCAGCCCGTCTGAAAGAAGCGCACGGCCGAGTGCGCGCACTGCAAGTCCCGGAGGGCGTAAGGATGGCGCTGTCCCGGAAGCTGTTGGTCATCACGGCCGCGGCGAAGCACGATCTCGCGGGTGCGGCACAGCGCCTGGACCGGTTGATGAAGGACCTCGATGAGGGCCGATTCCCTGAAGGCGACTAACACTCCGAACTCCGCAGCCGCCTACTTCGTTGCGGCACTAGGGTGATTAGCCCGTTTCGTGTTTGATTTGCGGTATATATCTGCCTAACGTGCGAAAACGCTTGAACACTTTCGTTCCGGCAATGTCTCCGAAGGGGAAGACGTGAACAAGGCGCAGCTCGTAGAAGCGATTGCCGACAAGATGGGTGGCCGCCAGCAGGCCGCCGATGCTGTCGACGCGGTACTGGACGCGATCGTCCGTGCCGTGGTCGCCGGGGACCGTGTCTCGGTCACCGGCTTCGGCTCGTTCGAGAAGGTCGACCGCCCGGCCCGTTACGCCCGCAACCCGCAGACGGGTGAGCGCGTACGGGTCAAGAAGACCTCCGTCCCCCGCTTCCGTGCCGGTCAGGGCTTCAAGGACCTGGTGAGCGGATCGAAGAAGCTGCCCAAGGGTGGCGAGGTGGCCGTCAAGAAGGCGCCCAAGGGCAGCCTTTCGGGCCCGCCGCCCACCATCGCCAAGGCCGCCGGCAAGAAGGCCGCCGCCAAGAAGACCACCGCGGCCGCGAAGAAGACGGCTGCCAAGAAGGCGACCCCGGCGAAGAAGACCACCACCGGCGCCGCCGCCAAGAAGACCACCGCCAAGAAGACCTCGACGGCGAAGAAGACCACGACGGCCGCCAAGAAGGCGACGCCGGCCAAGAAGACCGCCACCGGCGGCGCCGCGAAGAAGACCACGGCCAAGAAGACCGCGCCGGCGAAGAAGGCCACCGCGAAGAAGGCCCCCGCCAAGAAGACGACGGCCCGCAAGACCGCCGCCAAGAAGACCACCACCGCGCGCTCGTAAGCGGCGCGGGCCATGCAGGCCCCTCACACGCCGGGCCGGGCTCCCCGAGGGGGAGCCCGGCCCGCGGTGTGTCCGGCGTCGGGGGTCAGAAGGTCTGCAGCGTGATCAGCGTGATGCGCAGGGCGTCGCCCTCGCCCTCCGTCTCGATACGGACCCGCTGGCCGGGTCGCAGCAGCCGCAGGCCCCCCGCGTCGAAGGCCGGGGCGGAGAAGGGCACCGGGGTGCCGTCGTCCAGGAGGACGCTGCCGCTGCGGGAGTCGGGGTCGTACGTGTACGCGGTCGCCTGCATGCCCCGCACCCTATCCGGCCCCGGGCCTGTGGCGCCCGGTCCTGCTGCCCTATGCCCGCTCGGGCTCGGCCGCCGCCCACCGCCCGGCCGCCGCCCACCGCTCCGCCGCGGCCAGCTCGGCCGTGCGCGGCCCCACGCCCAGCTCCAGGGCCGCCCGCAGATCGTCGCCCGTGTCCACGTCCCGGCGCACGGAAGCGACGCCGTCCAGCGGAATTTCCACCGCGCCCGACGACAAATGGTGACGCCGGGACCCTTCACCGAATGCCGGACGTAATTCCACCCCGGGCGCCGCCGACAGCAATGTCGTACCGATTTCCGCGGCATCCGCCAGAAAAGCGCGGGGAAATTGTTCCGCCGCCGCCAGTACCCGGGAAAGCTCCGCGGGACGCAGTGCCGGCAGGTCCGCGTTGAGCGTCGCGACCGGTGCGCCGGGACGGTGCGCGCGTATCGCCCCGGCGCCGTACGACAGCGCCGCGTTGAGGCCCGCGGCCGGGGCGTCCGGCACGGTGCGGGCCCCCAGGGCGCGCAGCGCGGCCCCGGCGACCGGATCGTCCGTGACGACCACCACATCCCGTACCGCCGGGCAGGACAGCGCGGCGGCCACCGTGTCCTGCGCGAACGCCAGCGCCAGCCGGGACCTGGCCTGCGGCCCGGCGGCGCCCGCCAGCCTGCTCTTGGCCAGTGACAGGGGTTTGAGCGGCACGACCAGGGACCAGGAACCGGCGGTCGGGTCGGTGTTGGGGGCGAGCTCTCCGTCCTTGCGCATCGGGCCCATTGTCCACAGCCCTGACGGCCGGTGTCCGAGGTGGGGCGTACGGTGTTCTCGACAGACCAGGGGCCTGGGGCGACACTTGACCCCCGGCAAAGCTCAGAGGAAGGTGTCCGAGTGTCCCGCCGCAGAATCGGCTTCTGGTACCGCCTGGCGGCGGTCATCGCAAAACCACCGCTGCTGGTTCTGTTCAAGCGGGACTGGCGGGGAATGGAGCACATTCCGGCCGACGGCGGATTCATCACCGCGGTGAACCACAACTCCTATCTGGACCCGCTGTCGTACGCGCACTTCCAGTACAACACCGGACGGGTTCCCCGCTTCCTGGCGAAGGCCGCCCTCTTCAAGGGGTCCTTCGTCGGCACCATGCTCCGCGGCACCGGACAGATCCCCGTCTACCGCGAGACCACGAACGCCCTGGACGCCTTCCGCGCCGCCGTCGCCGCCATCGAGCGCGGCGAGTGCGTCGCCTTCTACCCCGAGGGCACCCTCACCCGTGACCCGGACATGTGGCCGATGGCCGGCAAGACCGGAGCCGCCCGCGTCGCGCTGCTCACCAAGGTCCCCGTCATCCCGGTCGCCCAGTGGGGCGCCAACTTGGCGATGCCGCCGTACGCCAAGGAGAAGAAGCTCCGGCTCTTCCCGCGCAGGACACTGATCGTGCAGGCCGGACCGCCCGTCGACCTCGACCGGTTCCACGACAAGGAACCCACCCCCGAGGTGCTGCGTGAGGCGACCGAGGTCATCATGGCCGCCATCACCTCCCTCCTGGAGGAGGTCCGGGGCGAGAAGGCCCCCGACCAGCCGTACGACCACCGCAGGGCCCGCCTGGAACAGCGGCTCAAGGCCGCAGGGGAGGAAGCGAAGTGACACGCCCCGACACGGCGGACCGCCCGGTCAAGGCGGCCGTCTTCGGAACCGGCTCCTGGGGCACGGCCTTCGGCATGGTGCTCGCCGACGCCGGCTGCGAGGTGACCCTCTGGGGCCGCCGCCAGGAGGTCGCGGACGCGATCAACGCCACCCGCACCAACCCGGACTACTTCCCCGGCGCCCGGCTCCCCGACAACGTCCGCGCCACCACCGACGCGGCCGAAGCGGCGCGGGACGCCGCCTTCACCGTGCTCGCCATCCCCTCCCAGACCCTCCGCGGCAACCTCGCCGACTGGGCGCCGAAGCTGGCTCCCGGCACGGTCCTCGTCTCCCTGATGAAGGGCATCGAACTGGGCACCGCCAAGCGGATGAGCGAGGTCATCGAGGAGGTCACCGGCGTCTCCGCGGACCGGATCGCCGTCGTCACCGGGCCCAACCTCGCCAAGGAGATCGTCGCCCGCATGCCGGCCGCCGCCGTCGTCGCCTGCCGCGACGAAGCGGTCGCCCAGCGGCTCCAGGCCGCCTGCCACACCCCGTACTTCCGCCCGTACACCAACACCGACATGGTCGGCTGCGAGCTCGGCGGCGCCGTGAAGAACGTCATCGGGCTGGCCGTCGGCATCGCGGACGGCATGGGCCTCGGTGACAACGCCAAGGGCTCCCTCATCACCCGCGGCCTCGCCGAGACCACCCGCCTGGGCCTGGCCATGGGCGCGGACCCGATGACCTTCTCCGGACTCGCCGGCCTCGGCGACCTCGTCGCCACCTGCTCCTCTCCGCTCTCCCGCAACCACACCTTCGGCTTCAACCTCGGCAAGGGCATGACCCTGCAGGAGACCATCGCGGTCACCAAGCAGACCGCCGAAGGCGTCAAGTCCTGTGAGTCCGTACTGGATCTCGCCCGCCGCCACGGCGTCGACATGCCCATCACGGAGACCGTCGTCGGCATCGTCCACGAGGGCAAGCCGCCCATGGTCGCGCTCAAGGAGCTGATGGCACGCGCCGCCAAACCCGAACGGCGCTGACAGGACAGGCCGTCAACCGGTCGCTGACGCAACCCGGCGGAACGGGTACGCTCATCGCGATATGAGCAGCGAGAACCTCCCCACCAGCCCCGGGCGCAAGCCGCGCGTGGCCGTCGTCTTCGGCGGCCGCAGCTCCGAGCACGCCATCTCCGTCGTCACGGCCGGTGCCGTCCTGCGCGCCATCGACCGGACGAAGTACGACGTGCTGCCCATCGGCATCACCGCGGACGGCCGCTGGGCGCTGACCGCCGACGAACCGGAGCGGATGGCCATCGCCGACCGCACGCTCCCCAGCGTCGAGGAGCTCGCCGAGTCCGACGAGGGCACCGTCGTCCTCTCCGTCGACCCGGCCAACCGCGAGGTCGTCTACAGCGAGCCCGGCGCCGTCCCCAAGGCCCTCGGCGACGTCGACGTCGTCTTCCCGGTGCTGCACGGCCCGTACGGCGAGGACGGCACCATCCAGGGCCTGCTCGAGCTCGCCGGGGTGCCCTACGTGGGCGCCGGCGTGCTCGCCTCGGCCGTCGGCCAGGACAAGGAGTACATGAAGCGGGTGTTCGTCTCCTTCGGGCTGCCCGTCGGCCCGTACGAGGTGATCCGCCCCCGCGAGTGGGAGCAGGATCCTCTCGCCGCCCGCCGGAAGATCGTCGACTTCGCGGGTGAGCACGGCTGGCCCCTCTTCGTGAAGCCCGCCCGGGCCGGTTCCTCGATCGGCATCACCAAGGTCGACGACGAGTCCGGACTGGACGCGGCGATCGAGGAGGCCCGCCGCCACGACCCCAAGATCCTCGTCGAGTCGCTGCTCACCGGGCGCGAGATCGAGTGCGGTGTGCTGGAGTTCGAGGACGGCCCGCGCGCCAGCGAGCCCGCCTGGATCCCGCCCGTCACCGACCACGAGTTCTACGACTTCGAGGCCAAGTACATCGACTCCGCCTCCGGTGTCGTCCCCGCCCCGATCACCCCGGAGCAGACCGCCGAGGTGCGGCGGCTGGCGATCGCCGCGTTCGAGGCCGCCTCCTGCGAGGGCCTGGTCCGGGCGGACTTCTTCCTCACCGACCAGGGCGAGTTCGTCATCAACGAGATCAACACCATGCCCGGCTTCACGCCGATCTCGATGTACCCGCGCATGTGGGAGGCCAGCGGCGTCGGCTACGCGGAGCTGATCGACCGGCTCGTCCAGGCCGCGCTGCGCCGCCCCACCGGCCTGCGCTGAAGCCCACGCACGGGCCCCGGCGGGGCCGGTCCCTCACAGACTGGAGGGAACCGCCTTCTCCACGGGGGCGGCCAGGTCCGTCAGCGGGCCGGCGTCATGCGCGTACCGCTTGTCGAGCGTCACCTCCACGTACGCCTTGCGATACGTGGAGGTGAAGCGCGGGCCGTCGTCCTCACGCTGTTCCAGCAGCCAGTTCACGCCGTTCACCTCGACGCCCTGAGCCTGGGGATCGCTCATCCTGCCGGGTCGCGGGACGCCGCAGCGCAGTACGATCGCACCGTCTCCCCATCCGGCGGTCAGCTCGGATTCCGGCTCCGGATCGCTCCGGTCGAGTCCGGCGACGGTCTCGGGCAGCTCCTTGTCCAGCGCGCGGCAGAAGGCTGCCTCCTCCGCCGACGGGCTGGGAACCGCGACCGGCGCCCCGGCGTCCGTGGAGGAGCAGCCCGCGACCGCCAGCAGGACGGTGGCGGCAGCGGTGGCGACGGCACGGGCGGGCAGGCACGGGAACCGGTGGGCAGACATCACCGGCCAAGCGTAGACGGGGGCTAGAGGTGGACGACCGGGCAGGTCAGGGTGCGGGTGATGCCGTCCACCTGCTGGACCTTCGCGACCACCATGCGGCCGAGCTCATCGACCGTGTCGGCCTGGGCGCGCACGATCACGTCGTACGGGCCCGTGACGTCCTCGGCCTGGATCACCCCCGGGATCTTGGAGATGGTCTCGGCGACGGTCGACGCCTTGCCCACCTCGGTCTGAATAAGGATGTACGCCTGTACCACGGAACCTCCAGGGCGGCCACGAGGATCTTGTGGAAAGAGAAAGGGACGCCACGGTACCGCGTCGCCGCGGGCGACGGGGAGACCCGCGCGACCTGCGGCGCGCGCGGTCGGCGTACAGGCACGGAAGAGTTGACGGTCCGCGTGACGGTACCGAGAGCAGTGACGGGTCGCGACCGGTCCCACGGTGCGTCCAGACGACATGGAGAGGTGAACCTCGGTGAAGGGCACTGTCGGAGAGCTCGGCGAGTTCGGGCTCATCAGGGAGCTCACCTCCCGGCTCACCTCCACCCCGGCGGTACGGATCGGGCCGGGCGACGACGCCGCGGTCGTGGCCGCGCCCGACCGGCGCGTGGTGGCCAGCACGGACATCCTGCTGGAGGGGCGGCACTTCCGCCGGGACTGGTCGACCGCCTACGACGTCGGCCGCAAGGCCGCCGCGCAGAACCTCGCGGACATCGCCGCCATGGGCGCCGTACCGACGGCGCTGCTGCTCGGCCTGGTCGTCCCCGCCGAACTCCCCGTCACCTGGCCGACCGAGCTGATGGACGGCCTGCGTGACGAGTGCCAGGTCGCGGGCGCGGCCGTGGTCGGCGGTGACGTCGTCCGCGGCGACACCATCACCGTCGCCATCACCGCCCTCGGGGACCTGCGCAACCACGAGCCGGTCACCCGGGCCGGCGCGCAGCCCGGCGACGTCGTCGCGTACACCGGCTGGCTGGGCTGGTCGGCGGCCGGGTTCGCGGTCCTCTCGCGCGGCTTCCGCTCGCCGCGCGCCTTCGTGGAGGCGCACCGGCGGCCCGAACCGCCGTACCACGCCGGCCCCGCGGCGGCCGGGCTCGGCGCGACCGCCATGTGCGACGTCAGCGACGGACTGATCGCCGACCTCGGGCACATCGCCGAGGCCAGCAAGGTGCGGATCGACCTCCGCTCCGGGCTGATCGACATCCCGACCCAGATGTACGACATCGGCCAGGCGGTCGGCGTCGACCCCATGCAGTGGGTCCTGACCGGGGGAGAGGACCACGCGATCGTCGCCACCTTCCCGCCGGACGTGAAGCTCCCGGCCCGCTGGAAGGTCATCGGCGAGGTCCTCAACCCGTCGGCGCTGCCCCAGGTGACCGTCGACGGCGCGCCCTGGCACACCCAGGGCGGCTGGGACCACTTCGGGGAGGACGAGTGAACGCCGCGATACCCCTCGTCCTGACCGTCGCCGGATCCGACTCCGGCGGCGGCGCCGGCATCCAGGCCGACCTGAAGACGATGCTGGCCCTCGGCGTGCACGGCATGAGCGTGATCACCGCCGTCACCGCGCAGAACTCCCTGGGCGTGCAAGGCGCCTGGGAACTGCCGGTGGAGGCGGTACGGGCGCAGTACCGCAGCGTCGTCGACGACATCGGCGTACAGGCCGTGAAGACCGGCATGCTCGCCTCCGCGCCCCTCGTCGAGACGGTGGCGGAGCTGCTGGCCGGGACGGACGCGCCCGTGGTCGTCGACCCGGTGGGGGTCTCCAAGCACGGGGACCCGCTGCTGGCCGCGTCGGCGCTCGATTCCGTACGGACGAAGCTGCTGCCCGTGGCGACGGTGGCGACGCCGAACCTGGATGAAGTGGCCCAGCTCACCGGCGTACGGGTGGCGGCCCGGAGCGATATGCGGCGGGCGGCGGACGCGGTGCTGGAGTACGGGCCGCGCTGGGCGTTGATCAAGGGCGGCCACCTCGCGGGCGACGCGGTCGACCTGCTGACGGACGGAACCGAGGAGCACTGGCTGCGCGCCCCCCGGCACGACAACCGGCACACGCACGGGACGGGCTGCACGCTCGCCTCGGCGGTGGCGGCCGGGCTCGGCAAGGGCCTGTCCGTGCCGCGGGCGGTACGGGATGCCAAGGCCTACGTCACCAGGGCGATCGCGGCCGGGTTCGCGCTGGGCGGCGGGATCGGCCCGGTGGACCACGGCTGGCGCTTCCGCTGAGGCCCGGGTCCGGCGTTCCACGGACCCGGGTACGGCAAAAAGCCGGTCCACCGAGGTGGACCGGCTTTCAAGGCAACCGCAGGGCTGCGCTACGACGAAACGTCGTCGGCGTTAGCGCGAGACCTTGCCGGCCTTGATGCACGAGGTGCAGGCGTTGAGCCGCTTCGGCGTCCCACTGACCACGGCACGCACGCGCTGGATGTTCGGGTTCCAGCGACGGGACGTACGGCGGTGCGAGTGCGAGATGTTGTTGCCGAAGCCCGGCCCCTTGCCGCAGACGTCGCAGTTGGCAGCCACGGGTCACTCCAAAGACTTCAGGTGCACGTACAGTGAATCCGGCGCGCCGGAATCAGATCTGGTGACTGAAGTGGCGGTACCGGGGGAATGTCCCGACTTTCGTCGGGCAACCGGAGCAGCATACAACGGCTGCTGCGGTACAACGAAACTACCACGGTCCGAACCGGCCCCCGCCCCCACGTGGGCCCCGGACGGCAGGCGGGGTCTACCCTGCGGTGCAGCCCGCGCTCAAGGAGGATCACCAGGTGCCGCAGATCGACTCCACCGTGGTCCGTGCCTGGTGTTCGCTGGCGCTGGAGGCGCTGGGGCGGGAGCGCGAGGAGATCGACGCGATCAACGTCTACCCGGTCGCGGACGGGGACACCGGCACCAATCTCTACCTGACCGTCGAGTCCGCCTCCCAGGCGGTGGAGGCCGTCTTCGCCGCCGGTACGGCTCCCGACTGCGGTGACACGGTGCGCGCCATGGCGCACGGCGCGCTGATCGGCGCCCGCGGCAACTCCGGCACGATCCTGGCGCAACTGCTGCGCGGCATGAGCGAGGTCCTGGCCGAGGGCCGTGACGGGGACCACCTGGCCCGTGCGCTGCGCCGGGCCGCCGCGTCGGCGCGGCAGGCCGTCGCCCACCCCGTGGAGGGCACCATCCTGAGCGTGGCCTCGGCCGCGGCGTCCGCCGTCCCGGGCGGCGCCGACGAGGTGACCGTGGCCAAGGCCGCGTACGACGGCGCCCGCGCGGCGCTGGAGCGCACCCCCGCGCAACTCGCCGTCCTGGAGCGGGCCGGGGTCGTGGACGCGGGCGGACGAGGGCTGGTCACGGTGCTGGGCGCGCTGGTCGAGGCGGTGTCGGGCGAGGCCCCCGCGCGGCTGCTGCGGGCGGCGCGCCCGGCGGCGCCCGACGGGGAGTCCTGCCGGGCGGGCGGACCGGCCTTCGAGGTCATCTACCTCCTGGAGGCCGACGACACGGCCGTGGCCCGGCTGCGCGGCCGGCTGGACGAGCTCGGCGACTCGCTGGTCGTCGTGGGCGGCGACGGGTTGTGGAACGTCCACGTCCACGTGGACGACGCGGGGGCGGCCGTGGAGGCGGGCATCGAGGCGGGCCGCCCGTACCGCGTCCGGATCACCCACTTCGCCGGTACCGACCCGGCGTCGGCCGCGGTGCCCGCGGGGCGCGCCGTGGTCGCCGTCCTGCCCGGCGAGGGGCTCGCCGCCCTCTGCGCGGAGGCCGGCGCCACCACGGTCCTCGCCCGGCCCGGCGAACCCCCCGCCAGCGGCGAACTCGTCGCGGCGATCCGCCGCGCCCACGCGCGCGAGGTGGTCCTCCTGCCGAACGACGCCGCCCTGCGGCACACCGCGGCCGCCGCCGCGGAACAGGCCCGCGCGGAGGGCATCCGGGTCGCCCTGGTCCCCACCCGCGCCGCGGTCCAGGGCATCGCCGCCCTCGCCGTCCACGAACCGGACCGCCGCTTCGACGAGGACGTGGTCGCGATGACCGCCGCGGCGGGCGCCACGCGCTACGGCGAACTGGCCGTCGCCGAACACCGGTCGTTCACCTCGGCGGGCGTCTGCCAGGCCGGGGACGTCCTCGGGCTCATCGACGGCGACGTGGCGGTGATCGGCCACGACGTGGCGACGACGGCGGAGACGGTCCTGGACCGCATGCTCTCGGCGGGCGGCGAACTGGTCACCCTGGTCCTCGCGGACGACGCCCCCGACACCCTGGCGGCGCGCCTGGAGGCCCACGTCCGCGTCTGCCACCTGGCCGTCGACACGGTCACCTACTCAGGGGGCCCCCAGGCCCCCCTGCTGCTCATCGGCGTCGAGTAACCGGCCCACAAGCCGCGCCGCCCACAAGCCGCGCCGTCCACAGGTGTGCCCGCGTGTCAGTGGCGTGGTGTGCAATGGAACGCGTGTCAGTCCTCGACGAACCACTGAAGAAGCAGCTCGGCGCCGCCACCGCCAAGGTGATGGCCGAGCACCTCGACCTGCACACCGTCGGCGACCTGCTCCACCACTACCCCCGGCGGTACGCGGAGCGCGGCGAGCTCACCACCCTCGCCGACCTGCCGCTCGACGAGCACGTCACGGTCGTGGCCCGCGTGGCGGACGCCCGCGTGCTGACGTTCAACGGCTCCAAGGGCCGCGGCCAGCGGCTCGAGGTGACCATCACCGACGGCAGCGGCCGACTGCAGCTGGTCTTCTTCGGCAAGGGCGTGCACAAGCCGCACAAGGACCTGCTGCCCGGCACCCGCGCGATGTTCGCCGGCAAGGTCTCCCTCTTCAACCGCAAGCTGCAACTCGCCCACCCCGCTTACGAGCTGCTGCGCGGCGAGGAGGGCGAGGACGGCCGGGACGCGGTGGGTTCCTGGGCCGGGGCGCTCATCCCCCTCTACCCGGCCACCACCAAGCTGGAGTCCTGGAAGATCGCCAAGGCCGTCGACGCGGTGCTGCCCAGCGCCCAGGACGCCGTCGACCCGCTGCCGCCCGCCCTGCGCGAGGGCCGCGGGCTGACCGACCTGCCCGACGCCCTGCGCAAGATCCACCGGCCGCGCACCAAGGCGGACATCGCGGAGGCCCGGGACCGCCTCAAGTGGGACGAGGCGTTCGTCCTCCAGGTCGCGCTCGCCCGCCGCCGGTACGCCGACACCCAACTGCCCGCCGTGGCCCGCAGACCCGTCCCCGGCGGCCTGCTCGACGCGTTCGACGCCAAGCTGCCGTTCACCCTCACCGAGGGCCAGGAGAAGGTCTCCCGGGAGATCTTCGACGACCTCGCCACCGAGCACCCGATGCACCGCCTCCTCCAGGGCGAAGTGGGCTCCGGGAAGACCATGGTCGCGCTGCGCGCGATGCTCGCCGTCGTCGACGCGGGCGGCCAGGCCGCCATGCTGGCCCCCACCGAGGTCCTCGCCCAGCAGCACCACCGCTCCATCACCGAGATGATGGGCGAGCTCGCGGAGGGAGGCATGCTGGGCGGCGCCGAGCACGCCACCAAGGTCGTGCTGCTCACCGGTTCCATGGGCGCCACCGCCCGCCGCCACGCGCTGCTCGACCTGGTCACCGGCGAGGCGGGCATCGTCATCGGCACGCACGCGCTGATCGAGGACAAGGTCCAGTTCCACGACCTCGGCCTGGTCGTCGTCGACGAGCAGCACCGCTTCGGCGTCGAGCAGCGCGACGCCCTCCGCGGCAAGGGGAAACAGCCGCCGCACCTGCTGGTCATGACCGCCACGCCCATCCCGCGCACGGTCGCCATGACCGTCTTCGGAGACCTGGAGACCTCCGTCCTCGACCAGCTCCCGGCCGGCCGCTCACCCATCGCCAGCCATGTCGTCCCGGCGGCCGACAAGCCGCACTTCCTGGCCCGCGCCTGGGAGCGGGTCCGCGAGGAGGTCGAGAACGGCCACCAGGCGTACGTGGTCTGCCCCCGCATCGGCGACTCCCTCGACGAGTCGGCCGACCCGAAGAAGAAGGCGTCCGGGGACGACCCCGACAAGCGCCCGCCGCTCGCCGTCCTCGACGTCGCCGACCGGCTCGCCAAGGGACCGCTCAGCGGCCTGCGCGTCGAGGTGCTGCACGGCAGGATGGCACCCGACGACAAGGACGCCGTCATGCGCCGCTTCGCCGCCGGCGAGGCCGACGTCCTCGTCGCCACCACGGTCATCGAGGTCGGCGTCAACGTCCCCAACGCCACCGCCATGGTCATCATGGACGCCGACCGGTTCGGCGTATCGCAGCTCCACCAGTTGCGCGGCCGCGTCGGCCGTGGCTCCGCCCCCGGCCTGTGCCTGCTCGTCACCGACATGCCCGAGGCCGCCCCCGCGCGGCAGCGGCTCGCCGCCGTCGCCTCCACCCTGGACGGCTTCGAGCTCTCCCGTATCGACCTCGAACAGCGCCGCGAGGGCGACGTCCTGGGCCAGGCCCAGTCCGGGGTGCGCTCCAGCCTGCGCATGCTCGCCGTCATCGACGACGAGGAGATCATCGCCGCCGCCCGCGAGGAGGCCGTCGCGGTCGTCGCCGCCGACCCCGGCCTGGAGCGCCTGCCCGAGCTGCGCACGGCCCTGGACGCGCTGCTCGACAAGGAGCGGGAGGAGTACCTGGAGAAGGGCTGACCGCCGCATTGCCGGTGAGCCCATATCGTGGAGTGACAAGCAACCACGGACGACGAGGACACAGATGACCCGCGTGATCGCCGGTGTGGCCGGCGGACGCCGTCTGGCAGTGCCGCCGGGCCAAGGCACCCGCCCCACCTCCGACCGGGCGCGCGAGGGCCTGTTCTCCACCTGGGAGGCGCTCCTCGGCACGCTCGACGGCATCCGCATCGCCGATCTGTACGCCGGGTCCGGCGCCGTGGGGCTGGAGGCGCTGTCCCGCGGCGCGTCCCACGCCCTGCTCGTGGAGGCCGACAGCCGCGCCGCCCGCACGGTCCGGGAGAACGTCCGCGGGCTGGGCCTGCCCGGCGCCGAGGTCCGTACCGGCAAAGCGGAGCAGATCGTGACAGGCCCGCCGCCCGCCGAGCCGTACGACGTGGTTTTCCTCGATCCTCCGTACGCCGTCCCCGACGGCGATCTTGGCGAGATACTCCTCACACTCCGCTCTCAGGGCTGGCTCGGCGACGATGCGCTCGTCACCGTGGAGCGCAGCACCAGAGGCGGGGAGTTCGCCTGGCCGAACGGTTTCGAGCCGTTGCGGTCCCGTCGCTACGGCGAGGGAACGTTTTGGTACGGTCGCGCCGCCTCTACGTGCGAAGACGCACGATGACCGGTTCGGAGAGCGAGGGACTTCAGTTGCGCCGCGCAGTCTGTCCGGGGTCGTTCGACCCCATCACCAACGGACACCTCGACATCATCGCCCGCGCCTCCAAGCTGTACGACGTCGTACACGTCGCGGTGATGATCAACCAGTCCAAGAAGGGGCTGTTCACGGTCGAGGAGCGGATGGACCTCATCCGCCAGGTGACGAGCGACTACGGCAACGTCCAGGTCGAGTCGCACCACGGCCTGCTCGTCGACTTCTGCAAGGAACGCGACATCCCGGCCATCGTCAAGGGCCTGCGCGCGGTCAGCGACTTCGACTACGAGCTCCAGATGGCCCAGATGAACAACGGTCTCTCCGGCGTCGAGACGCTCTTCGTCCCGACCAACCCGACCTACAGCTTCCTCTCCTCCTCCCTGGTCAAGGAGGTCGCCGCCTGGGGCGGTGACGTCTCGCACCTCCTCCCGCCGGTGGTCCACGAGGCCCTCGTCCGGCGCCTGCGCGAGAAGTAGGCCGCTGACGGTCCGTCACCCGGTGTTCGGACGGCGCCGACTGGCCGTACAGTCGATCCGTCCGTCTCCAACCCGGCTGTAGAGAGTGGCGAGCACACGGTGGACGTGCAGAAGAAGCTCGACGACATCGTCGCGACGGTCAGGAACGCCCGTTCCATGCCCATGTCGGCCTCCTGCGTGGTCAACCGCGCCGAGCTGCTCGCGATGCTCGAAGAGGTACGCCAGGCCCTGCCCGGCTCCCTCGCGCAGGCCCAGGAGCTGATCGGCGGCCGTGAGCAGCTGGTCGAGCAGGCCCGCGCCGAGGCCGAGCGCATCATCGAGGCCGCCCACGCCGAACGCGGCTCGCTGATCTCCGACACCCAGGTCGCCCGCCAGTCGCAGGAAGAGGCCGACCGCATCCTGGCCGACGCCCGCCGGGAGGCGGAGGAGATCCGCGCGGAGGCCGACGACTACGTCGACTCCAAGCTGGCCAACTTCGAGGTCGTCCTCACCAAGACCATCGGCGCCGTCGACCGGGGCCGCGAGAAGCTCCTCGGCCGCGGCCCCGGCCTGGACGACCAGGGGTACGCCGACGAGGACGCCCCCGAGTACAGCGCGGACCCGCAGACCCTGATCAAGCGGGCCGACGAGTACGTCGACGCCAAGATCGGCGCCTTCGAGGCCGTCCTCTCCAAGACCCTGGAAGCCGTCGGACGCGGCCGCCAGAAGCTGCACGGCCGGACCGCCGGTGACGACCTCGGCGCCCACATGGCGGCCCAGGACGCGGCCGGCGTCCCGCAGCACCACACCAGCGACGCCGACTACCTCGCCGGCCTCGCGGAGCTGGCCGACCCCGAGCCCGCCCGCCGGGCCCCCCGGCAGCCCGCCCACGCGCCGGCCGCGCACATCCCGGCGCAGCACCCCGACCCGTACGCGGGCCATGCCGGCGACTACGGCGCACAGCCCCACGGCGTGCCCCAGGAGACGTACGCCTACCAGCAGGACCCCTACACCGCGTACGGACAGCACACCGGCTACGACCAGGGCGGCTACGCCCAGCAGCCGGACCCGTACGCGTACGGACAGCAGCCCCAGCCCCAGGCCGCCGCGCTCGACGAGACCAGCTTCTTCGACACGAGCATGATCGACATCAACGAGCTGCGCCGCTACGAACAGGGGCGCTGACCGGCCCGGATTGGGCTGTGAGCGAAGCGTCCAGTATCCTGGCTCTTCGGTCGCGAGTACGTCCGCGATCCCGCGTGCCCGCATCGGCCTCCGTCCGATACCGGGCCCGCCTCCACACGATCCGAAAGCAGGAAGTCCCCTGAGTACGCGCCTCGACCACCGCAACCCCCTCGTGTTCGACACGCACGAGCTGGGCCGGCGTCCGGGTGCCCTCCAGCGGCTGTCCCGCACGGTCGAGGCCCCCGCGGACCTCGGCATCGACGGGGTCATCGGTGTGCCGCAGGGCTCGCCCGTGGAGCTGGACATCCGCCTCGAGTCGGTCATGGAAGGGGTGCTTGTCACAGGCACCGCCCGTGCGTCGGCCGAGGGGGAGTGCGTAAGGTGTCTGGAGCCGCTGCGCCAAGAGGTTGCGGCGGACTTCCAGGAGATGTTCTCGTACCCCGACACCGATGACCGGGGCCACCGCAAGGGGGCCACGGGCGACGATGCCGAGGACGACGAGGACATGACCCCCCTCGAGGACGGCATGTTCGACCTCGAGCCCGTGCTGCGCGATGCGGTGGTGCTCGCACTGCCGATGCAGCCGGTGTGCCGGGAGGACTGCGCCGGACTGTGCCCCGAGTGCGGGGCCGGTCTGAACGACAACCCGGACCACCACCATGACGCCGTCGACATCCGTTGGGCGGCACTGCAGGGACTCGCCGATTCACTCGGAACCGGCGAGAAGGACAACATGAGCGGCGCCGAAGCGGGCGTCGACGAGAAGCAGGAGAAGTAGCCGTGGCTGTTCCGAAGCGGAAGATGTCGCGCAGCAACACGCGCCACCGCCGGTCGCAGTGGAAGGCTGCGGTCCCCACCCTGGTTTCGTGTGAGCGTTGCCAGGAGCCGAAGCAGCAGCACATCGCGTGCCCGAGCTGCGGCACGTACAACAAGCGCCAGGTCCTCTCGGTCTGAGCGGGCTGGTGAGAGGCACCGTGTCTAGCCACAAAACGGCGGATGACGCCAAGAAGCAGGCGGAGAACACGGCCTCGTCCCACACGCTTCTGGAAGGGCGGCTCGGGTACCAGCTCGAGTCCGCCCTTCTGGTGCGTGCGCTGACCCACCGTTCGTACGCGTACGAGAACGGCGGTCTGCCCACCAACGAGCGGCTGGAGTTCCTCGGGGACTCCGTGCTCGGCCTGGTGGTCACGGACACGCTGTACCGCACCCACCCCGACCTGCCCGAGGGCCAGCTGGCCAAGTTGCGGGCCGCGGTGGTCAACTCGCGTGCGCTGGCGGAGGTCGGTCGCAGCCTCGACCTGGGCTCCTTCATCCGGCTCGGCCGGGGCGAAGAGGGCACCGGGGGCCGGGACAAGGCATCCATCCTCGCCGACACCCTGGAAGCGGTGATCGGCGCGGTCTATCTCGACCAGGGCCTCGACGCGGCGTCCGAGCTGGTGCACCGGCTCTTCGACCCGCTGATCGAGAAGTCCTCGAACCTCGGCGCCGGCCTGGACTGGAAGACCAGCCTCCAGGAACTCACCGCGGCCGAGGGCCTCGGGGTCCCGGAGTACCTGGTCACCGAGACCGGACCGGACCACGAGAAGACCTTCACTGCTGCTGCCCGCGTCGGTGGTGTCTCGTACGGCACCGGCACCGGCCGCAGCAAGAAGGAAGCGGAGCAGCAGGCAGCGGAGTCCGCCTGGCGGGCCATCCGGGCCGCCGCGGACGAACGGGAGCAGGTGGCGGCGAAGGCCGCGGCCGAATCCGGCTCCGAAGAGGCCGCCGACACCTCTTCGACCCTGGAGGAATCCCCGGCCACCGCGGACTCGGCCACGGCCTGAGCCAGCCGCTTCCGGCCCCGTCGCACCCCGGTGCGGCGGGGCTTCACCATGTGCCCCGCCGCTGGGTCGGCGCATGATCCAGGGCCGCCCCGGCGGCCCGGGCCCCGCGCGGTACGCTGCGGACATCCCCGACGCCGAGAAGGAGCCCAGCCGTGCCCGAACTGCCCGAGGTCGAAGTCGTACGGCGCGGCCTGGAGCGTTGGGTCAGCGGCCGGACCATCGCCGACGTGCGGGTGCTGCACCCCCGGTCCGTACGGCGCCATCCGGCGGGCGGGGAGGACTTCGAGGCGCGCCTGAAAGGACACCGTTTCGGTGTCGCGCGGCGGCGCGGCAAGTACCTGTGGCTGCCGTTGGAGGACACCGACACCTCCGTGCTCGGGCACCTGGGCATGAGCGGGCAACTGCTCGTCCAGCCCGAGACCGCGCCCGACGAGAAGCACCTGCGGATCCGTATCCGCTTCGACGACGGGCTCGGCACCGAACTGCGCTTCGTCGACCAGCGCACCTTCGGCGGGCTCTCCCTGCACGAGAACACCCCCGACGGGCTGCCGCGGGCCATCGCGCACATCGCCCGCGACCCCCTCGATCCCGACTTCGACGACGCCACCTTCCACACCGCGCTGCGCCTGCGCCGGACCACGGTCAAGCGGGCCCTGCTCGACCAGTCCCTGATCAGCGGAGTCGGCAACATCTACGCGGACGAGGCGCTGTGGCGCTCCCGCCTCCACTACGACCGCCCCACCGCGACCCTCACCCGCCCCCGCTCGGCCGAACTCCTCGGCCATGTCCGGGACGTGATGACAGCCGCCCTCGCGGTCGGCGGCACCAGCTTCGACAGCCTGTACGTCAACGTGAACGGCGAGTCCGGGTACTTCGACCGGTCCCTGGACGCGTACGGCCGCGAGGGCGAGCCGTGCCGGCGCTGCGGCACCCCGATGCGACGGCGCCCCTGGATGAACCGCTCCAGCTACTACTGCCCGCGCTGTCAGCGCCCGCCGCGCACGCCGTCGTAGCGCTCCCGCGCGGCGAGCACCTCCGGCATCCGGCCCTCGACCAGCTCGATCAGCCCGAGGAGCCGCTCGGTGACGGCCCGCCCGAGCGGCGTCAGCTCGTAATCGACGCGCGGCGGACTGGTGTGCCGCGCCTCGCGGTGGACCAGGCCGTCCCGCTCCAGGGCGTGCAGCGTCTGGGACAGCATCTTCTCGCTCACCCCGTCCACCCGCCGCCGCAGCTCGCTGAAGCGGACGGGGCCCTCGTACAGCGCGCCCAGGGTGAGGCCTCCCCAGCGCCCCGTCACATGCTCCAGCGTCCCGCGCGAGGGGCACGCCCGGGAGAACACGTCGAACGCCGGGCCGCTGTCGTCATCCATGCCGCCAGCGTAATCCCGGGCCCGGTGGCTCGGTGGGCTCAGTGGCTCAGTGGCTCAGAAGCCGAAGTCCTGGGTCCACCACGGGCCGCCCTCGCCGAACTGCACGCCGACCCCGAGGGTCTTGTAGTCGCAGTTCAGGATGTTCGCGCGGTGGCCGTCGCTGTTCATCCAGGACTCCATCACGGCCTCGGCGTCCGACTGGCCGCGCGCTATGTTCTCGGCGGCCAGCCCCGTGACGCCCGCCTGCGCGGCGCGGTTCCAGGGGCTGTCCCCGTCGGGGTCGGTGTGCGAGAAGAAGCCCCGCGCGGCCATATCGGCGCTGAACGCGCCGGCCAGTGACGCCAGGTCCGCGTCGGGCCGCACCGGGCTGCAGCCGACCTTGGCGCGCTCCGCGTTGACCAGAGTCAGTACGGCGGCCTCGGCGGCCCGCTCCTTGCTCGCCAGCCGGTCGGTGTTCGGCTGCTCGACGGTCCGCTCGGGCGTGGCCGAGGCCGTACGGGAGGGGGTCGCGCTCCTGGCCGGCGCGCTCTCGGTCTTCGGGCTGTTGGTCTTCGGGCTCGTGGTCTTCGGGCTCTTGGTCTTCGGGCTCTTGGTTTTCGGCGCTGCCGGGGCCTTCGACGGCTCGGGGGCCCCGGTCCGCTTCGGCGGCGCGGAGGACGACGGCCTGGTGGGCGTCGGCGACGGCTTCTTCGCCGGGGCCTGCGTCCGCTCGGCGCTCCGGCTGGGGGAGACGGACGCGCGGCCGGTCGGCGTGGCGCTCGCCTCGCCCTGGGTCTGCAGCTCGGGAGCCCCGGTGCGTATCTGCCCGCCGGAGGGGCCGCCGCCCACCTTGTAGGTGTCGCCGCCGGGCAGCATGCCGGAAGCGACGGCGACGGCGCCCACCGCCATCGCGGCGGAGGCGCCGAGCAGGCCGGTTCGTACGGGGACCACGGCCCGCTTCTTCCGGTGGCGTCCCATCTGCTCTGCCCTCCTGCTGACTGTCCCGCGGGCGTCTTTTCCGCCCTGTCCCCACTCACCCGAACGGGTGAGGTGTATTTCGTCGGGACTGTACGCCATGACGCGTGAGGGGGAAGTGCCGGAAGTGCAATTCGCCGGTTAGCGTGCAGCCATGAATGATCACGCACGGCTCACCGCCTGGGTACGCGGCCGAGTACAAGGAGTGGGCTTCCGCTGGTTCACCAGGTCGAATGCCCTGGAGATCGGCGGCCTCACCGGTTTCGCCTCCAATCTGGAGGACGGCAGGGTGCAGGTGGTGGCCGAAGGACCGAGTGAGAATTGCCACCGTCTGCTGGAATGGCTGCGCTCCGGCGACACACCCGGGCGCGTCGACGGAGTCACTGAGATCTGGGACACGCCGCGTGGCGGTTACGACGGCTTCGAGGTCCGCTGACGATCTTTTGTGTGGGGGTCGGGCGGACGCGCGCGCCGACCCTCCGGACGCTCTCCGGAAGCGGTCGTGAACGCTCCGTATCGGGGAAACGGCCTGGTGGTTGCCAAGAAAGGCCAGTCGTGCCAGGCTGCGCGGGTAAGGATGATCCACACGCCCCTGGTGGGCACCGCGCGTGAGGCGCGCCGCCACATCGCGGCCGCGAGCCCCCCGGTCGCCCCGTGCTGCCGGGCGTGATCGTGTTGACCGTCAAACTTTTTGGTGAGACTCTGGAAGCCCCGCGCACCTTAGCTGTTTGGCAGTGGGACCGCAGCGGCACCGCATTCTGCTGCCGAGCATCGCGGGTGCGAACCTCACGACCCACACCGCATCGGTCGGTCACTCATTGTGGAGGACCATCCATCATGGCAAAGGCGCTTCTCGGTTATGTCGGCGGTTCCGACCCGCGACTTCTCGCCGAGATGCGACGGCTTCAGCAGCGCGTACAGGACCTCGAGTCCGAGCTGGTACGGATTCAGTCCGAGAACGACGCGCTCAACGCTGCCGCCGCACGAGGCGAGTCGCTGCTGGACGGCATCGACATCGACGTACCCAAGGCGGAGCCTGCGCTCACCTGACCCACAGCCATCGGGCAGGTGAGAAACACACTCCCGAGATATGCAAGGGACGCTTCGGCGTCCCTTCTTTCTTTTCTCCCCCTGCCTCCCCCGTGTTCACTGCTGTCCCCCTTCTGCTTACCGTCTGATGTGCCCTCCGCGTTCAGGGATCAAACGAACGGTGGAAGGTAGAGTCCGGGGGCGTGCACCTCAAGGCCCTGACCCTCCGCGGTTTCAAGTCGTTCGCCTCCGCCACCACCCTGCGGTTCGAACCGGGGATCACCTGCGTCGTGGGCCCGAACGGCTCGGGCAAGTCCAATGTGGTGGACGCGCTCTCCTGGGTCATGGGGGAGCAGGGCGCCAAATCCCTGCGCGGCGGCAAGATGGAGGACGTCATCTTCGCCGGGACGACCGGCAGGCCCCCGCTGGGGCGCGCCGAGGTCTCCCTCACGATCGACAATTCCGATGGCGCCCTGCCCATCGACTACGCCGAAGTCACCATTACGCGGATCATGTTCCGCAACGGCGGCAGCGAATACCAGATCAACGGCGACACCTGCCGGCTGCTGGACATCCAGGATCTGCTCAGCGATTCCGGCATCGGCCGGGAAATGCACGTCATCGTCGGCCAGGGCCAGCTCGACTCCGTCCTGCACGCCGACCCCATGGGCCGCCGTGCCTTCATCGAGGAGGCCGCGGGCGTCCTCAAGCACCGCAAGCGCAAGGAGAAGGCGCTGCGGAAACTGGACGCGATGCGGGCGAACCTCGCGCGCGTGCAGGACCTCACCGACGAGCTGCGGCGCCAGCTCAAGCCGCTCGGCCGGCAGGCCGCGGTGGCGCGGCGGGCCGCCGTCATCCAGGCCGACCTGCGCGACGCCCGGCTGCGGCTGCTCGCCGACGACCTCGTACGCCTCCAGGAGGCGCTGAAGGCCGAGATCGCCGACGAGGTGGCCCTGAAGGAGCGCAAGGAGCGCGCGGAGGCCGACCTCAAGGCGGCCCTCGGGCGGGAGGCGGAGCTGGAGGACGAGGTACGGCGCCTCGCGCCGCGGCTCCAGCGTGCCCAGCAGACCTGGTACGAGCTGTCGCAGCTGGCCGAGCGGGTGCGCGGCACGATCTCGCTGGCCGACGCGCGCGTGAAGAGCGCCACCGCGCCTCCCGTGGAGGAGCGGCGCGGCCGGGACCCCGAGGACCTGGAGCGCGAGGCCGCCCGCATCCGCGAACAGGAGGCGGAGCTGGAGGCCGCACTGGAGGCGGCCGAGCGGGCCCTGGAGGACACCGTCGCGCACCGCGCCGAACTGGAGCGTGAGCTGGTGGTGGAGGAGCGGCGGCTCAAGGACGTGGCGCGCGCGATTGCCGACCGGCGCGAGGGGCTGGCCCGGCTGTCCGGGCAGGTCAACGCGGCCCGTTCGCGCGCCGCCTCCGCGCAGGCCGAGATCGACCGGCTGGCCGCCGCCCGCGACGAGGCCCAGGAGCGGGCCGTCACCGCCCAGAAGGAGTACGAACAGCTCAGGGCCGAGGTGGACGGGCTGGACGCGGGCGACGCCGAGTTGGCCGAGGTCCACGAGGCGGCCAGGCGTGAGCTCGCCGACGCGGAGGCCGCGCTCACCGCCGCGCGGGAGGCCGCCACCGCGGCGGAGCGCCGGCGCGCGGCGACCCAGGCGCGCCACGACGCCCTCGCGCTCGGCCTGCGCCGCAAGGACGGCACCGGCGCGCTGCTGGACGCCGCCGACCGGCTGGCCGGACTGCTGGGTCCGGCCGCCGAGCTCCTCACCGTGACACCCGGGTACGAGGTGCCGGTGGCCGCCGCCCTGGGCGCCGCGGCGGACGCGGTGGCGGTGCGCGACCCGGCGACGGCCGCCGAGGCGATCCGGCTGCTCCGCAAGCAGGACGCGGGCCGCGCGGCGCTCCTGGTGGGCGGCCCATCGCAGGCCGCGCCCCGGGTGCCGGGCCAGCCGTCGGACGAACCGGCCCCGGAGGCCCGGTGCGGCGGGCCGACCGGGGACGCGGACGCGCCCCCCGGAGCGGTGAGGTCCGGTGGCGTGCCGGTCCAGGGCGCCGGCGGCGGGGCTCCCGCGCCCGTCCCCGCGCGGGCCGAGGCCACGGCAGCCGTCCCCGACCGGGTCACCGGCCCCGGCGTGGTGGTGGACGTCGCGCCGGGTGAAGTCCGGGGGGCGGTCGCCCCGGTCGCCGTCACCGATCTCGTCCACGGCCCCGAGGGGCTCGTGCGCGCCGTGCGCCGGCTCGTACGCGACATGGTCGTCGTCTCCACCCTGGAGGACGCCGAGGAACTGCTCGCCGCCCGCCCCGAGGCCGTCGCCGTCACCGCCGAAGGGGACGTCCTCGGCGCGCACTTCGCGCACGGCGGCTCCGCCGGGGCGCCCAGCCTCCTGGAGGTCCAGGCCTCCGTGGACGAGGCCGCCGCCGAGCTGGCCGAGCTGGCGGTGCGGTGCGACGGGCTCGCCGCCGCGCAGCACGAGGCGACCGAGCGGCGCCGCGCGTGCGCCGTACGGGTCGAGGAGCTGGGGGAGCGGCGGCGCGCCGCCGACCGGGAGAAGTCCCAGGTGGCGCAAGCGCTCGGGCGGCTCGCCGGGCAGGCCCGCGGCGCGGCGGGCGAGGCCGAGCGCACCGCCGCGGCGGCCGCCCGCGCCCAGGAGGCCCTGGAACGGGCGACGGAGGAGGCCGAGGAGCTCGCCGAGCGGCTCCTGGTCGCCGAGGAGGCCCCGGCCGAGGAGGAGCCGGACACGTCCGTACGCGACCGACTCGCCGCCGACGGCGCCAACGCCCGCCAGACGGAGATGGAGGCCCGTCTCCAGGTCCGTACCCATGAGGAGCGGGTCAAGGGCCTCGCGGGCCGCGCCGACGCCCTCGACCGGGCCGCCCGCGCGGAACGGGAGGCACGCGCGCGTGCCGAGCAGCGCCGCGCCCGGCTGCGCCATGAGGCCGGGGTCGCCGCGGCCGTCGCCTCCGGGGCCCGCCAGCTCCTCGCGCACGTCGAGGTGTCCCTCGCACGGGCCGAGCGGGAACGGGCCGCCGCCGAGGCGGCCAAGGCGGCGCGCGAGCGGGAGCTGGCGGAGGCCCGGGCCCGGGGCCGGGGACTGAAGGAGGAGCTGGACAAGCTCACGGACTCCGTCCATCGCGGCGAGGTGCTCGGCGCCGAGAAGCGGCTGCGGATCGAGCAGCTGGAGACCAGGGCGCTGGAGGAGCTGGGTGTGGAGCCGGCGGCGCTCGTGGCCGAGTACGGGCCCGATCAGCTGGTGCCGCCCTTCCCTCCCGCCGAGGGGGAGGACCTGCCCGAGGACCCCGATCACCCGCGCAACCAGCCACGGCGTTTCGTCCGCGCGGAACAGGAAAAGCGGCTCAAGGCGGCCGAACGGGCGTACCAGCAGCTCGGCAAGGTGAATCCGCTGGCGCTGGAGGAGTTCGCCGCGCTGGAGGAACGCCATCAGTTCCTGTCCGAGCAGCTCGAGGACCTGAAGAAGACGCGGGCCGATCTTCTTCAGGTGGTGAAGGAGGTGGACGAACGCGTCGAGCAGGTCTTCACCGAGGCGTACCGGGACACCGCCCGCGAGTTCGAGGGCGTCTTCTCACGGCTGTTCCCGGGCGGCGAGGGGCGGCTGGTCCTCACCGACCCCGACAACATGCTCACGACGGGCGTGGACGTCGAGGCCCGCCCGCCCGGCAAGAAGGTCAAGAGGCTCTCGCTGCTGTCGGGCGGGGAGCGGTCACTGACGGCCGTCGCCCTGCTGGTGTCGATCTTCAAGGCCCGGCCGAGCCCGTTCTACGTCATGGACGAGGTGGAGGCGGCGCTCGACGACACGAATCTGCAGCGGCTGATCCGGATCATGCAGGAGCTCCAGGAGAGCTCCCAGCTGATCGTGATCACCCACCAGAAGCGGACGATGGAGGTCGCCGACGCGCTCTACGGCGTCTCCATGCAGGGCGATGGCGTGTCGAAGGTCATCAGCCAGCGCCTCCGCTGAGTGCCCTTCAAGCATTGAACGCAAGTGGACACGCCGATTGCCGGAATTCCCGTGACGCAGACTCTTGACTTAGAAACTTGAAGGCATAGTCTCTGCAACGTTGCTTTTACCTTCAAGTGGTGGGCGGCGAGAAGTTGTGCGCCACTGGAAGGGCTCGCCCCCCATGCCCGGCGACGCTGCCGGGACCAGGAGTTCACGTGACCAGCACCGCGCAGCCACCGGCGTCGGGAGCCCGAGAGGCCCATCCCGACCACCTCGGGCATGTCATCTTCATCACGGCCGCGGCCGCGATGGGCGGCTTCCTCTTCGGCTATGACAGCTCCGTGATCAACGGCGCCGTCGAGGCCATCCGCCACCGGTACGAGATCGGCCCCGGCACCCTGGCCCAGGTCATCGCGGTCGCCCTGGTCGGCTGCGCCATCGGTGCCGCCGTCGCCGGCCGGATCGCCGACCGCATCGGCCGCATCCGCTGCATCCAGATCGCCGCCGTCCTCTTCACCGTCAGCGCCGTCGGCTCGGCCCTGCCCTTCGCCCTCTGGGACCTGGCCATGTGGCGCGTGGTCGGCGGCTTCGCCATCGGCATGGCCTCGGTGATCGGCCCCGCGTACATCGCGGAGGTCTCCCCGGCCGCGTACCGGGGGCGGCTCGGCTCCTTCCAGCAGGCCGCCATCGTCATCGGCATCGCCGTCTCCCAGCTGGTGAACTACGGCATCCTGCAGCTCGCCGACGGCGACCAGCGCGGTGAGATCGCCGGCCTGGAGGCCTGGCAGTGGATGCTCGGCGTCATGGTCGTCCCGGCCGTGCTGTACGGCCTGCTCTCCTTCGCGATCCCCGAGTCGCCGCGCTTCCTGATCTCCGTCGGCCGTACGGACAAGGCCAAGGAGGTCCTCGCCGAGGTCGAGGGCCACAACGTCGACCTGGACGCCCGCGTGCGCGAGATCGAGCACGCCATGCGCCGGGAGCACAAGTCGACCTTCCGCGACCTGCTCGGCAGCCGCTTCGGCTTCCTGCCGATCGTCTGGGTCGGTATCGGCCTCTCGGTCTTCCAGCAGCTCGTCGGCATCAACGTCGCGTTCTACTACTCCGCGACGCTGTGGCAGTCGGTCGGCGTCAACCCGGAGAGCTCGTTCTTCTACTCGTTCACCACGTCGATCATCAACATCGTCGGCACCGTGATCGCGATGGTCCTGGTGGACCGGGTCGGCCGCAGGCCGCTCGCCCTCGTGGGCTCCGCCGGTATGGCCATCGCGCTGGCCTTCGAGGCGTGGGCCTTCTCCGCCGACCTCGTCGGCGGCAAGCTGCCCACCACACAGGGCATCGTCGCCCTGATCGCCGCCCACGTCTTCGTGCTCTTCTTCGCGCTCTCCTGGGGCGTGGTGGTCTGGGTCTTCCTGGGCGAGATGTTCCCGAACCGCATCCGCGCCGCCGCGCTGGGCGTCGCCGCCTCCGCGCAGTGGATCGCCAACTGGGTCATCACCGCCAGCTTCCCGTCCCTGGCGGACTGGAACCTCTCCGGCACCTACGTCATCTACACGGTCTTCGCCGTGCTCTCCATCCCCTTCGTGCTCAAGTTCGTGAAGGAGACCAAGGGCAAGGCGTTGGAGGAGATGGGCTAATCCCCGCTGCCCCTCTCCTCACCAACGTACTGCCCCGGCTCGCATCCCGAGCCGGGGCAGTACGTGTTGAGGCGGTCGCCGTCGTGAGCCTCAGCCGGTCGGAGTGAGCCTCGGTCGGTCGGGGTGACGGTCAGCCGGTCGGGGTGACGTCAGACGGACACGGGAGCGGACTCGGCCTCCGGCTCCCGCGCAGGCGCCGCGTCCCCTGTGCCGCGCCCCGGCAGAACGGCGTACAGCCCCGCCGCCACCACGATCGTCACGAGCCAGCCCAGCCCGTTCCGGCCGACCCACGACCCGGCGAGCGGACCGGCGAACCAGTCCACCTTCGTGAAGAGCAGCCCCACCACCAGCGCCACACCCCACGCGGCCATCGCCCGCGGCGCGAAGCCGCCCCGGTACCAGTAGGCGCTCGTCCGTCCGGTGTCCATCAGCGCCTCGCCGTCGTACGACCCGCGGCGCAGCATGTCGACGCCGAAGACCCCGATCCAGGCCGAGAAGGCCACGGCCAGCAGTGTCAGGAAGGAGATGAACGACCCGATGAAACTGGTCGCCACCACCATCAGCAGGAAGCCGAAGACCAGCGAGATCACGGCGTTCACACTGACCGCCCAGGCGCGTGGCACCTTGATGCCGAGCGTCTGCGCGGTGAACCCGGCGGAGTACATCGACATCGAGTTGATCAGCAGCATCCCGATCAGCGCGATCAGCAGGTACGGCACGGAGATCCACGCCGGCAGCAGCTCGCCGATGAACGACACCGGGTCCTGCGCGGACGCCAGGTCCGGCGTCGACACCGCCATCACCGCACCCATCAGCACCATCGGCAGGACGACGATCCCCGCGCCGCCGACCGTGGCCCCGACCATCGCCCGGCTCGACGCCGTACGCGGCAGATAGCGGGTGAAGTCCGGGCCGGAGGGCACCCAGCTGATGCCGCCCGCCGCGATCGTGCCGATGCCCGCGACCATCATGGCCGTCGAGCCGGCCGGCTTGCCGAAGACCGCGCCCCAGTCGGTGCGGGCGAGCAGGTACACCAGCACCAGCACGGAGAAGGCGCCGAAGAGATACGTCGACCAGGTGCTGCACACCCGCAGCGCCTTGATGCCCAGCCCGGACACCAGGAACGTGGCGGTGACGAAGAGCAGCAGGGTGACGACGATCAGCGGGGTGCTGCCGCGGACCCCGAAGAGCAGGTCCAGCACCGTCAGCACGGCGTACGCGCCGGTGACCGCGTTGATCGTCTCCCAGCCCCAGCGGGCGACCCAGATGAGTGCGCCGGGGAAGAGATTGCCGCGCTGACCGAAAACCGCCCGCGACAGCGCCATGCCGGGCGACCCGCCCCGCTTGCCCGCGATGGATATCAGGCCGACGAGCCCGTACGAGAGGACGGGCGCGGCGATCGCGACGACCAGTACCTGCCAGAAGTTCAGGCCGTTGAAGACGATCAGCCCGGCGCCCATGGTGAGCAGCAGCACACTGATGTTGGCCGCGACCCAGGTGGGGAACAGCTCCCGGACATGACCGGTGCGCTCGCTCGCGGGAACGGGATCGAGACCGCGGGTCTCCATCGCGCCTTCGGACTCGGAGGCGTGGGGCATGGATCAGCTCCGTGCGGTGAGGGGGGATTCACGCCATCGTACATTCACCCCCAAAAGGCGCAGATAGCGGCTTACGCCCCTGGGGGATACTGGACGGGTTATGGACATCCTCATCCTTGCTGTAGTCATCGCTCTGGTCGCGGTCGGCGCGATCAGCGGCCTCGTGGTCAGCAGCCGCAAGAAGAAGCAGCTGCCGCGCCCGCAGGCGCCGTCGACCCCGCCGACCATCACCGCTCCGCCCGCCGAGCCGCACGTCGGCGAGGAAGCGGAGACACCGCGGGAGGAATCGCGCCGCACCATCGAGGAGCTGGACCTCCCGACGGCCGACGAGGCGCTCGGGGCGCCCGCCGCCGTCGAGGACCCGCTCGTCGCGGCGCCGCCCGCGCCCGAGATCGAGATCCCGGAACCGACCGCCGGCCGGCTGGTCCGGCTGCGCGCCAGGCTCGCCCGCTCGCAGAACTCCCTCGGCAAGGGGCTGCTCACCCTGCTGTCCCGGGAGCACCTCGACGAGGACACCTGGGAGGAGATCGAGGACACCCTCCTCACCGCCGACGTCGGTGTCGCGCCCACCCAGGAACTGGTGGAACGCCTTCGTGAACGCGTGAAGGTGCTCGGTACGCGGACGCCCGCCGAGTTGCGGACGCTGCTGCGCGAGGAACTGCTCACCCTGCTGGGCACGGACTTCGACCGCGCGGTGAAGACCGAGAGCGGTACGGACACCCCGGCCGTCGTGATGGTCGTCGGTGTGAACGGCACCGGCAAGACCACGACCACCGGCAAGCTGGCGCGGGTCCTCGTGGCGGACGGCCGCTCGGTCGTCCTGGGCGCGGCGGACACCTTCCGCGCGGCCGCCACCGACCAGCTCCAGACGTGGGGCGACCGGGTCGGCGCCCGGACCATCCGCGGCCCGGAGAACGGCGACCCGGCCTCGGTCGCCTACGACGCGGTCAAGGAGGGCATCGCAGAGGGCGCCGACGTCGTCCTGATCGACACGGCGGGCCGGCTGCACACCAAGACGGGCCTGATGGACGAGCTCGGCAAGGTCAAGCGCGTCGTCGAGAAGCACGGCCCGCTGGACGAGGTCCTGCTCGTCCTCGACGCCACCACCGGCCAGAACGGCCTGATCCAGGCGCGCGTCTTCTCCGAGGTCGTCGACATCACGGGCATCGTGCTGACCAAGCTGGACGGCACGGCCAAGGGCGGCATCGTGGTCGCGGTCCAGCGCGAACTGGGCGTCCCGGTGAAGCTGGTCGGCCTCGGCGAGGGCGCGGACGACCTGGCGCCCTTCGAGCCGGAGGCGTTCGTCGACGCCCTGATCGGCGACTAGGACGGTGCGGTTACGGGCGGGCGCCCTTCCGGGGGTGCCCGCCCGTTCGTGTGCGCCCGCCCGTTCGTGTGTCGCCGGGTGGCGGGGTGGCCGGGTCGCCGGGTGGCCGGGCCCGGCCTCGGGGGAGGCCCCGCTACGTCCCCGAGCGGTGGCAGCTGTACGCCAGCGTGCCCAGCAGCAACCGCGCCTGGGGTGGGCCGCCGGCGTCGAGGGCCGGTGGGCGCAGCCAGCGGGAGGGGCCCCGGCCCCCGTGATCCGACGGGGGCGCCGTGATGTACGTGCCCGGACCGAGGCCGTGCAGGTCCAGATCCGCGTCGTCCCAGCCCATCCGGTACAGCAGCCGCGGCAGCTCGGCCGCCGCGCCGGGCGCCACGAAGAACTGGGCCCGTCCGGTCGGGGTCACGCACACCGGGCCGAGCGGCAGGCCCATCCGCTCCAGCCGGACCAGGGCCCGGCGGCCGGCCCCTTCGGCGACCTCCAGGATGTCGAAGGCCCGCCCCACGGGCAGCATCAGCGCGGCACCGGGGAACGCGGACCAGGCCTCCGTGACCGCGTCGAGCGTCGCGCCCGCCGGTACCTCCGGGGCGAAGCCGAGGGGGTGCGCCCCCGGGGCCGTACAGGAGGGGTCGCCGCAGGAGCAGCGGCCGGAGACGGCCCGCGCGCCCGGGACCACGTCCCAGCCCCACAGGCCGGTGTACTCCGCCACGGCGGTGCACTCCGCGGTGCGCCCGCCGCGGCGCCGTGAGCCCGACAGGATGCGGGTGCCGCCGATCGTGAAGCCCATGCCCCCTCCAACGGGTGGAAACGCCGGTGGTTACGACCCGGAGTCTTGCGGTCACTTTCCGTCGCCGCCATGGGTCGGTGGGCGGCGCGCGGGGGCAGTGAGGGTGGTGCGGACCATCATGCGCACCACCGTGTGCGCCGATCCGCCGGCCCCTGATCGTCGTATGTCAAGTGAATCGCGCCCGGTCGCGGGTGAGTTCATTCAAAGGGGTGGCGAATGGTGGCGTTTATGGAAACGACCTCCCCCGTCGGTGATCGTAGGATTACTTTCGGTACACGAAGCCCGGGGGTAGTGACCGTTCACATGGGTATGCCGGGGGCAAGTCGGTTCCCCGTTCGAAGAGTGCGACTCGCGGACGGACGGCCACAACTCACGGCATTCTGATAAGGGTTCGCGCAACAGGCGACGAGCGGATGGGGGCGTTCCAGTGGGCGGCAGTGGCGCAGACGGTACCAACGCCGGCAAGCGCCCGAACGAGCAACTGAGCTCGTGGTTCGTGCGCAGCGGCTGGTCCAAGGGCGAGCTCGCGCGCCAAGTGAACCGCCGGGCGCGCCAGATGGGCGCACATCACATCAGCACCGACACCTCGCGCGTACGGCGCTGGCTCGACGGCGAACAGCCGCGCGAGCCCATCCCGCGCATCCTGTCCGAGCTGTTCTCCGAGCGGTTCGGGACCGTCGTCGCCATCGAGGACCTCGGGCTGCGCACCGCCCACCAGTCACCCTCGGTGTCCGGCGTCGACCTCCCCTGGGCCGGCCCCCAAACGGTCGCCCTGCTCAGTGAGTTCTCACGCAGCGACCTCATGCTGGCCCGCCGCGGCTTCCTCGGCACCTCCCTGGCCCTGGCCGCGGGCCCCTCCCTCATCGAGCCCATGCAGCGCTGGCTCGTCCCGACCCCCGCCGCCGACCCCGTCCGTCCCGAGCAGCCGACCGCGCTGCGCCGGCCCACCCGGCTCTCCAAGCCGGAGCTGGAGCTGCTGGAGTCCACCACCGCCATGTTCCGCCAGTGGGACGCCCAGTGCGGCGGGGGACTGCGCCGCAAGGCGGTCGTGGGCCAACTCCACGAGGTCACCGACCTGTTGCAGGAGCCGCACCCGTCCTCCACCGCCAAGCGGCTCTTCAAATGCGCCGCGGAACTGGCCGAACTGGCCGGCTGGATGAGCTACGACGTCGGCCTCCAGCCCACCGCCCAGAAGTACTTCGTCCTCGCCCTGCACGCCGCCAAGGAGGCCGGCGACAAGCCGCTCGGCTCGTACATCCTGTCGTCCATGAGCCGCCAGATGATCCACCTCGGGCGGCCCGACGACGCGCTGGAGCTCATCCACCTCGCCCAGTACGGCAGCCGCGACTGCGCGACCTCGCGCACCCAGGCCATGCTGTATGCGATGGAGGCCCGCGCCTACGCCAACATGGGGCAGCCCGGCAAGTGCAAGCGGGCCGTGCGAATGGCCGAGGACACCTTCGCCGACGCCGGCCTCGACGACGAGCCCGAGCCCGACTGGATCCGCTTCTTCTCCGAGGCGGAGCTCAACGGCGAGAACGCCCACTCCTACCGCGACCTCGCCTATGTGGCCGGGCGCAGCCCCACGTACGCCTCACTCGCCGAGCCGGTGATGCGGCGCGCCGTGGAGCTCTTCGGCAAGGACGAGGAGCACCAGCGGTCGTACGCGCTCAACCTCATCGGCATGGCCACCGTGCACCTGCTCAAGCGTGAGCCCGAGCAGTCCACCGCCCTCGCCGAGCAGGCCCTCCACGTCGCCAGGCGGGTCCGCTCCGAGCGGGTGAACACCCGGCTGCGCAAGACGGTCGACACGGCGGCCCGCGACTTCGGCGACGTACCGGAAGTCGTCCGGCTCACCGACATCCTCACCGCCCAGCTGCCCGAGACCGCCGAAGCGGTCTGATCACGGTGGGCCCCACCGGACCCCGGCCGCGACCGTCACCCCTGTACAGCCCGACTCGGCTCCCTCACGCCAGGTCAACAGGGTGACCGTCGCGGCCGGTCTCTTGCCACCCGCGGAGGGTACCGCCGTTACACGTCCGTGACCCTGCGGTTCATGGCGGCGTAACACATGGGCGCTCTTCGTCACTGCGGCGAAACATCGTGCGGCATCGACCGAAACCGCGCTGCGTAAATCTCATGGCTCATAACCGGCCATCCCTCAGAGCCGGCGCAGCACCGGTTCCGCCCCGCACAGGTTGTATTCGACGACGAGGAGACGCCGATGCCCCCAGGCATCACGACCCTTGCCGCAGACGCGCCCACGCTGTCTGCCGCCAACACCGGGTTCATGCTCATCTGTTCCGCCCTGGTGATGCTGATGACACCGGCCCTCGCCTTCTTCTACGGAGGCATGGTCCGCGTGAAGTCCACGCTCAACATGCTGATGATGAGCTTCATCAGCCTCGGGATCGTCACGATCCTGTGGGTGCTCTACGGCTTCAGCATGGCCTTCGGCACCGACTCGGGCTCCCTCATCGGCTGGTCGTCCGACTACGTCGGCCTCAGCGGCATCGGGATCACCGAGCTGTGGGACGGCTACACCATCCCGGTGTACGTCTTCGCCGTCTTCCAGCTGATGTTCGCGATCATCACGCCCGCCCTGATCAGCGGCGCCCTCGCCGACCGCGTGAAGTTCACCGCCTGGGCGCTGTTCATCACCCTGTGGGTCACGGTCGTCTACTTCCCGGTGGCCCACTGGGTCTGGGGCACCGGCGGATGGCTCTTCGAGATGGGCGTCATCGACTTCGCGGGTGGCACCGCCGTCCACATCAACGCCGGTGCGGCCGCCCTCGGCGTCATTCTGGTCATCGGCAAGCGCGTCGGCTTCAAGAAGGACCCGATGCGGCCCCACAGCCTCCCGCTGGTCATGCTGGGCGCCGGTCTGCTCTGGTTCGGGTGGTTCGGCTTCAACGCCGGCTCGTGGCTCGGAAACGACGACGGCGTCGGCGCGGTGATGTTCCTCAACACGCAGGTCGCCACCGCCGCCGCGATGTGTGCCTGGCTGGCGTACGAGAAGATCCGCCACGGTGCCTTCACCACCCTCGGCGCCGCCTCCGGCGCGGTCGCGGGCCTCGTCGCCATCACCCCGGCAGGCGGCTCCTGCTCGCCGCTGGGCGCGATCGCCATCGGCGCCATCGCCGGTCTGCTCTGCGCCATGGCCGTCGGCCTCAAGTACAGGTTCGGCTACGACGACTCGCTCGACGTCGTCGGCGTCCACCTCGTCGGCGGTGTCGTCGGCTCCCTGCTCGTCGGCTTCTTCGCCACCGGCGGCGTCCAGTCCGAGGCCAAGGGCCTCTTCTACGGCGGCGGCCTGGAGCAGCTCGGCAAGCAGGCCACCGGTGTCTTCGCGGTCCTCGCCTACTCTCTGATCGTCTCGGCGCTGCTCGCCTTCGTCATCGACAAGGTGATGGGCATGCGGGTCAGCGAGGACGTCGAGGTCTCCGGCATCGACCAGGTCGAGCACGCCGAGACGGCGTACGACTTCAGCGGCGCCGGCGGCGGATCGCGCAAGGTCCTCCCGACGGCACCCGCCGAGACCCTGCCGGCAGCGGAGCAGCACAACAAGAAGGTGGACGCATGAAGCTCATCACCGCAGTCGTCAAGCCGCACCGTCTGGACGAGATCAAGGAGGCCCTCCAGGCCTTCGGTGTCCAGGGGCTGACGGTCACCGAGGCCAGCGGCTACGGACGGCAGCGCGGGCACACCGAGGTCTACCGGGGTGCCGAGTACACCGTCGACCTCGTCCCCAAGATCCGCATCGAGGTGCTGGTCGAGGACGAGGAGGCCGAACAGCTCATCGACGTCGTCGTCAAGGCCGCCCGTACCGGCAAGATCGGAGACGGAAAGGTGTGGAGCGTCCCCGTCGACACGGCGGTCCGCGTCCGCACCGGCGAACGCGGTCCCGACGCACTGTGAGCGAGTGAGCCGAGGGGGCGCGCGGGCGTCGACCGGGCACGACCGGCCGTCGACGCCCGCGCCGGCGCCCCCCGGACGACCGAGCCGGATGAAAAGGGAGTGACCGGGTGTCGAGCCTCGAAGTGAACGACCACGCGGAAGACCCGGGACCCGGCGGTTACGCGGCGGCCCGGCTGCACCTCCTCCAGCAGGAGGCGCGGCCCGGGCCGCCGCGCCGTGCCGCCCTGGCCCGGCTCACCGACCACTGGCTGGCCGCGCTCTTCGCCGAAGCGGCCCCCGCGCGGGGCGCCGCCCTGGTCGCCGTCGGCGGATACGGACGCGGCGAGCTGTCCCCCCGCAGCGACCTGGACCTGCTCCTCCTCCACGACGGCACCGCGGACACCGCCACCGTCGCGGCCCTCGCCGACCGCGTCTGGTACCCCGTCTGGGACCTCGGCCTCGCCCTCGACCACTCCGTGCGCACCCCCGCCGAAGCCCGCAGGACCGCCCACGAGGACCTGAAGGTCCACCTCGGCCTCCTCGACGCCCGCCACATCGCCGGCGACCTCGGTCTCGTCAGCACCCTGCGCACCACCGTCCTCGCCGACTGGCGCAACCAGGCCCCCAAACGCCTCCCCGAACTCGACGCGATGTGCCGCGACCGCGCCGAACGCCAGGGAGAGCTCCAGTACCTCCTCGAACCCGACCTCAAGGAAGCCCGCGGCGGCCTGCGCGACGCCACCGCCCTGCGCGCCGTCGCCGCCTCCTGGCTCGCCGACGCGCCCCGCGAAGGCCTCGCCGAGGCCCGCCGCACCCTCCTCGACACCCGCGACGCCCTCCACCTGGTCACCGGCCGCGCCACCGACCGGCTCGCGCTCCAGGAACAGGACCAGGTCGCCGAAGCCCTCGGCCTCCTCGACGCCGACGCGCTGCTGCGGCAGGTGTACGAGGCCGCGCGCACCCTCTCGTACGCCGGCGACGTCACCTGGCGCGAGGTCAACCGCGTCCTGCGCGCCCGCTCCGTACGCCCCCGCCTGCGCGCCATGCTCGGCGGCGGCAAGGCCCAGCCCGAACGCACCCCCCTCGCCGACGGCGTCGTCGAGATGGACGGCGAGGCCGTCCTCGCCCGTACCGCCCGCCCCGAGAAGGACCCGGTGCTCCCGCTGCGCGCCGCCGCGGCGGCGGCCCAGTCCGGGCTGCCGCTCTCCCCGCACGCCGTACGCCGCCTGGCCGCCGCGGCGAAACCCCTGCCGGTGCCGTGGCCCGCCGAGGCCCGCGAGGAACTGGTCACCCTCCTCGGCGCGGGCGAACCGACCGTCCCCGTGTGGGAGGCCCTGGAGGCCGAGGGGCTCATCACCCGCCTCCTGCCCGACTGGGAACGCGTCCGCTGCCGCCCCCAGCGCAACGCCGTCCACACCTGGACCGTCGACCGCCATCTCGTCGAGACCGCCGTCCGCGCCTCCGCCCTCACCCGCCGCGTCGGCCGCCCCGACCTCCTCCTCGTCGCCGCCCTCCTCCACGACATCGGCAAGGGCCGGCCCGGCGACCACTCCGTGGCCGGCGAGACCATCGCCCGCGACGTCGCCGCCCGCATCGGCTTCGACCGGCACGACATCGCCGTCATCGCCACCCTCGTCCGCCACCACCTGCTCCTCGTCGACACCGCGACCCGCCGCGACCTGGACGACCCCGCCACCGTCCGGTCCGTCGCCACGGCCGTGGGCTCCACGTCCACGCTGGAACTCCTGCACGCCCTCACCGAGTCCGACGCCCTGGCCACCGGCCCCGCCGCCTGGTCCTCGTGGCGCGGCTCGCTGGTCGCCGACCTGGTCAAACGGGTCGCGGCCGTCCTCGCCGGCGACACCCCGCCGGCCCCCGAGCCGGCCGCGCCCGGCGCCGAGGAGGAACGCCTCGCCATCGAGGCCCTCCGCACCGGCGAACCCGTACTCACCCTGCGCACCGACACCCCGCCCGACCACGCCGAACCCGAACCGGTCGGCGTCGAGCTGCTGATCGCCCTCCCCGACCGGCCGGGCGTCCTGCCCGCCGTCGCCGGAGTCCTCGCCCTGCACCGGCTCACCGTCCGCGCGGCCGACCTGCGGGCGATCGAACTGCCCACCGAGCTCGGACCCGGCACCGTGCTCGTACTGAACTGGCGCGTCGCCGCCGAATACGGCTCCCTGCCCCAGGCCACCCGGCTGCGCGCCGACCTCGTCCGGGCGCTGGACGGCTCCCTGGACATCCGGACGCGGCTCGCCGAACGGGAGGCCGCGTACCGGCGGCGGCGCGGCGTCCAGGCGCCGCCGGCCCGGGTGACGGTCGCGGCGGCGGGCTCGACGCTGGCGACGGTCATCGAGGTCCGCGCCCAGGACGCCCCGGGCCTCCTCCACCGCATCGGCCACGCCCTGGACACGGCGGCGATCCGCGTCCGCAGCGCCCACGTCTCGACGCTCGGCGCCAACGCGGTGGACGCCTTCTACGTCACGGACCCGAAGGGCGCCCCGCTCCCGCCGGCGGAGGCCGCCGACGTGGCCCGCACCGTGGAGGCCGCACTCCGCAGCCCGTGAGCCGCGGACGGCGCACGCCCCTCGCCCGCGGACGCGCCCCGCGCTCGGGCCCCGCCCCCGCGTGCGTCCTCCCCGCGCCTCGCGCCCGACCGACCGGCAGGTGCTTCGGCACCAGGGCTGATGCGGATGCCCGCGGGCCGGATACCCTTGGGGGCGACCGTCCGCCCGACCCCGACACCCGAGGATCCGCGACCACCGTGTTCGATACCCTCTCCGACCGCCTTGCAGCGACGTTCAAGAACCTCCGGGGCAAGGGACGCCTGTCCGAGGCGGACATCGACGCCACCGCCCGCGAGATCCGGATCGCGCTGCTGGAGGCCGACGTCGCGCTGCCCGTCGTCCGGGCCTTCATCAAGCAGGTCAAGGAGCGGGCGCTCGGCGCCGAGGTCTCGCAGGCGCTGAACCCCGCGCAGCAGGTCATCAAGATCGTCAACGACGAGCTCATCGGCATCCTCGGCGGTGAGACCCGCCGCCTGCGCTTCGCCAAGACCGCGCCGACGGTGATCATGCTGGCCGGTCTCCAGGGCGCGGGTAAGACGACCCTCGCCGGAAAGCTGGGCCTCTGGCTCAAGACCCAGGGACACTCCCCGCTCCTCGTCGCCTGTGACCTCCAGCGCCCCAACGCCGTCAACCAGCTCTCCGTCGTCGCCGACCGCGCCGGCGTCGGCGTCTACGCGCCGGAGCCCGGCAACGGCGTCGGTGACCCCGTCCAGGTCGCCAAGGACTCCATCGAGTACGCGCGGACCAAGCAGTACGACATCGTCATCGTCGACACCGCCGGCCGGCTCGGCATCGACCAGGAGCTGATGCGGCAGGCCGCCGACATCCGCGACGCCGTCAGCCCCGACGAGGTCCTCTTCGTCGTCGACGCGATGATCGGTCAGGACGCGGTCAACACCGCCGAGGCCTTCCGCGACGGCGTCGGCTTCGACGGCGTCGTGCTGTCCAAGCTGGACGGTGACGCCCGCGGTGGTGCCGCCCTGTCGATCGCGCACGTCACCGGCCGCCAGATCATGTTCGCCTCCAACGGCGAGAAGCTGGACGACTTCGACGCGTTCCACCCGGACCGCATGGCGTCCCGCATCCTCGGCATGGGCGACATGCTCTCGCTCATCGAGAAGGCCGAGCAGACCTTCAGCCAGGAAGAGGCCGCCAAGATGGCCTCCAAGCTGGCGAGCAGCAAGGGCAAGGACTTCACGCTCGACGACTTCCTGGCCCAGATGGAGCAGGTCCGCAAGATGGGCTCCATCTCCAAGCTGCTCGGCATGCTCCCGGGCATGGCGCAGATGAAGGAGCAGATCAACAACATCGACGAGCGTGACGTGGACCGTACGGCCGCGATCATCAAGTCGATGACGCCGGGGGAGCGCCAGGACCCGACGATCATCAACGGCTCGCGCCGGGCGCGTATCGCCCGCGGTTCCGGTGTGGACGTCAGCGCCGTCAAGAACCTGGTCGAGCGGTTCTTCGAGGCCCGCAAGATGATGTCCCGCATGGCCCAGGGCGGCGGAATGCCGGGCATGCCGGGGATCCCGGGCATGGGCGGCGGCCCCGGTCGTCAGAAGAAGCAGGTCAAGCAGGCCAAGGGCAAGCGCAAGAGCGGCAACCCGATGAAGCGGAAGGCCGAGGAGCAGGCCGCCGCCGCCCGCCGCGAACAGGCCCAGCAGGGCGGCGCGTTCGGGCTGCCGGCCGGCCAGCCGGGCCAGGACTTCGAGCTGCCGGACGAGTTCAAGAAGTTCATGGGCTGAGCACCGCGCTTGTCAGGGGCGTCCACCACGGGTGGGCGCCCCTGACGCGTACCGGCCACGGTGTACGCCACCGGGCGCCCCGCCGCCCGTAATGCCGGTTCCACGCCCTTCTCGCATCATGGCAGCGTGGCCAATTCCGTACCCCCGCGCGACCGCACCGACCAGCCCTGGCGCTCCGAAGGCGCGCCGCCCCCACCGCCGCCCCGCCGGAGGATGCCCGGCGGCTGGGTGGGACTGCTCCTCGCCGCGCTGGTCGTCTTCGGCCTCACCAATCTGGCCCTGTCCGTCTTCGGCGAGGGAGAGGGCCGGACCATCTCGTACACCGAGTTCAGCCAACAGGTCGCCGGCGGCAACGTCACCAGGATCTACTCCAAGGGTGACGCCATCGAAGGCGAGCTCAAGAACAAGGACCGGTTCACCACCCAGCGGCCCGCCTTCGCCGACGACGACCTCTGGGCACAGCTGACCAGGCAGAAGGTCACCGTGACCGCGGAACCGGTCGTCGAGCGGCCGAACCTCCTCGCCAACCTGTTCCTGTCGCTCGCCCCCCTGGCGCTCCTCGTCCTCATCTGGCTGTTCATCGCCCGCAGGATGCGCTCCGGACTGGGTGCGGCCGGCGGCATGCTCGGACGCAAGGCCCCGCCCAAGCCGGTCGAGCTCACGGCGGGGGAGCGCACCACCTTCGCCGACGTCGCGGGGATCGACGAGGTCGAGGGCGAGCTGAACGACGTCGTCGACTTCCTGAAGAACCCCGAGGCGTACTGGCGCATGGGCGCCAAGATGCCGCGCGGCGTGCTGCTCGCGGGCCCGCCCGGCACCGGTAAGACGCTGCTCGCGCGCGCGGTGGCGGGCGAGGCGGGCGTGCCGTTCTTCTCCGCGTCGGCCTCCGAGTTCATCGAGATGATCGTGGGTGTCGGCGCCTCGCGCGTACGCGAACTGTTCAACGAGGCCCGCAAGGTGGCCCCCGCGATCATCTTCATCGACGAGATCGACACCATCGGGCGCGTCCGCGGCGGCGGCGCCGCGATGGGCGGGCACGACGAGCGCGAGCAGACGCTCAATCAGATCCTCACCGAGATGGACGGCTTCTCCGGCTCCGAGGGCGTCATCGTCCTCGCGGCCACCAACCGCGCCGACGTGCTCGACCCCGCCCTGACCCGGCCCGGCCGCTTCGACCGGATCGTCCACGTCAGCCCGCCCGACCGGGGTGGCCGCGAGGCCATCCTGCGGATCCACACCCGCGACATCCCGCTCGCCGACGACGTCGACCTCCTCCAGGTCGCCCGCACGACACCGGGCATGACCGGCGCCGAACTGGCCAACCTCGCCAACGAGGCCGCCCTTCTCGCCGTCAAACGCCGGCAGACCCGCGTCACCCGGGCGGACCTCTCCGACGCGCTGGAGAAGGTCCAGCTCGGCGCCGAACGCGCCCTGGTCATGCCCCTGGAGGAGCGCCGCCGCACGGCGTACCACGAGAGCGGTCACGCGCTGCTCGGCATGGTGCAGCCGGGCGCCGACCCGGTCCGCAAGGTCACGATCGTCCCGCGCGGGCGGGCGCTCGGCGTGACGCTGTCCACGCCGGACGCCGACAAGTACGCGTACACCGAGGAATACCTCCGGGGCCGCATCATCGGCGCGCTGGGCGGGATGGCCGCCGAGCACGTCGTCTTCGGGGTCGTGACGACGGGCTCGGAGAGCGACCTGGAACAGGTCACCCACATCGCGCGCGGCATGGTGGGCCGCTGGGGCATGAGCGAACGGGTCGGCCGGCTCAGCGCGATCCCCGGCGACGCGCAGCAGGCGTACGGACTCTCGGCCGCCCCCGCGACGCTGGACGCGGTGGCCCACGAGATGCGCCGCATCGTCGACGAGTGCTACGAACGCGCCTGCCGGCTCCTCCAGGAGCACCGGTCCCGGCTGGACGCGCTGGCGACCGCGCTCCTGGAGAACGAGACGCTGGAGGAGGCCGCGGCCTACCGGGCGGCCGGCATTCCCCGTCTCGCCAAGGAGACCGACCAGGAGACCGACCGGTAGACCGGGAGACCGACCGGTGAGGCGCCGGCCCTCCCCGGCCCGTCAGGGGATTCTGGCGACCAGGTAGCGGAAGACGTTCGGCATCCAGACCGTTCCGTCGGGGCGTACGTACGGGTGAAGGGCCTCCGTGACCTCCTTCTCGACGGTCGACTGGTCCGACGCCTCCACCGCCGCGTCGAACAGCCCCGTCGAGAACAGGCCACGTACCGCGCTGTCGACGTCCGCGTACCCGAAGGGGCACGCCACCCGTCCCGAACCGTCCGGCTTCAGCCCCGCCCGCGCCGCGACGTCCTCCAGGTCGTCCCGCGTCGCGGGGCGCCAGCCGACGCGCGTACGCAGCCGCTCGGTGAGCCGGCCCGCCACCCGCAGCACGGTCGAGGTGGCGCAGCGCTCGGGCGGACCCCAGCCGGCCAGCACCACGGCGCTGCCCCGCTCCGCCAGCCGTACGCCGCTCGCCAGGGCGGGCACCAGACCTTCGGAGTCTCCCGCGGTGCAGCCGATCGGCTGGAAGGCGGTGATGAGGTTGTACGCCGGACGGGTGGCATCCGCGGCTTCGGCGGGCCCGCCGTACAGCAGCTTCGTCTCGCCGTGGCCCGCGGCGTCGGCCGAGCCGGGAAGCAGCCGTTCCTTGGCCAGGTCCACGCGCGCGTGGTCGGTGTCGACCCCCGTCACGCGTGCGCCGCGCGCGGCGGCCATCAGCAAGGCGAGCCCCGAACCGCAGCCGAGTCCGAGGAGCCGCGTCCCGGTGCCGACCTCCAGATGCTCGTACACCGCTTCGTAAAGCGGTACCAGCATCCGTTCCTGGATCTCGGCCCAGTCGCGGGCACGGCCGGGCGCGTCCGTCGCCGGAGGGGCCGAGGCCGGGTGGGGGTGGTGCTGGACGAGCATGGGTGTCATCGAAAGCGCCCCAATCCGCCGAGAGGTCCATCTGTGCGTCTGTGCCCTGATTGACAGCCCCCGTGTACGTGCGCTCGTACTCCGATGCCCAGGGAACCCCGCATCCGTCCCCAAGTCCAGAGGCTGGGTCGCAATGCTTGCGTGCCCCGGGCGTGCGCCCCCGAGTCGGCACGAACTTCTCCCATAGTGGGGTCGCCGAGCGATTCCCGCCATGGCAACGGCCCCCCGCCGTGCGCCCCCGTGAGCCGGAGTACTGTCACATCCCGGGCCCACCACCCCGGGACGCCCCGGGCGCCCGGGGCGCGAAGTCCCGCCGCACGCGGGGGCGTGGGCGCCGGGGCGTACGCGGTGCTACGTACCACCTTGGTGGGAGCTGTGCGCCTTCCGGCGCAGATCAGCGCACTGGCCCTCGTCAGGGCGCATCAACGGCAACTGACGGGTACGTGCAAATTATTTGGGTTGCCCCGGAATGGAACCCGGGAGCACCCCGGCTCGTTGTCACGACGTGAGCACGACACCACCTGTTCTCGCCGCAGAGCTGGCGCAGGCGTGGGCCGACATTCAGCGGCACCACCCCGAGTTGCCGGATCTCGCCGCGCCCGAATCCCTGATCGGAGAGTCGTCGTCCGCCTGTGGCGCCGAGCTCTCGTTCGAGCGACTGCTCCACGAGGCAGTCCACGGCATCGCCGCCGCGCGAGGAGTCCGCGACACCTCACGCGCCGGCCGCTACCACAACCGCAGATTCCTGGCGATCGCCGAGGAGATGGGTTTGGACCACCCGGAGGAGCCGCACCCGAGCAGCGGCTTCTCACTGGTCACGCTCACCCCCGAGGCCAAGCGCCGGTACCGGCCCACGATCGAACGGCTGCAGCGCGCCCTCAAGGCGCACACGGCCGCCACGGCCGCCGACACCAAGCGCTCCTTCCGGGGCCCGGCCGCCCGGCACGGCTCCTCGGGCGGCGGGGTGCGGGTCAAGGCGGTCTGCGACTGCGGGCGGAACGTACGCGTGGTCCCCTCGGTGCTGGCCCAGGCGCCGATCGTCTGCGGCGGCTGCGGGAAGCCCTTCCGCATTCCCGAAGCGGTGGGCGCGGCCGGCTGACCCCGCGTGGTGTGGCACAATGGCTAGCTGTACTCGACAGTCGAACAGGACCCCTCTCTCCTCCGGCTGACGCGTCCATCGGGCACTCGGGTACCGCAACCCCACGCGACATCTCGTCGTGCCCAACCACGTCAAGACCAGGAGACACCACACCCGTGGCAGTCAAGATCAAGCTGAAGCGTCTGGGCAAGATCCGTTCGCCTCACTACCGCATCGTCGTCGCCGACTCCCGTACCCGCCGTGACGGCCGGGCCATCGAGGAGATCGGCCTGTACCACCCGGTGCAGAACCCGTCGCGCATCGAGGTCGACTCGGAGCGTGCGCAGTACTGGCTGTCCGTCGGCGCCCAGCCGACCGAGCCGGTCCTCGCGATTCTGAAGCTCACCGGCGACTGGCAGAAGGCCAAGGGCCTGCCGGCCCCCGAGAAGCCGCTGCTCGCCCCGGCGACCAAGGAAGACAAGCGCGCCTCCTTCGACGCCTTCGCGAAGGCGATCGAGGGCGACGACACCAAGGGTGAGGCCATCACCCCGAAGGCGAAGAAGGCCGACAAGAAGGCGGACGAGGCCGACGCCGCGTCCACCGAGTCGACCGAGGCCTGAGCATGCTCGAGGAGGCTCTCGAGCACCTCGTGAAGGGCATCGTCGACAACCCCGACGACGTGCAGGTCGCCTCGCGCACCCTGCGCCGCGGGCGCGTGCTGGAGGTCCGGGTGCACCCCGACGACCTCGGCAAGGTGATCGGCCGCAACGGCCGCACCGCGCGCGCCCTGCGTACCGTCGTGGGTGCCATCGGCGGCCGTGGTATCCGGGTCGACCTCGTCGACGTGGACCACATCCGCTGAGCAAAGTCAGACAGGGGGTCCGGGGCTGGTCCCGGATTCCCACAGTGCCGGCACGGGCCGGGGAGGGCTACGGCCCTCCCCGGCCCGTGTTCGTGCTCGTACATCAGTCGTACGTCGTCTCGTACGTCGTTTGGAGAGGTGAGCAGTGCAGCTGGTAGTCGCACGGATCGGCCGCGCCCACGGCATCAAGGGTGAGGTCACCGTCGAGGTGCGGACGGACGAGCCGGAGCTGCGGCTCGCGCCCGGCGCCGTACTGGCCACGGACCCGGCCTCCGCCGGGCCGTTGACCATCGAGACGGGCCGGGTGCACAGCGGCCGGCTGCTGCTGCGGTTCGAGGGCGTACGCGACCGCAACGCCGCCGAGGCGCTGCGCAACACCCTGCTGATCGCCGACGTGGACCCGGAGGAGCGGCCGGAGGAGCCCGACGAGTACTACGACCACCAGCTCATCGACCTGGACGTGGTCCTCGCCGACGGCACCGAGGTCGGGCGGATCACGGAGATCTCGCACCTGCCGTCCCAGGACCTGTTCGTGGTGGAGCGGCCCGACGGCACCGAGGTCATGATCCCCTTCGTCGAGGAGATCGTCACCGACATCGACCTGGACGAGCAGAAGGCGGTCATCACCCCGCCTCCGGGGCTCATCGACGACCGCGCCGAGATCGCCTCCGCCCGCGACGCCGCCGAACCCGAGGACGGCGCCGGGGGCAAGTACGCCGCCGAAGCCGAGGACGACTCCTGATGCGGCTCGACGTCGTCACGATCTTCCCGGAGTACCTCGAACCGCTGAACGTCTCGCTCGTCGGCAAGGCACGCGCGCGTGGGCAGCTCGACGTCCACGTGCACGACCTGCGCCGGTGGACCCACGACCGCCACCACACGGTCGACGACACCCCCTACGGCGGCGGCCCCGGCATGGTCATGAAGACCGGCCCCTGGGGCGAGGCCCTGGACGAGACACTCGCCGACGGGTACGAGGCCGGAGCCCACGGCCCGGTCCTCGTTGTTCCCACCCCCAGCGGACGGCCCTTCACCCAGGAACTCGCCGTCGAACTCTCCGAGCGGCCGTGGCTGATCTTCACGCCCGCGCGGTACGAAGGCATCGACCGCCGGGTCATGGACGAGTACGCCACCCGGATACCGGTCTACGAGGTCTCCATCGGCGACTACGTCCTCGCCGGCGGGGAAGCCGCCGTCCTGGTCATCACCGAGGCCGTGGCCAGGCTCCTGCCCGGCGTCCTCGGCAACGCCGAATCCCACCAGGACGACTCCTTCGCTCCCGGCGCCATGGCCAACCTGCTGGAGGGGCCCGTCTACACCAAGCCCCCCGAGTGGCGCGGGCGCCCGATCCCCGACGTCCTCCTCAGCGGCCACCACGGGAAGATCGCCCGCTGGCGGCGGGACGAGGCGCTGCGCCGCACCGCCCGCAACCGGCCCGACCTGATCGAGCGCTGCGACCCCGCCGCCTTCGACAAGAAGGACCGGGAAACCCTGTCCATCCTCGGCTGGGCACCGGAGCCCGGTGGCCGATTTTGGCGCAGGCCCGGGGCCGTGGAAGAATAGGCCGCTGCCGTACGTCCGGCGTGCGCCCCTGCCACAGGGGGTCATGACGCCCGCCCGATGCGTAGGCACCCCGAAACCTCATCACGATATTCCGCTGATGACCTGTGGCATCAGCGAGGAAGCAGACACTCATGTCGCACCTGCTCGACACCGTCGACTCCGCGTCGCTGCGCACCGACGTTCCCGCGTTCCGTCCCGGTGACACCGTGAACGTCCACGTGCGCGTCATCGAGGGCAACCGCTCCCGTATCCAGCAGTTCAAGGGCGTCGTCATCCGCCGCCAGGGCTCCGGCGTCCGCGAGACCTTCACGGTCCGCAAGGTCTCCTTCTCCGTCGGCGTCGAGCGCACCTTCCCGGTGCACAGCCCGATCTTCGAGAAGATCGAGCTCGTGACCCGCGGTGACGTCCGTCGCGCCAAGCTCTACTACCTGCGTGAGCTGCGCGGCAAGGCCGCGAAGATCAAGGAGAAGCGCGACAACTGAGCCCCGGCTCACCTCCGCCGTGCGGGGGGTCCACGGGGCGGCCGGATACCATCGAGCCCCGATGGACACCGAAACACAGCACACCGAGCGCGACCGCTCCTCCGACAGGGAGGAGGGGCCGCGCTCCGTGCTTTCCGGCCGGCTCCCGGACCGGCTCTCGCGCCGGCTCGCCGGGCGCTCATGGCGTGGACCGGGGCTCCTCGGCCTCGCCTGCGCCGTATTCCTGCTGCTCTTGAGCCAGTTCGTCGTGCAGCCCTTCCAGATCCCCAGCGGTTCCATGGAACCCACTCTTCGGATCGGGGACCGGGTGCTGGTCAACAAGTTGGCGTACCGTTTCGGGTCCGAGCCCCGGCGCGGGGACGTGGTCGTCTTCGACGGCACCGGCTCCTTCGTGCGCGAGGCCCCGGAGCGGGACCCCGTCACCGGGCTGCTGCACGCGACGGGCGCGGCGCTCGGCCTGACCGAGCCCGCCGACACCCACTTCGTGAAGCGCGTGGTGGGCGTGGGGGGCGACCGGGTCACGTGCTGCGACAAGGGGGGAAGAGTCGAGGTGAACGGCGTACCCGTCGACGAGGGGTATCTCCACCCCGGCGACGCACCGTCCCAGGTGCCCTTCGACATCGTCGTACCGCGGGGCACCCTCTGGGTCATGGGAGACCACCGCAGCCAGTCGCGTGACTCGCGCGACCACCTCGGCGAGCCCGGGGGCGGCGTGGTCCCGGTGGACAAGGTGATCGGCCGGGCCGACTGGATCGGCTGGCCCTTCGGCCGCTGGGGATCGCCGGCGCCGACCGGCGCCTTCCGTGACGTACCGGAGGTGCCGGAGGCGCGGACGCCGGGCGGAGGCCATGGGTAACCGGGGCAGGCGCGGCGGCCACCGGGCCGACACGCGGCTGCCCACCGGCTCCCGGCCGACGGACGGCGGCCGCGCGCTGCCGGGGCGCGCCGAGCGGCGCAAGCTGGCCCGCCGGGTGAAGCGGCGCAGGCAGCGGTCGGCGGTGAAGGAGATCCCGATCCTGATCACCGTGGCGCTGATGATCGCCCTGGTGCTGAAGACCTTCCTCGTCCAGGCCTTCGTGATCCCCTCGGGATCGATGGAGCAGACGATCCGCATCGACGACCGGGTGCTGGTGGACAAGCTCACGCCCTGGTTCGGGTCGAAGCCGCAGCGCGGTGACGTCGTGGTCTTCAAGGACCCCGGCGGCTGGCTGCGTGAGGAGAACGCGCCGAAGGACGTGGACCCGGTCGTCATCAAGCAGGTCAAGGAGGGCCTCGCCTTCATCGGCCTGCTGCCCTCCGACGACGAACAGGACCTGATCAAGCGGGTCGTCGCGGTCGGCGGGGACACCGTCAGGTGCTGCGACCGGGAGGGAAGGGTGACCGTCAACGGCGTCCCCCTCAACGAGCCGTACGTGAACCCGGGAAACGTCCCCTCAACCATCACCTTCGAGGTGAAGGTCCCCGCCGGACGGCTGTTCGTGATGGGGGACCACCGCGCCAATTCGGCGGATTCCCGCTTCCACCTGGACGAGCCCTTCCAGGGGACGGTCTCCGAGGAGGAAGTGGTCGGCACGGCGGTCCTCATCGCCTGGCCCTTCGACCACTGGCGCCGGCTGGAGGAACCGGACACCTTCGCCTCCGTGCCGGACTCGCGGGGCGGGACTGCGCCGCCGCTCGACGCGTCGCATAGTGTGTCCTCTCGGATTCTGAACGGAACGATCCGGCTCCCGAGCCCTGCGGAACTCCCGCTCGTTATGGGAGTGGTGGGCCTGCCCTTGCTATGGGGCGGGCGGTTGCACGGAGTGAGGAGTGGATGTGGGGGATTTGGCGGTCGGCGCACGATCCGGACACGACGAGCCCGAGGAGAGGCCGGAGCACGCGTCCGGGCCCTCTTCCGCCGGTTCGTCCGGATCGGCCGGGGAGCCCTCCCCCGGATCCGGGCACGCTGAGGGCGGCGTGGACGAGGACGGCGGGGACGGCGGGCCCAGGAAGCCGCGTTCCTTCTGGAAGGAACTGCCCCTGCTGATCGGTATCGCCCTTCTGTTGGCGCTGCTGATCAAGACCTTCCTGGTGCAGGCGTTCTCGATCCCCTCCGACTCGATGATGGACACGCTGCAGCGCGGCGACCGGGTCCTGGTCGACAAGCTGACCCCGTGGTTCGGCTCGGAACCCGAGCGGGGCGAGGTCGTCGTCTTCCACGACCCGGGCGGCTGGCTGGAGGGCGAGCCCACCGTCGACCCCAACCCTCTGCAGGAGTTCCTGAGCTTCATCGGTCTGATGCCGTCGGCGGAGGAGAAGGACCTCATCAAGCGGGTCATCGCGGTCGGCGGGGACACGGTGCAGTGCAAGAAGGGCGGCAAGGTCACCCTGAACGGGAAGCCGCTCGACGAGACCGCGTACATCGCCCCGGGCTCCACCCCGTGCGACGACGAGCCGTTCGGTCCGATCAAGGTGCCCGAGGGCCGGATCTGGGTGATGGGGGACAACCGGCAGAACTCGCTGGACTCCCGCTACCACCAGGAGCTGCCCGGCAACGGCACGGTCGCCAACGACAAGGTCGTCGGCCGTGCGGTCGTCGTGGCCTGGCCCCTCAACCGCTGGTCCACCCTCCCGGTGCCCGACACCTTCGACCAGCCCGGGCTGAGCGCCGCCACCGCCGCGGCCGTCGGGCCGGGGGCGCTGGGGCTCGCGGGCGCGCTGCCGATCGTGCTGTGGCGCAGGAAGAGGCTCGCTGCCGTTCGGTGAGCCCGGGTAGGGTGCGATCCCAGATCACGATCTGCGGGCCGCGTCCCCGGATCGGTCGCGCTCCGCATCGGTCGCGCGGACCGACCTCCGGGGCCGGTCCCAGGGTCGGTCTCCGACGGTGGGGAGCGCTGGGATGAACGGTACGGAACGTACGGACGACGGCCGCGGCCGTCTCGGCAGTGCGCTGTCGGGGCTGGCCGTGGCCGTCGGCTGTGTGCTCTTCCTCGGCGGATTCGTCTGGGGAGCCGTCCAGTACCAGCCGTACACCGTGCCGACCGACTCGATGTCCCCGACCGTCGCCGCCGGGGACCGGGTGCTGGCCCAGCGGATAGACGGCGTCGAGGTGCGCCGCGGCGACGTCGTGGTGTTCACCGACTCCACCTGGGGCGATCTGCCGATGGTCAAGCGGGTGGTCGGCGTGGGTGGCGACAAGGTCGCCTGCTGCGACGCACAGGGCCGGCTCACGGTGAACGGCACACCGGTAGCAGAACCGTATCTGCGGTCGCGGGGGCCGGCGTCGACGCCGTTCTCGGTGACCGTGCCCCAGGGGCGGCTCTTCCTGCTCGGCGACGAGCGCATGGGCTCGCAGGACTCCCGGGTCCATCTCCAGGACGCCGCTCGCGGCTCGGTTCCGCGCAGCGCGGTCAGCGCGCGGGTGGACGCCATCGCATGGCCGCCCGGCGGCCTGGTGGAGCGGCCGAAGGGCTTCGCCGAGCTGCCCGGGGGCGTGTCGCGGCCGGGGCCGGTGACGCTGGTGCTGGGGTCGGTGGTGGCCGGGGCGGTGCTCATCCTGGGCGGCGCGGCGTACGGGCCGCTCGCGCGGCGCCTGACGCGTCGGCCCAGGACCGGCGCGGGTGCTCGGGGTGCGCATGGCTGAGGAAGCGCGCAGGGTCGCGCGGGTCGTACTGCTCGACCCGGACGACCGGATCCTGCTCCTGCACGGTTACGAACCGGACGACCCGGACACGACCTGGTGGTTCACGCCGGGCGGCGGGCTGGAGGGCGACGAGACGCACGAGGAGGCCGCCCTGCGGGAGTTGTCGGAGGAGACCGGGCTCACGGATGTGGAGCTCGGCCCGGTCGTCTGGCAGCGCTTCTGCTCGTTCCCGTTCGCGGGGCGGCGCTGGGACCAGGACGAGTGGTACTACCTGGCCCGTACGCGGCAGGCCTCGGCCGCGGTCGCGCTGGCGGACCCGACCGAGCTCGAAGCGCGCAGCGTCACGGGGCTGAGGTGGTGGACCTACGCCGAACTGTCGGCGACGCGTGAGACGGTGTATCCGACACGACTCGCCGAGCTGCTGCGCACGCTGCTCGTCGAGGGGCCCCCGAGTGCGCCGCTGGTCCTGGCCCCTGACATCGTCTAGGGGTGCGGACGGCCGGCGCACAATGGGGGGACGCACGGCTGAAGGGGAACATGCCATGAGCGCCGAGGACCTCGAGAAGTACGAGACCGAGATGGAGCTGAAGCTCTACCGGGAGTACCGCGATGTCGTCGGTCTGTTCAAATTCGTGATCGAGACCGAGCGCCGCTTCTACCTCACCAATGACTACGAGATGCAGGTGCACTCGGTGCAGGGTGAGGTCTTCTTCGAAGTGTCCATGGCGGACGCGTGGGTCTGGGACATGTACCGGCCGGCGCGGTTCGTCAAGCAGGTACGGGTGCTCACGTTCAAGGACGTGAACATCGAGGAGCTCAACAAGAGCGATCTGGAGCTGCCCGGCAGCTGATGCCCCGGGGCGCCCAGCGGTGAGCGCTTCACCGGTGTGGGTGACGGAGTTATCCCCAACCGGCCGGTTCTCCACCAAGATCCACTACCTCGGTGCCGATCCGTCACAGTCGGTGACGGAGGTGGTGCCGAGATGAACGCGACGGGGGCACTGGGGCAGTACGGCGAGAGGCTGGCGGTTCGCCGGCTCCGCCGGTCCGGAATGGACGTGCTCGCACGGAACTGGCGGTGCGGGCGGACCGGGGAGATCGACATCGTCGCCCGGGACGGCGACACGGTGGTCGTCTGCGAGGTCAAGACCCGCAGGGCCGGAGCCTTCGAACACCCGATGGCGGCGGTCACGCCCGCCAAGGCCGACCGGCTCAGACGGCTCGGCGCGTGCTGGCTGGAGAGGCATGGCGGACCACCGCCCGGCGGCGTGCGCATCGACCTGGTCGGGGTGCTACTGCCCCGGCGCGGCGCGCCCGTCGTGGAGCACGTGCGGGGGGTGGCCTGATGGGGTTCGCACGGACGTGTTCGGTGGCGCTGGTCGGCGTCGAGGGCGTGGTCGTCGAGGTCCAGGCGGACCTGGAGCCGGGAGTGGCGGCGTTCACCCTGGTCGGGCTGCCGGACAAGAGCCTGTCGGAGAGCCGCGACCGGGTACGGGCCGCCATGGTCAACTCCGGCGCGGAGTGGCCGCAGAAGAAGCTCACGGTGGGGCTCAGCCCCGCCTCCGTACCGAAGAGCGGTTCGGGTTTCGATCTCGCCGTCGCGTGCGCGGTGCTGGGCGCCGCCGAGCGGATCGACCCCCGGTCCATCGCCGATCTCGTCCTCATCGGCGAGCTCGGTCTCGACGGCCGGGTCCGGCCCGTGCGGGGCGTCCTGCCGGCCGTGCTCGCCGCCGCCGAGGCGGGCTACCAGCAGGTGGTCGTGCCGGAGCGGAGCGCCGCCGAGGCCACCCTGGTCCCGGGCGTGTCCGTGCTCGGCGTACGGAGCCTGCGGCAGCTCATCGCCGTGCTCGCGGACGAGCCGGTGCCGGACGAGGAGCCGGACGAGGAGGGGCGCCCCGACGCCATGCTGGCCGGACTGCTGGTGCCCGGCGCCGGGGTGGGCACCGGGCTCGCCCCCGATCCGGGTGACGGCCCCGACCTCGCGGACGTCGCCGGACAGCGGGGAGCCCGGGTCGCGCTGGAGGCCGCGGCGGCCGGGGGCCACCACCTCCTGCTCTCGGGCCCGCCGGGCGCGGGCAAGACCATGCTGGCCGAGCGGCTGCCGAGCGTCCTGCCGCCGCTGACCCGGCAGCAGTCCCTGGAGGTCACCGCCGTCCACTCGGTGGCGGGCATCCTGCCCCCGGGTGAGCCCCTGGTGCGCCGGCCGCCGTACTGCGCCCCGCACCACTCGGCGACGATGCAGTCCCTCGTGGGCGGCGGCAACGGCCTGCCGAGACCCGGCGCCGTCTCGCTGGCGCACCGGGGCGTCCTCTTCATGGACGAGGCTCCCGAGTTCTCCGGCAAGGCGCTGGACGCCCTGCGCCAGCCGCTGGAGTCGGGACACGTGGTGGTGGCGCGCAGCGCGGGGGTCGTGCGGCTGCCCGCGCGGTTCCTGATGGTGCTGGCCGCCAATCCGTGCCCCTGCGGGCGCCACACCCTGCACGGTGCGGGCTGCGAGTGTCCACCCTCCGTGATCCGCCGCTACCAGTCGCGGCTGTCGGGCCCGCTCCTCGACCGCGTCGACCTGCGCGTGCGGGTCGAGCCGGTCTCCCGCGCCGATCTGATGGGCCACGGCGGTCGCGGGGAGACCACGGCGGCGGTGACCGCCCGTGTGCTCGAAGCCCGCGACCGGGCCGCCGCCCGCTTGCGGGGCACCCCGTGGACCGTCAACGGCGAAGTGCCCGGCCACGAGCTGCGCACCCGCTGGCGCGTCGCCCCCGGCGCGCTCGACGTGGCCGAGCGGGACGTCGAGCGGGGCCTGCTCACGGCGCGCGGGCTGGACCGGGTGCTGCGGGTGGCCTGGTCCCTCGCCGACCTCGCGGGCCGGGACCGGCCCCACGCCGGCGACGTCGGCCTGGCGCTGGAGCTGCGCACCGGGATCTCCCGCGGGGCGCCGGTGGAAGCCGGAGCGGCACCATGAGCCGCCGTACAGGCGGGGACGAGGGCCTGGACATGAGCGGGGGTGCGCCATGGCCGGGGGTGTGAGCGAGCCCGAGCGGCTGGCGCGGGCCGCGCTGACCCGGATCGTCGAACCGGGGGACGAGCACGGCGGACGCTGGCTGCGGGAGCTGGGACCCGTGGAACTGTTCCGGCGGCTGACCTCCCACCCCTACGTGGAGGGCTCGCTGCCCGGGGCGAGCGAGCGCCGGATCGAGGGCATGCGGGGACGCGCGGCGGTCGTCACGCCCGAGCGGGACCTGGCGGCCGTGGACGCGGTCGGCGGGCGGTTCGTCGTGCCGGGTGACCCCGAGTGGCCGAGCCAGCTCGACGACCTCGGCGACGCCCGGCCCGTAGGGCTCTGGGTGCGCGGCCACGCCGATCTGCGCCGATGGGCGCTGCGTTCGGTCGCCGTGGTCGGCGCGCGGGCGTGCACGCCGTACGGCGCCCATGTGGCCGCGACCCTCGCCTCGGGACTCGCCGAGCGCGGCTGGGTCGTCGTCTCCGGTGCGGCCTTCGGCGTCGACGGCGCCGCGCACCGGGGCGCGCTGGCCGTCGGCGGGGCCACCGTCGCCGTCCTCGCCTGCGGGGTCGACGTCGCCTACCCGCGCGGGCACGCCGGGTTGATCGGGCGCATCGCGCAACAGGGGCTCTTGGTCGGGGAGTTGCCCCCCGGCAGTCATCCCACGCCCAGCCGGTTCGTCCTCCGCAACCGGGTCATCGCGGCCCTCACCCGCGGCACGGTCGTCATCGAGGCCGAGTACCGCAGCGGGTCACTGGTCACGGCCCGCTGCGCGCGACGGCTCGGCCGGTACACGATGGGCGTACCCGGGCCGGTCACCAGCGGGCTCTCGGCCGGCGTGCACGAACTGCTGCGCGGCGAGGCTGTCCTGGTCACCGACGCCGCCGAAGTCGCCGAACTCGTCGGGGACATCGGGGATCTCGCCCCCGCCCGGCGCGGGCCCGTCCTGCCCCGCGACCTGCTCGACCCGGTCAGCAAACGGGTGCTCGAAGCCCTCCCCGCGCGTGGGACGGCCGTCACCGGGCCGGACGTCGCGCGCGGCGCGGGCACCGGCGTTGACGAGGCGGTCGGCAGACTGTACGAACTCCACTCTCTCGGATTCGTCGAACGCCGCGGTGACGGCTGGGAGTTGACGAAGTGGGCGATACACCGCCCGAACGCCCGGCGAGGCGGTACTTGACCTGCAGCATTCGGGTGAAAAGGTGATCCCGATGACCTTCGCAGTGCTCCCCGTGCCGCCCGAAGGGCCGGCGTACGCGCCGCCGGCTCCACCGGTCCCATTCGAAGATGCGGCCGCATTCCAGGACGCGGTCGACGGCACGCCCTCGCGCGAAGGCATGAAGCAGCCTCCTTAGCTCACTGCGACCGTCCAGTCACGCTACGCTCACCACATTTACCTCCTCCGCTATCCGTCCCAGCTCACCCAGAACGGCCCAAGGCGACGCATGCCCCAGCCCCAGCACACCTCCGGGTCCGACCGCGCAGCGGTGCCCCCCGCTGCGCGGGGTGCCGTGCGGCCGCCCGCGCCCTCGTCCCTCGACGAGTTGTGGCGGTCGTACAAGGACACGGGCGACGAGCGGCTGCGGGAGCAGTTGATCCTGCACTACTCGCCCCTGGTGAAGTACGTGGCCGGCCGGGTCAGCGTCGGGCTGCCGTCCAACGTGGAGCAGGCGGACTTCTTCTCGTCCGGAGTCTTCGGACTGATCGACGCGATCGAGAAGTTCGACATCGGCCGCTCGATCAAGTTCGAGACGTACGCGATCACCCGTATTCGCGGCGCGATGATCGACGAACTCCGGGCGCTGGACTGGATTCCCCGCTCCGTGCGGCAGAAGGCGCGTGCCGTGGAGCGCGCGTACGCCACGCTGGAGGCGAAGCTCCGCCGCACGCCGTCGGAGGGCGAGGTCGCCGCGGAGATGGGCGTCTCCGTGGAGGACCTGCACGCGGTTTTCAGCCAGCTGTCCCTGGCGAACGTCGTCGCCCTGGAGGAGCTGCTGCACGCCGGCGGTGAGGGCGGCGACCGGCTCAGCCTCATGGACACGCTGGAGGACACCGCCGCGGACGACCCCGTCGAGGTCGCCGAGGACCGCGAGCTCAGACGGCTGCTCGCCCGGGCGATCAACACGCTGCCCGAACGTGAGAAGACCGTTGTCACGCTCTACTACTACGAGGGGCTGACCCTCGCCGAGATCGGCAATGTGCTCGGGGTCACCGAGAGCCGTGTCAGCCAGATCCACACCAAGTCCGTCCTGCAACTGAGGGCAAAGCTCGCCGACGTAGGACGCTGATGTCGAACGAGCGGCCGTAAAGTGGAGCCGTGCCCAGGATTCGAGCGGCTTCCGTGGCCGAGCACCGGACCATGCAGCGCGGCGCCCTGCTGGACGCCGCGCGTTCTCTGTTGTCCGAGGGCGGGACGGAGGCGCTGACCTTCCCCGCGCTCGCCGAGCGGACCGGCCTGGCCAGGTCCTCCGTGTACGAGTACTTCCGCTCGCGCGCCGCCGTGGTGGAGGAGCTGTGCGCGGTGGACTTCCCCGTGTGGGCGGCGGAGGTCGGGGCGGCGATGGAGCGCGCGGACACCCCTGAGGGCAAGGTCGAGGCGTACGTACGCAAGCAGCTGGAGCTCGTCGGCGACCGGCGCCACCGCGCGGTCGTGGCCATTTCGGCCGGTGAGCTGGACGACGGCGCCCGCGAGAAGATCCGCGCGGCGCACGGCGGGCTCATCGCCATGATCGTCGAGGCGCTCGCGGAACTGGGCCGGCCGCAGCCGCGCCTGACGGCCATGCTGCTCCAGGGCGTGGTCGACGCCGCGGTCCGCCGTATCGAACTCGGCGCGGCGGAGGACCCCGCGTCCATCGCCGAGACGGCGGTCTCCATGGCCCTCCACGGCGTCCACGGCACCCCCTGAGTCCTTCCGGTCCTTCCCGTCCGCACCCACTCCGGTCCCGGCGCCCGGTCCCGCCGCCCGGTCCGCCCTACCCGGGCGGCAAGGGCAGCAGGCGGGACGGTGGGCGGTGCAGGAGATGCGGCGGGAGGAGCGACAGCGGGTTCAGGTAGGTGTCTCCATGGCGGAGGCTCCAGTGCAGGCACGTCGGCGCGCAGTGGGGCCGCGCGGTGGTCAGCCGGGCCACCACCTGGCCCGCCGTGACCCGGGCGCCCGTGCGGACCAGGGGCTGGACCGGCTCGTAGGAGGTGCGCAGGGGCGTCCCCGGGGTCGCGTGGGCGATCGTCAGGACGCCGCGGCCCGCCACCGGGCCGGCGAAGGAGACCGTGCCCGAGGCCGCCGCCCGTACCGGGGCACCGGGCGCGGCACCGAGGTCCACGCCGCGGTGACCCGGCCCGTACGGCGAGGCCGGAGGCTCCCAGCCACGGACGACCGTCGGCCGCGGCGGGCCCACGGGCCAGGTGGCGGCGACGTCGGGCAGATAGGCCTCGGAGGCCCGGGAGGCCCCGGTGGCCCCGAAAGCCGTGGTGGCCCGGAAGTACCCCGAGGCCGCCGTGCCCCCGGTAGCCCCCGTGGCCCCGGAGGCCCGGGAGGCCCAGGTGGCCCGGGAGGCCCCGGAGGTCGCCGTCCCCAAGGGGGCCTCGAAAGCCCCGATGGCCACTGGAGTCCCGGAAGCAGCCAGGTCCCGGGAAGCCCCCGGAGCCCTGGAAGCGGCCGGGTTCGTGGAGGCCGTCCCGGACGCCACGGGACCGGACAGGGTGCCGAGGGCCGCCAGGAGCAGGGTCAACATGAGTGTCCGCATGGGACCACTCTCGGTGCGCGGGCGTCCCGGCGCTCGGGCCTGTGGACGGCGGGGGCGTTGTGGACAACGCCGTCACCCGTCACTGCCAAGGTCCCGTACACTTCTTCTGGCGACCCGGGTCACCGGGTCGACTTCGCACGCCCCGCCACCGCCCTCAAAAGTCGTGGCAGCGCTCTTCGGTCCTCCGTGGCAGCAGCGCGTCGGGGCGTCAGGACATAACCGAGAACCAAGGAGATACGGCCATGGCCGTCGTCACGATGCGGGAGCTGCTGGAGAGCGGCGTCCACTTCGGTCACCAGACCCGTCGCTGGAACCCGAAGATGAAGCGCTTCATCTTCACCGAGCGCAACGGCATCTACATCATCGACCTGCTCCAGTCGCTGTCGTACATCGACCGCGCCTACGAGTTCGTCAAGGAGACCGTCGCGCACGGCGGCTCCATCATGTTCGTGGGTACCAAGAAGCAGGCCCAGGAGGCCATCGCCGAGCAGGCGACGCGCGTCGGTATGCCGTACGTCAACCAGCGCTGGCTGGGCGGCATGCTCACCAACTTCTCCACCGTCTACAAGCGTCTGCAGCGCCTCAAGGAGCTCGAGCAGATCGACTTCGAGGACGTCGCGGCGTCCGGCCTGACGAAGAAGGAGCTCCTGGTCCTCTCGCGCGAGAAGGCCAAGCTGGAGAAGACCCTCGGCGGCATCCGCGAGATGCAGAAGGTGCCGAGCGCCGTCTGGATCGTCGACACCAAGAAGGAGCACATCGCCGTCGGTGAGGCGCGCAAGCTCCACATCCCGGTCGTCGCGATCCTCGACACCAACTGCGACCCCGACGAGGTCGACTACAAGATCCCGGGCAACGACGACGCGATCCGCTCCGTCACCCTGCTCACCCGCGTGATCGCCGACGCCGTCGCCGAGGGCCTCATCGCCCGCTCCGGCGCCGCGACCGGCGACCAGAAGCCGGGCGACAAGGCCGCCGGCGAGCCGCTGGCCGAGTGGGAGCGCGACCTGCTCGAGGGTGGCGAGAAGAAGGCGGAGTCCGACGAGGCCGCCGACAAGCCGGCCGAGGCCGCTGCCGAGGCCCCGGCCGAGGACGCCCCCGCCGCCGAGGCCCCCGCCGCCGAGGCTCCGGCTGCCGAGGCTCCGGCCGCGGACGCCGAGCAGGCCTGACCCTTTCAGGTTCGGATGACGGCGGGGGCCCACGAAGCTCCCGCCGTCCACCCGTAGATCTTCGTAGATCTTCCAGACTTCGAGAGAGATTCACAGATCATGGCGAACTACACCGCCGCTGACGTCAAGAAGCTCCGCGAGCTCACCGGCGCCGGCATGATGGACTGCAAGAAGGCGCTCGACGAGTCCGACGGCAACGTCGACAAGGCCGTCGAGGCCCTGCGCATCAAGGGCCAGAAGGGCGTCGCCAAGCGCGAGGGCCGCTCCGCCGAGAACGGCGCCGTCGTCTCCCTCATCGCCGACGACAACACCTCCGGTGTCCTCGTCGAGCTGAAGTGCGAGACGGACTTCGTCGCCAAGGGTGAGAAGTTCCAGAGCGTCGCCCAGGCCCTGGCCGAGCACGTCGCCAAGACCGCCCCGGCCGACATCGAGGCGCTGCTCGCCTCCGAGATCGAGCCCGGCAAGACCGTCCAGGCGTACGTCGACGAGGCCAACGCCAACCTCGGCGAGAAGATCGTCCTGGACCGCTTCGCGCAGTTCTCCGGCGGCTACGTCACCGCGTACATGCACCGGACCATGCCGGACCTGCCCCCGCAGATCGGTGTTCTCGTCGAGCTCGACAAGGAGAACGCCGAGATCGCCAAGGGTGTCGCGCAGCACATCGCCGCCTTCGCCCCGAAGTACCTCTCCCGCGAGGACGTTCCGGCCGAGGTCGTCGAGGCCGAGCGCCGCGTCGCCGAGGAGACCACGCGCGCCGAGGGCAAGCCCGAGGCCGCGCTGCCGAAGATCGTCGAGGGTCGCGTCAACGGCTTCTTCAAGGAGGCCACCCTCCTCGGCCAGCCGTACGCGCTCGACAACAAGAAGTCCGTCCAGCAGATCCTGGACGAGGCCGGTGTCACCCTGAAGCGCTTCAGCCGCATCAAGGTCGGCATCTGAGCCGGTACGCGATCGACAGGGCGGCCCGCTAGGGTTTCCCACGTGGACGTCGGCCGCGTGAGCGCCGGACGCCCGCAGATCTGACGAGGAGGCCATTGCCGCTAGGGACCACCAGTACCCCGGCAATGGCCTTCTTCGTATGTGCACGAGGAGATCTCCATGAATCAGGGCGCCGCACAGGGCGACGACATCCACGGCAAAAAGGCCGGCCGCTTCATGCTGAAGCTGTCCGGTGAGGCGTTCGCCGGCGGCGGCGGCCTCGGCGTCGACCCCGACGTCGTACACGCCATCGCACGCGAGATCGCCGCGGTCGTACGCGACGGCGCGGAGATCGCCGTAGTGATCGGCGGTGGCAATTTCTTCCGCGGGGCCGAGCTGCAGCAGCGCGGCATGGACCGGGCACGCTCCGACTACATGGGCATGCTCGGTACGGTCATGAACTGCCTCGCTCTCCAGGACTTCCTGGAGAAGGAGGGCATCGACTCGCGGGTCCAGACGGCCATCACCATGGGGCAGGTCGCCGAGCCCTACATCCCGCTCCGCGCCGTTCGCCACCTGGAGAAGGGCCGCGTCGTCATCTTCGGCGCCGGTATGGGCATGCCCTACTTCTCCACCGACACCACCGCCGCGCAGCGCGCCCTGGAGATCGACGCCGAGGCGCTGCTCATGGGCAAGAACGGCGTGGACGGCGTCTACGACTCCGACCCGAAGACCAACCCGGGCGCGGTGAAGTTCGACGCGCTGGAGTACGGCGAGGTGCTCTCCCGCGACCTCAAGGTCGCGGACGCCACCGCCATCACTCTCTGCCGCGACAACAACCTGCCGATCCTCGTCTTCGAACTGCTCGCCGCGGGCAATATCGCCCGCGCCGTGAAGGGTGAGAAGATCGGCACTCTCGTGAGCGACCAGGGCACCCGGACCTGACCGGCCCGACCGGACACGACCCGTCTCGTCCCCCGGTGCCCTGATCCGGGGATGGACAAAGCCCTGCCGGTCGGACACCGTGCAGAGCGTAAAGACGCGCCTACTCAAGACACGCAGGAGCAAGTGGTGATCGAAGAGACCCTCCTCGAAGCAGAGGAGAAGATGGAGAAGGCCGTCCTGGTCGCCAAGGAGGACTTCGCCGCGATCCGTACCGGTCGTGCGCACCCGGCCATGTTCAACAAGATCGTCGCCGACTACTACGGTGCGATCACGCCGATCAACCAGCTGGCGTCGTTCTCCGTGCCGGAGCCGCGCATGGCCGTGGTGACCCCGTTCGACAAGAGCGCGCTGCGCAACATCGAGCAGGCCATCCGCGACTCGGACCTCGGCGTCAACCCGAGCAACGACGGCAACATCATCCGGGTGGTGTTCCCCGAGCTGACCGAGGAGCGCCGCCGCGAGTACATCAAGGTCGCCAAGACCAAGGGCGAGGACGCCAAGATCTCGATCCGCTCCGTGCGCCGCAAGGCCAAGGAGACCATCGACAAGTTCGTCAAGGACGGCGAGGTCGGCGAGGACGAGGGCCGGCGTGCCGAGAAGGAGCTCGACGACACCACCGCGAAGTACGTCACGCAGGTGGACGAGCTGCTCAAGCACAAGGAAGCCGAGCTCCTCGAGGTCTGATGAACGACTCATCCTGGGGGACCCCGCCGAGAGGCGGTCACTGGGGTCCGCCCGACCAGGGGCTCGTTGCCGGGCACGCCCCGGCGACCCCGGCGGGTCCCGCATACGATGGGCGTGAGGCGCAGCAGACGCGGCCCATGCCCATCGTGCCGGACGTCCGGGACGCCCCGGACGCGCCCGGCGGATACCAGGACGACCACCGTGACCGGGGGACCGCTCCGCTGAGCGGTCCCCCGGTCCGTGACGAGATGCCGCAGGAGCCCATGCCCATCCCGCCGTCGGGAGCACCGCAGCCTCCGGAGCAGCCGGGCCCGCCGAACCGGCCGCAGCAGAAGAAGCGGGCCGGCCGGGACCTGCGGGCCGCCATAGGGGTCGGGGTCGGCCTCGGCGTGGTCATCCTCGCGTCGCTCTTCGTCGTCAAGGCCGTGTTCGTCGGCGTGATCGCGGTCGCGGTCGTCGTCGGACTGTGGGAGCTGACCTCCCGCCTCCAGGAGCGCAAGTCCATCAAGGTGCCGCTCGTGCCGCTCGCGGTCGGCGGCGCGGCGATGGTCGTGGCCGGTTACGTGCGGGGCGCGGAAGGCGCCTGGGTCGCCATGGCGCTCACCGCGCTGGCGGTGCTCGTCTGGCGCATGACCGAACCGCCCGAGGGCTACCTCAGGGACGTCACGGCGGGGCTTTTCGCCGCGTTCTACGTACCGTTCCTGGCGACGTTCGTGGCGCTGATGCTCACCGCGGACGACGGCCCGTGGCGGGTGCTCACCTTCCTCCTCCTGACGGTGGTCAGCGACACCGGCGCGTACGCGGTCGGCTGGCGCTTCGGCACGCACAAGCTGGCGCCGCGCATCAGCCCCGGCAAGACCCGCGAGGGGCTCCTGGGCGCGGTGACCTTCGCGATGGCGGCGGGCGCGCTGTGCATGGAGTTCGCGATCGACGGCGGCACCTGGTGGCAGGGCCTGCTGCTCGGCCTCGCGGTCGCGGCGAGCGCCACGCTCGGCGACCTCGGCGAATCCATGATCAAGCGCGACCTCGGCATCAAGGACATGGGCACGCTGCTCCCGGGCCACGGTGGCATCATGGACCGGCTCGACTCGCTGTTGCCGACGGCGCCGGTGGTGTGGTTGTTGCTGGTGGTCTTTGTCGGAGCGGGGTGACGGAGGGCCACGGTGCCAGGCGGCGGTAGCCGCGGATCGGCTCGGTATGGACCGGCTCGACTCGCTGTCGCCGACGGCGCCGGTGGTGTGGTTGTCGCTGGTGGTCTTCGTCGGAACAGGCTGAATCGGGATCCGGTTACCCTGGAAGGGCTCGTCGCGTCGAGGCGGCGGGCCCTTTCGGCCCCGCGCACCGCGGGGATCATCCGGTGAGGTCTCCCGGCTCAGGACCGCGGCCTCGTCTTTACTGAGGAGTACCAGGTCATGGCACGCCCCGTCCCGGGAGAACTGACATTCGTCGCGCCTCGCGGAGCCACGAAGCCCCCGCGTCACCTCGCCGATCTGACGCCCGCCGAGCGCAAGGAAGCCGTCGCCGCCATCGGCGAGAAGCCGTTCCGCGCCAAGCAGCTGTCCCAGCACTACTTCGCTCGGTACGCCCACGACCCGGCCCAGTGGACCGACATCCCCGCCGCGTCGCGCGAGAAGCTCGCCGCCGAGCTGCTGCCCGACCTGATGAGGGTCGTACGGCACATCTCGTGCGACGACGACACCACCCGCAAGACCCTGTGGCGGCTGCACGACGGCACGCTCGTCGAGTCGGTCCTCATGCGCTACCCGGACCGCGTGACGATGTGCATCTCGTCGCAGGCCGGCTGCGGTATGAACTGCCCCTTCTGCGCCACCGGCCAGGCCGGGCTCGACCGGAACCTGTCGACCGCCGAGATCGTGCACCAGATCGTCGACGGCATGCGGGCCCTGCGCGACGGCGAGGTCCCCGGGGGCCCGGCCCGCCTCTCCAACATCGTCTTCATGGGCATGGGCGAGCCGCTCGCGAACTACAAGCGGGTCGTCGGCGCCATTCGCCGCCTCACCGACCCCGAGCCCGACGGGCTCGGTCTCTCGCAGCGCGGCATCACCGTCTCCACCGTCGGCCTCGTCCCGGCCATGCTGCGCTTCGCCGACGAGGGCTTCAAGTGCCGCCTCGCCGTCTCGCTGCACGCCCCCGACGACGAGCTGCGCGACACCCTCGTCCCCGTCAACACGCGCTGGAAGGTCCGCGAGGTACTGGACGCCGCCTGGGAGTACGCCGAGAAGTCCGGCCGCCGCGTCTCCATCGAGTACGCGCTCATCCGCGACATCAACGACCAGGCCTGGCGCGGTGACCTGCTCGGCCGCCTCCTCAAGGGCAAGCGGGTACACGTCAACCTGATCCCGCTCAACCCGACCCCCGGGTCGAAGTGGACCGCGTCGCGCCCCGAGGACGAGAAGGCGTTCGTCGAGGCCATCGCCGCCCACGGCGTGCCCGTCACCGTCCGCGACACGCGCGGTCAGGAGATCGACGGCGCCTGTGGACAGCTCGCGGCGGCAGAGCGCTGACCTTGTAGTCTGGGCTCGAACACATCTGCATATTCCGACAGGGGAGCGCCACAGCGCTGAGAGTGCGGCACACGCTTGGGAACAAGCACGGCGGCTGCAGACCCTCTGAACCTCGCCCAGGTCATTCTGGGTAGGAAGTTCGGTCGTTACTCGAGCTGTTGCGCCCTGCCCACCCGCCCGACGGGTGGGCAGGGCCGCGTCTCTTCCTGGTCATACCCAGGAGGAATCTCAGTGAGCACCACCAAGAAGATCGCGGTCGGCACGCTGGCCGCCGCGCTGGGCGTCACCACGCTCACCGGCTGCGGCGGCGACTCGGACAAGGCGTCCGGCGACGGCGGTACGAAGTCGAAGACCGTGACCCTCGTCAGCCACGACTCCTTCAACGCCTCCCCGGCCGTCCTGAAGGAGTTCACCAAGCAGACCGGCTACACCGTCAAGGTCCTCAAGAGCGGCGACGCCGGCGAGGCCGTCAACAAGGCCGTCCTCACCAAGGGCGCCCCGCAGGGCGACGTCTTCTTCGGCGTCGACAACACCCTGCTCTCCCGCGCGCTCGACAACGGGCTCTTCGAACCGTACGAGGCGAAGGGCCTGGACCAGGTCCAGGACGCCGTGCAGCTCGACAAGGACAAGCACCGCGTCACCCCCGTGGACAGCGGCGACATCTGCGTCAACTACGACAAGAAGTACTTCGCCGACAAGAAGCTCGCGCCGCCGCAGACCTTCGACGACCTCGCCGAGCCCGCCTACAAGGACCTTCTCGTCGTCGAGAACCCGGAGCGGTCCTCGCCCGGCCTCGGCTTCCTGCTCGGTACGGCGGCCCAGTACGGCGACGGGGGCTGGCAGGACTACTGGAAGAAGCTGAAGGCCAACGGCGTCAAGGTCGTCGACAGCTGGGAGCTCGCCTACAACCAGGAGTTCTCCGGCTCCGCCGGCGGCAAGAAGGCCAAGGGCGACCGGCCGCTCGTCGTCTCCTACGCCTCCAGCCCGCCCGTCGAGGTGCTGTACGCCGACCCGCGGCCGGCCGAGGCGCCGACCGGGGTCTCCACCGGCACCTGCTTCCGGCAGACCGAGTTCGCCGGCCTGCTCACCGGCGCGAAGAACCCCGACGGCGGCAAGGCCCTCATCGACTTCCTGATCAGCGAGAAGTTCCAGGAGGACATGCCGCTGCAGATGTTCGTGAACCCGGTGATCAAGAACGCGACGCTGCCGGAGCTGTTCACCCGGCACGGCGCGACGGTCGACAAGCCGCACACCGTGGCCCCCGAGAAGATCGCCGAGAACCGTGACCAGTGGATCCAGTCGTGGTCCTCGCTCGTCCTGAAGTAAAGGACGTCAAGGGCGGGGCGCTGCGGGCGGGGCTCATGGCCCTGCCCGTGGTGTTCTTCGCCGTCTTCTTCGCCTACCCCGTCGCCGCGATCGTCGGGCGCGGCCTGAGGACGGACGGCGTTTGGCGGTTCGGGCGGCTCGGCGAGGTGCTGAGCCGCCCGGACATCCTGGACGTGCTGTGGTTCACCACCTGGCAGGCGTGCGCCTCGACGGCGCTGACCCTGCTGGTCGCGCTGCCCGGCGCGTACGTCCTCGCCCGCCTCGACTTCCCCGGCAAGCAGGTGCTGCGGGCCGTCGTCACCGTGCCGTTCGTGCTGCCGACCGTCGTCGTCGGAACCGCCTTCCTCGCGCTCGTCGGGCGCGGCGGGCTGCTCGACGAGCTGTGGGGCGTACGGCTGGACACCACCGTGTGGGCGATCCTCCTGGCCCACGTCTTCTTCAACTACGCCGTCGTCGTCCGCACGGTCGGCGGCCTGTGGGCGCAGCTCGACCCGCGGCAGGAGGAGGCGGCGCGGGTGCTGGGCGCCTCCCGGCTCGGGGCGTGGCGGCGCGTCACGCTGCCCGCGCTCGCCCCCGCCGTGGCCGCCGCCGCGCTGATGGTCTTCCTCTTCACGTACACCTCCTTCGGCATCGTCCAGATCCTCGGCGGGCCCGCGTACGCCACGCTGGAGGCGGAGATCTACCGGCAGACCGCGCAGCTGCTCGACCTGCCCACGGCGGCGGTGCTGACCCTGGTGCAGTTCGTGGCGGTGGGCGCGATCCTCGCGGTGCACACGCGGACGGTACGCGGACGGGAGACCGCGCTGAGGCTCGTGGACGCGGCGGGCACCGCCCGCAGGCCCCGGGGGGCCGGGCAGTGGGCGCTGCTCGGCGCCGTGCTGCTCACTGTGGCGCTGCTGCTCCTGCTGCCACTGGCGGTCCTCGTCGCACGGTCCTTCGGCGGGCCGGACGGGCTCACGTACTACCGGGCGCTCCAGGACGCCGGCGCGGGTGGCGGGACCTTCCTCGTACCGCCGGTGGAGGCCATCGGCAACTCGCTCCGGTACGCGCTCGCCGCGACCGCCATCGCGCTCGTGATCGGCGGGCTGGCGGCGGCCGCGGTGACCCGGCGGCGGGCCGGGCGGCTCGTACGCGGCTTCGACGCGCTGCTGATGCTGCCGCTGGGCGTGTCCGCCGTCACCGTCGGCTTCGGCTTCCTCATCACGCTGGACGAGCCGCCGCTGGATCTGCGCTCGTCGTGGATCCTGGTGCCGCTCGCCCAGGCGCTGGTCGGCGTCCCCTTCGTCGTACGGACCATGCTGCCCGTGCTGCGCGCGGTGGACGCGCGGCTGCGTGAGGCGGCGTCGGTGCTCGGCGCGTCGCCGTGGCGCGTGTGGCGCGAGGTGGACCTGCCGCTGGTGCGACGGGCGCTGCTGGTGGCCGCCGGGTTCGCCTTCGCCGTGTCCCTGGGGGAGTTCGGCGCCACCGTGTTCATCGCCCGGCCCGACAACCCGACGCTGCCGGTGGCCGTGGCGCGGCTCCTCGGCCGGCCCGGCGAGCTCAACTACGGCCAGGCCATGGCCCTGTCGACCATCCTGATGGTGGTGTGCGCGGTGGCGCTGCTGCTGCTCGAACGCATCCGTCCGACCGAACGCTCCGGAGAGTTCTGACATGCTGCGTCTTGACGGCGTGACCGTACGGTTCGGATCGCGCACCGCGCTCGACGCGGTGTCGCTGGACGTCGCCGACCACGAGATCGTGTGCGTGCTCGGCCCGAGCGGCAGCGGCAAGTCGACCCTGCTGCGGGTCGTCGCGGGTCTTGAGCCGGTGGACGCCGGGCGGGTGCTGCTCGGCGGCGCCGACCAGGCGGGCGTGCCCGTGCACCGGCGCGGCGTGGGGCTGATGTTCCAGGACCACCAGCTGTTCCCACAGCGGGACGTGGGCGGCAACGTCGCGTTCGGGCTGCGCATGCGGGGCGAGTCGCGGCGGGAACAGGCCGACCGGGTGCGGGAGTTGCTGGATCTCGTCGGGTTGCCGGGCGCCGAACGGCGCTCCGTGGCCGCCCTCTCCGGCGGTGAGCAGCAGCGCGTCGCCCTGGCCCGCGCGCTCGCCCCCAGCCCCCGGCTGCTCATGCTCGACGAGCCGCTCGGCCAGCTCGACCGGGGGCTGCGCGAACGGCTCGTGGGTGAACTGCGGCATCTGTTCGCACGGCTCGGTACGACGGTGCTCGCCGTCACGCACGACCAGGGCGAGGCGTTCGCGCTGGCCGACCGGGTCGTGGTCATGCGGGACGGGCGCGTCGAGCAGAGCGGCACCCCGCTGGACGTGTGGCAGCGACCGTCCTCCGAGTTCGTCGCCCGTTTCCTCGGCTTCGACAACGTGGCCGAGGCGACGGTGAGCGGCGACGCCGCCGCCACCGCGTGGGGCGAGGTCCCGGTACCCACCGGTACGCCGCAGGGCGCCGCGCGGCTGCTGGTGCGGCCCGCCGGGGTTCGGCTCGGAGACCCGGCCGAGGGGCTGCGGTGCACGGTCGACGGGCGTACGTTCCGGGGCCACCACGTCGCGGTACGGCTCCGCCCGGACGCCGGCCCGCTCCTGGAGGCGGAGTGCGCGCTGCGCGACGCGCCGGAGGAGGGGGCGGTGGTCGGGGTGACGTTCGCGGCCCACGAGGTGGTGGTGCTGGACTGACGGGCGTCAGCCCCCGGGAGGCTCGTCGGGCACGTTGCGCCGCGCGTCGTCCCGTACCGACGCCGACAGGTCCAGTACGGCGCAGGCACCGCCGCCTTCCGGGTTCGTGAACGTCAGCCGGGCGCCCAGCACCCGCGCCTGACCGGCGGCGATCGTCATTCCGAGGCCGAGCCCGGTGCCGACCGCGCCGGTCTGGAAGCGCCGGGGCCCGTGCGCCAGCAGGTGCTCGGGGAAGCCGGCGCCCCGGTCGCGGACCCGGACCGCGCCGCCCTCGACCTCCACCACGACCGGCGCGGAGCCGTGCCGCAGGGCGTTGCTGACCAGGTTCGCGAGGACCCGCTCCACCCGCCGCGCGTCGGTCTCCACCAGCGCGTCGGCAACGATGTCAAGGCGTACGTCCTGGCCCGTCTCGGCCGCCCGGATCGCACGCCGGGCGAGGCCCCCCAGCTCCACCAGCCGTACGTCGGCCTCCTCGCCGCCGTTGTCGAGGCGGGCGACCTCAAGGACGTCCTCCATCAAATCCCGCATCCGCGCGACCCGTTCCCTCACCATCGACTCGGCCCTGCCGTCCGGGAGCAGCCCGGCAGCGGCGACCAGCCCCGCGACGGGCGTGCGCAGCTCGTGCGCGATGTTCGCCGTCACCTGGCGCTCCGCGCGCAGCCGCTCCGCCAGCGCGTCCGCCATGGTGTTCACGGCCCGGGTGAGGGTGGTGATCTCGTCCCGCCCCGACTGGGGGAGCCGGGCCTCCAGGTCGCCGCCGGTGATCTGCTCGGCCCGCCGCGCCGACAGGCGCAGCCGCCGGCCCAGCCGGGTCGCGAGCAGCAGGCCGATGAGGGTGGCGACCGCCGTACCGACGGCGCCCGCCCGGAACATACCGGCCTGGAGCTCGTCCGACAGCGGGTCCTCGAACTGCTTGAGCGCAAGGAGGTCGTCACCGGCCCAGGTCGCCGCCCAGATCATGCGACGGTCACCGTACGCCTGCACATAGGTGGCGCGACGCCCCTGGCGGACGGTACGGCGCAGCTCGTCGGGCGCGTCGGACGGGTTGATCCGGAGCCCGAAGCGGGCCCGGCCGTCCTCCCGGTAGACCCGCTCGGCGACGATGAGCCGCTCCATCGCCTGGTCCCGGCCCCGGTCCTCCATCAACCGCGGCACCTGAACCCCCGTCACCAGAGCGGCGAGCGCGGCGGTCGCGGTGATCGTGGCACCTATCTTGAGCCGTAGCCCCATGTCTCATCTCCCCCTGCCGGGAGTCTACGAGGGGGCCGCTCAGCCGACGCGGGCGAGTTGCCGGGGCTCGTCCCCCACCGGCTCCGGCTCCCCTTCCGGCGCACCGAACCACGCCACCGCGACCGCGCCCGCCACCGCCAGCACGAAGCCCAGCACCGCCATCCACGCCAACCCGGGCCGTGACGCGTCCCCCAGCCACAGCACGCCGACCATGCCCGGCAGCACGGTCTCACCGACCACCAGCGCCGCGGTCGCCCCGTTCACCGAGCCGATCTGGAGCGCGACCGTGTGCAGGTACATCCCGCCGACCCCGGCCACGAGGATCGCGTACAGCGCCGGATCCGCCGACAGGGCGCGCGGGTCGAACGGGTCGACGCCGTTCAGCACGCGCACGCCGACTCCCAGCGCCCCGAACCCCAGACCGGACAGGAGGCCGGCCAGGATCGCCGCCCGCGCCCCCAGCAGCCGTACGACGACCGTGCCGCCCACCATCAGCAGCAGCGACACGGCCAGCAGCCACCAGTGCGTGGCGATCGGCGTGTGCCCGCTGCCTTCCGGACCCGCCGCCGTGGCCAGCAGCACCAGCGCCGAGCAGACGACGCCGATCGAGGTCCACTCGGCGCGGGTCAGCCGGATGCCGAGCAGCTTCACGCTCAGTACGGCGGTGATCACCAGGTTCGCGCTGATCACCGTCTGGGACAGGAACAGCGGCAGCGTCCGCGCGGCCAGCGCCCCCAGCCCGAAACCGACGAAATCCAGGATCGTACCGACGGCGAACTCCCAGGTCATCGCCGCTTTGGCGGTCGATGACAGGGACGGGCCGCCGTGCTGGGTGGTGAGCCCCGCGGCGGCCTCACGCCGGGCGGACTTGCGCGATCCGACAGCCTGCAGGACCGAGCCCGTGCCGTAGCAGATCGAGGCCGCGACGGCCGTCAACAGTCCTATGAGCACGTGGGCTCCGTTCGTCGGTCAGGTGGTTACCCCTGCCAGACGTGCGGACGGGCCCGGACGTTGCCTGCGGGGCCGGGCATTCGCGGACGCGCCACGGCTCGCCGTCACGCGCTCGCGGACGCACCGTTCCGGACGGTGCAGCCGGTGAGCGCGGCCCCGGTGACCCGGGGGTACGCGGGCGAGGCCACCGCACGGCGCGGGGTTCGGACGAGCACGTTCATGGCCCCGATCCGCGGGACGCGGGCGACTCGGGCGGCGCCCCCGACGCCGTACGGGACGGCGAGAGCGGCCACGTCGTCGACGGCCGCGACACCGCGGCGGTCACCGAGCGGCTCGTCCGGAGGCTGACGGACCGCCACACCGCCCGCGCCATGGGCGAGAAGGGCAGGGACCGGACACGTACGGAGTGGAGCTGGGGCCGCACCTACGTCACCCTCGCCGGGCCTACTGGGCGGCTAGCCGCAGCAGCGCCTCCGGGGCCTCCTCCACACTGTCGACGAGCGCGATGCGCGGCTCCATGGAGCGGCCCGCGGCGAGTGCCCGGAGCAGCGGCCAGGCGGGCAGGTGCTCCGTCCAGTGGGTGCGGTTGACCAGGACCATGGGGGTGGGTTCGCCGCGCGACTCGTAGTAGTTGGGCGTGGCGTTGTCGAAGACCTCCTGGACGGTGCCGGCCGCGCCGGGCAGGAAGACCACACCCGCGTCGCACCGGGCCAGCAGGCCGTCCTCGCGGGTGGCGTTCGCGAAGTACTTGGCGATGTGCGACGCGAAGGCGTTCGGCGGCTCATGGCCGTAGAACCAGGTCGGGATGCCGACCGAGCCGCCGCCCTCCGGCCAGCGGGAGCGCACCTCGAAGGCCGCCCGCGCCCAGTCGCCCACCGACGGGGCGAACGACGGCTCCTTGCCGAGCAGCAGCAGCGCCTCGTCCAGCATCGCGTCGTCGTGCGGCGCGGCGTACGCGCCCAGGTTGGCCGCCTCCATGGCACCGGGCCCGCCGCCCGTCGCGACGGTCAGCCCCGCGCGGGTCAGGCTCCGGCCGAGGCGGGCGGCACCGGCGTACGCGTCCGTGCCGCGCGCCATGGCGTGTCCGCCCATCACGCCGACCACGCGCGCGCCGTCGAGGTGCTCGTCCAGCGCGTCGGAGACCGCGTCGTCGTGCACGGCGCGCAGCATCGACCCGAAGATGTCACCGTCGGTCTTGGTCCGCTGGAACCAGGCGTACGTGAGGGCGTCCGGCGTCCCCTCGTACCCCTGCCGGGCGAGGCCGGCGAACAGCTCGTCGGGGGAGTAGAGCAGCCCCCGGTACGGGTCGAACGGCAGGTCCGGTACGGGCGGGAAGACGAGCGCCCCGTCGGCCCGCACCTTCGCCGCCGCGTCCGGCGGCATCGGGCAGCCGAGGAAGACGGCGCCCGTCGCCGGGAGGGCGAGCAGCGCGCTTGAACGTTCCGTCAGGTCGACGGACTGGAGGCGGTACCCGACGAGACTGCCGCGCGCGGCCACCTCGTCGAACTCCTGGAGCGTCTCGATCTCGCGGTCGTGGCCGTGCCGGGGTGTGTGCGCCATGCCCGCCACGATAGGCCCTGCGGAACGGCAGACCACGGGCGGTCGCCACCGACGGAAACACGGGCCGGCGGGCAGGCGCCGCTCGCGGTACGAGTCCGCCGACCGCGCCGACCGTGCCGACGTTCACGGTGAACCCGCGGGCGAGGCCCGGCGGGACGGTCCTCACTCCGGCCAGGCGGAGTCCAGGATGACGTCGACGAAGTCCTCCCGCTCGTAGCCCGGCGAGAAGCGTTCGAGCACGTCCGCCTTCACGGTGCCGAACGCCGTGTGCGGCCGGTGCGCGATGCCGTCCGTGAACGCGGCGAGGATCCGCCGCTTGAAGTCCGGACGCGGGTGCAGCGCGACGACCTCGTCGCGGGCCCGCGCGTCGATCTCGTCGAGGCCGATGCCGAGGACGTCGACCTCGACGCCCGCCGTCACGAGCGCCACCTCGGGCGCCATGCGCCACGGGATCTCGGGGGTGGTGTGCAGCGCGATGCCCTGCCACACGAGGTCGGCGGCGGCGGGCTCGATGCCGTGCCGGTGCAGGAACCGGCGCGCCTCGTCGGCGCCGTCGATCTCGAACCGCTGGTCGTCGCGGCGGTAGCGCTCGGTCAGCCCGAGGTCGTGGAAGAGCGCGCCGACGTACAGCAGCTCGGGGTCGGCCTTCAGACCGCGGGACAGTCCGCGCAGGGAGCCCCAGAAGAAGACCCGGCGCGAGTGGTGGAAGACGGTCGGCGAGGCCGCCTCCCGGACGAGCTCGGTGGCCTCGCGGGTCAGGCGGCTGTCGGGGACGGTGACGCCGGCGACGGCGGTCATGGATTCCTCCGGTGGTGTGGTGTGTGTGGTGGGGTGAGGCCGGGGCGCACCCCCACCCAACCGTGTTCCGGCACCGCCCCGGGAGGGACCGGCAGGACACACGCCCCCCGGATCAGGACATCCGCTCACGCCGGACGACACCGGCTCCGGCCCGAGGACCCGCGCCGCAGGACGCCGTGCCGGGGGAGGCGGCCGGCGCGGGCACGGCGTCCTGCGGCCGGGGTGGCCGTACGGCGGCGGCGCGGGAGGCGCCGCGCGAGGCGGCACCGCACCTCCGGTTCGCCGGCCCGATGCCGCTCCCGGCCGCCGCGCTGCTGGTCGCCCGCCGGTCCTCGGCGCGGGGGAAACCGCCGTCATCACCTCGTCCGGCGCGCCGGGGCCGGTGAGTGGGGCGCGTCAGCGCGCCGCGAGCGGCAGCGCCGCCAGCGCCGCCACGGCCCATGTCAGCGGCGCGAACACGACCAGCAGCGTCAGCGCCCGCAGGGCCACCGCCATGCGCAGCAGCGCCCGGGACGCGCCCAGCCGCAGCAGCGCGTCCTTCGTGTCGAAGCGGGTCTGCCGGGACTCCAGCGCGGCCGTGAGCAGCGTCGCCGTGGTGCACGCCATCACCAGCCCCGCGCCGAGCCCGGTCAGCGGACCGAACGGACGCGCGCCGCCGTCCCCGTACAGCGTGGTAGCCGTGATCGTGGCCGACGCCACCGCGCACGCCACGCCCAGCGGCCGGCCGATGCGCCGCGCCTCCTCCATCAGGGCCCGCCCGGCCAGCAGCCGGGTCGCGCCCGGCCGCAGCGCCTGGAGCACGCGCCCGCACAGATGGGTGACGCCCGGCCCGGCCAGGGCGAGGCCCACGGCGGCGAGCACCCAGCCGGCGAGCACCCCGGACGGTCCGGCGCCGAGACCCCCCGGCAGCGGCAGCGCCGCCACCCCGCCGGAGGCGCCCCGGGCCGCGTACGTCTCGACCGCCAGGCCCACCGCGATCAGGGCCACGCCCCACGGCAGCCCGGCCGGCGCGGTCGGCGCGGCCGACGGGCGCCGCGGTTCGCGGCGCTCCGCGCGGGCGGCGGCGCCCTCGTCCGGGAGGGGCTTGCGGCGCGGGCGCAGCGCCACGGCCGCCGCGAGGGACGCGACCAGCGGGACGACGGCGAGCAGCGTCACCGCCCCGGCCAGCGGCAGTGGTCGTCCGGCGGCCAGCAGTTCGGAGGCGGCCCCGTCGAACGGCAGGCCCGTCAGGTCGCCCCGCAGGTGCAGGAAGACCAGGAGCGCGACGGCCGAGCCGAGAGTGCAGGACACGGCGGTCGAGGTGGCGGCGAGCACGGCCAGCTGCGCCGGGCCGAGCCCCACCGCGGAGAGCCCTGTGCGCGGGCGGAGGGCGGAGTCCGTCCGGGCGACGGCGACGGCGAGGTGCGCGGTCGCCGCGAGCGGCAGCAGGCACCACAGGAGGCGGCGCAGGGCCGCCGGTGCTTCGCCGGGGTGCCCGACGGCGTACCCGAGGGCGCACAGCAGCAGGAAGCCGACCCCGGCGGACGCGGCCGTGACGAGCAGTCTGCGCAGCAGGACCAGTGGGTGGGTGCCCAGGGCTAGACGGAGAGCGAGCACGCGTCGCGCCCCTCCGCCTCGTGGAGCCGTACGGAGTTGACGCGCCGCCCGTCGAGCAGGTGGATCGTGCGGTCGGCGACCGCGGCCACGTCCGTGTCGTGCGTCGCGAGGACGACGGTGATGCGGTGGGAACGGGCGGCGGCGGTCAGGGTGCGCAGGACCTGGGCCCGGTCGGCCTGGTGCAGGGGCGCCGTCGGCTCGTCGGCGAAGAGGACCGCGGGCATGGCCACGAGGGCGCGGGCGACGGCGACGCGCTGGCGCTGGGCCTGCGGCAGCGCGGTAGGCCGCTTGCGCGCGCAGTCGCCGATGTCGAGCCGCTCCAGCCACTCCATGGCGGCGGCCTTGGCGGCGCGGTGCGAGGAGCCGCGCAGCAGCAGCGGGAGCGCGGCGTTCTCCCAGGTGTTGAGCTCGGGGACCAGGGCGGGCCGCGGGTCGATCCAGCCGAACCGGTCACGGCGCAGCCGCTCGCGCTGGAGCGCGCTCATGGTGTGGACGGGGGCGCTGTTGAACCAGACCTCGCCTTCCTGAGGGGCGAGCTGCCCGGACAGGCAGCGCAGCAGAGTCGTTTTTCCACATCCGCGCGGGCCGCTCACGGCGAGGATCTCGCCCTCGCGTACGCCGAGGGAGACACCGCTGAGCGCGGGGGAGCCGCCCAGGGAGTGGTGGAGGGAACGTGCCCACAGCACGTCGTTGTCCGGCGGGGCCACCATGGCGTACACCTCGGTCTCAGCTCGGTATCTGGTTCCCCCGTTTGGGGGAACGAAGGACAGGCCGATCGGTCACTGCGCACCGTAGGGATACATGACCGGGTGTACTAATAGCACGCGGCCCGGGTCGCCCTTCTCACTCGGAAGGAGCAAACCCGGGCCGCGTTCAGCCTACGGTCTGATGATCAGAGCTTGGTCCAGGCCTCGGTGAGGGTGGCCCGGAGGATCTGCTCGATCTCGTCGAACGTGGACTGGTTCGAGATCAGCGGCGGCGCCAGCTGGATGACCGGGTCGCCACGGTCGTCGGCACGGCAGTACAGGCCGTTGTCGAAGAGCGCCTTGGAGAGGAAGCCGTAGAGCACGCGCTCGGTCTCCTCGTCCGAGAAGGACTCCTTGGTGACCTTGTCCTTGACGAGCTCGATGCCGTAGAAGAACCCGTTGCCGCGCACGTCGCCGACGATCGGCAGGTCGGTCAGCTTCTCCAGCGTGGAGCGGAAGGCACCCTCGTTGTCCAGGACGTGCTGGTTGAGGTTCTCGCGCTCGAAGATGTCGAGGTTGGCGAGGCCCACGGCCGCGGAGACCGGGTGACCACCGAAGGTGTAGCCGTGCAGGAAGGTGTTGTCACCCTTGTAGAACGGCTCCGCCAGGCGGTCGGAGATGATGCACGCGCCGATCGGGGAGTAGCCCGAGGTCATGCCCTTGGCGCAGGTGATCATGTCCGGCACGTAGTCGAACTTGTCGCAGGCGAACATCGTGCCGAGGCGGCCGAAGGCGCAGATGACCTCGTCGGAGACGAGCAGCACGTCGTACTGGTCGCAGATCTCGCGCACGCGCCGGAAGTACCCGGGCGGCGGCGGGAAACAGCCACCGGCGTTCTGCACCGGCTCCAGGAAGACCGCGGCGACGGTGTCGGGGCCCTCCATCAGGATCTGCTGCTCGATCTGGTCGGCGCACCAGCGGCCGTAGGCCTCGGGGTCGTCGCCGAAGATCGGGGCGCGGTAGATGTTGGTGTTCGGCACCTTGTGCGCGCCGGGGACCAGCGGCTCGAAGGGGGCCTTCAGGCCCGGCAGGCCGGTGATCGACAGGGCACCCTGCGGGGTGCCGTGGTAGGCGACCGCACGCGAGATGACCTTGTACTTGGTGGGCTTGCCGACCAGCTTGAAGTACTGCTTCGCCAGCTTCCAGGCGGTCTCGACCGCCTCGCCGCCACCGGTGGTGAAGAAGACCTTGTTCAGGTCACCGGGGGCGTGGTGGGCGAGGCGCTCGGCCAGCTCGACGGCCTTCGGGTGGGCGTAGGACCACACGGGGAAGAAGGCGAGCTCCTGGGCCTGCTTGTACGCGGTCTCGGCGAGCTCGGTGCGGCCGTGGCCCGCCTGGACCACGAACAGGCCGGCGAGGCCGTCGAGGTAGCGCTTGCCCTTGTCGTCGTAGATGTACGTGCCCTCACCGCGGACGATGGTCGGCACGGGGCTGTTCTCGTACGACGACATGCGGGTGAAGTGCATCCACAGGTGGTCGTAGGCGGTCTTGGAGAGGTCCTTGCTCACGGCTATCGGGTTCCCCACATATAGGTCTGCTTCTTGAGCTTGAGGTAGACGAAGCTCTCGGTGGAGCGCACGCCGGGGAGGGTGCGGATGCGCCGGTTGATCACATCCAGCAGGTGGTCGTCGTCCTCACAGACGATCTCCACCATCAGGTCGAAGGAGCCCGCGGTCATCACCACGTACTCGCACTCGGCCATGGCCGTCACAGCGTCCGCCACCTGCTCCACGTCGCCCTCGACGTTGATCCCGACCATCGCCTGCCGGCGGAAGCCGACGGTCAGCGGGTCGGTGACGGCGACGATCTGCATGACGCCCTGATCGAGGAGTTTCTGGACGCGCTGGCGCACGGCCGCTTCGGAGAGGCCGACGGCCTTGCCGATCGCGGCGTACGGACGGCGTCCGTCCTCCTGGAGCTGTTCGATGATCGCCAGGGACACGGCATCGATCGCGGGGGACGATCCGTTTCCGGTCCTGGACTCTGCGCTTCGGCTGGCCACGTCTTCACTGTGCACCGAGTCTCGTCACTTGCGCAACCCCAAACCGAGGGAATCCGTTGCGCCGGAGATCAAATCCCACTGAATCCGAAGTTGCTGAGCGGCGGGCCTGTCGAAAGCGTCGCCTGAGCGTCTAGGGTGGGAGTTCACCGCGTGAGTGTCCACCACGTGGACACCGAGAGCTTGAGATCGACAGGAGGGGTGGCACGTGACCACCGAGCTGCGTCGTCTGCGCAACTACATCAACGGGGAGTTCCGGGACGCCGCCGACGGACGGACCATCGATGTGGTCAACCCGGCCACCGGCGAGGTGTACGCCACGTCTCCGCTCTCCGGGCAGGCCGACGTCGACGCCGCCATGGAGGCCGCCGCAGCCGCGTTCCCGGCCTGGCGCGACACCACGCCCGCCGAGCGCCAGAAAGTACTGCTCAAGATCGCCGACGCCTTCGAGGAGCGCGCCGAGGATCTCATCGCCGCCGAGTCGGAGAACACCGGCAAGCCCCTCGCGCTCACCCGCACCGAAGAGGTCCCGCCGATGGTGGACCAGATCCGCTTCTTCGCGGGCGCGGCGCGACTGCTCGAAGGCCGCTCGGCCGGCGAGTACATGGAGGGCATGACCTCGATCATCCGGCGCGAGCCGGTCGGCGTCTGTGCGCAGGTCGCGCCGTGGAACTACCCGATGATGATGGCCGTCTGGAAGTTCGCCCCGGCGCTCGCCGCGGGCAACACCGTGGTCCTCAAGCCGTCGGACACCACGCCGGCCTCCACCGTGCTGATCGCCGAGATCATCGGCTCGATCGTCCCCAAGGGCGTCTTCAACGTCATCTGCGGCGACCGCGAGACCGGCCGCGCCATGGTCGAGCACCCGACCCCCGCGATGGCCTCCATCACCGGCTCCGTGCGCGCCGGCATGCAGGTCGCCGAGTCCGCCGCCAAGGACGTCAAGCGCGTCCACCTGGAGCTGGGCGGCAAGGCGCCGGTCGTCGTCTTCGAGGACACCGACATCGCCAAGGCCGTCGAGGACATCTCCGTCGCGGGCTTCTTCAACGCCGGCCAGGACTGCACGGCCGCCACCCGCGTCCTCGTCCACGAGTCCATCCACGACGAGTTCGTCGCGGCGCTGGCCAAGGCCGCCGCCGACACCAAGACCGGCCTGCCGGACGACGAGGACGTGCTGTACGGCCCGCTCAACAACGCCAACCAGCTCAAGCAGGTCGCGGGCTTCATCGACCGCCTCCCCGCCCACGCCAAGGTCGAGGCGGGCGGCCACCAGGTCGGCGACAAGGGCTACTTCTACGCGCCGACGGTCGTCTCCGGCCTCCAGCAGGACGACGAGATCATCCAGAACGAGGTCTTCGGCCCCGTCATCACCGTCCAGTCGTTCCGCGACGAGGAGCAGGCGCTCGCGTACGCCAACGGCGTCGAGTACGCGCTCGCCTCCTCCGTCTGGACCAAGGACCACGCCCGCGCCATGCGGATGTCCAAGGCGCTCGACTTCGGCTGCGTCTGGATCAACACCCACATCCCGCTGGTCGCGGAGATGCCGCACGGCGGCTTCAAGAAGTCCGGCTACGGCAAGGACCTGTCGGCGTACGGCTTCGAGGACTACACGCGCATCAAGCACGTGATGACCTCCCTCGGCTGATCACACACAGGCCGCCGCGCGGGCGGGCCGGGGTTTCCCCCCGGCC
>NZ_JBEXQK010000032.1:0-72614 GCF_040612535.1 Streptomyces sp. NPDC006368
CGGGACGCGGAGGGCGACGAGTCGCTGCCGCTCGTCCTGGACGGTGAGGCGGATGTGGCGCTGGCCGTGGAGTACCGGGGCGCAAGGCGGAGAAAGGAGGCACCGCGGTGGGCCCACCTCCCGTGCCCGAAGGGCTACGGGGGACATCGGCGACTGACGACAACGCGGCTGGGGGTACCCCCAGGCGCGTTGCTCTGGGGAGTGCGCGCCGGGCGCCCGGCAGGCAGACGGGACTGTGAAGACACGACCTGGGGACCCCGGTTCCGGCCGATCGCTCAGCCCGAGGCGCCCCCGGCCCGTACCAGGCCCGTCTCGTAGGCCAGTACCACCACCTGCACGCGGTCGCGCAGGGCCAGCTTCGTCAGAATGCGGCCGACGTGGGTCTTGACGGTGGCCTCGGACAGCACCAGCCGGGTCGCGATCTCGCCGTTCGACAGGCCCTGGGCGACGAGCATCAGCACCTCGCGTTCGCGCTCCGTCAGCTTCTCCAGGGCGGCGTTCCGCGGCTCGCCCCCGGTCGAGGGCAGCATCGGGGAGAAACGGTCGAGCAGCCGCCGCGTCGTCGACGGCGCGACGACCGCGTCACCGCTGTGCACGGAGCGGATGGCGGCGAGCAGGTCGCCCGGCGGGACGTCCTTGAGCATGAAGCCGCTGGCGCCCGCCTTCAGCCCGGAGAAGGCGTACTCGTCCAGGTCGAAGGTGGTGAGGATGAGGACCCTGGGCGCGTCGGGCTCGGCGCAGATGCGGCGCGTCGCCTCCACACCGTCGAGCCGAGGCATGCGTACGTCCATCAGCACCACGTCCACGGCGGTGGACCGCAGGACCTCGATGGCCTCGGCCCCGTCGCCCGCTTCCGCGACGACCTCCATGTCCGGCTGGGCGGCGAGCACCATGCGGAAGCCGGTGCGCAGCAGCACCTGATCGTCGACGAGCATCACGCGGATCGGCATACAACGGTCCTTAAGGGGTCAGTGGGCGGGCTTGAGGGGGAGCAGGGCGCTGATCCGGAAACCGCCGCCGGGCCGCGGGCCGGCGTCCAGGGTGCCGCCGACCATACCGACCCGCTCGCGCATGCCGATCAGGCCGTGGCCACGGCCGTCGGCGCCCCCGTCCTCGTACAGCTCGTGCGAGGCGCCGCGGCCGTCGTCCTCGACCAGCAGGCCGAGGCCGTCGTCGAAGTACACCAGGCGCACGCTGGCCCCCACGTCCGGGCCGCCGTGCTTGCGGGTGTTGGTGAGCGCCTCCTGGACGATGCGGTACGCGGTCAGCTCGACGCCGCTGGGCAGCGGGCGCGGCGTGCCCTCGACGCGGAAGTCGACGGCCAGCCCGGCCGTGCGGACCTGCTCGACCAGGTCCTCGATCTGCCGGACGTCGGGCTGCGGGACGTAGTCCTCGGAGTCCTGCGGTTCCCCGGTGCGCAGGATGCCGAGCAGCCGGCGCATCTCGGCGAGGGCCTGGCGGCCGGTGGCCGAGATGGTCTCCAGGGCCTGCTTCGCCTGCTCGGGCGAGCTGTCGATGACGTAGGCGGCGCCGTCGGCCTGGACGACCATCACGGAGACGTTGTGGGCGACGACGTCGTGCAGCTCGCGGGCGATGCGGGCGCGCTCGGCGGCGACGGCGACCTTGGACTGGGCCTCGCGCTCCTTTTCGAGGCGGGTGGCGCGCTCCTCCAGCTGCGCGAAGTACGCGCGGCGGGTGCGCATGGAGTCGCCGAGCACCCAGGCGAGCACGAACGGCACGGTCATCACGACGGTGAAGAAGATCTTCCCGGGGATCGAGAGGTTCTCGACGGGCCAGCGCACCTGCGACAGCGGCGCCGCGCTCACGCCGCCGATCAGCGCGAGGCGGGACGCCCAGCGGGGCCCGTCGCCCTTGGCGGCGACCGTGTAGATGACGACGAGCATGGCGAAGTCGGCCGGGTTCGTCGCGATGTCCAGGGCGAGCTGGGCGGCGCCGAGCGCGGTGACGAGCAGCAGCGTCTTCTCGGGCGCGCGGCGGCGCAGCGCGACCGCGAGGCAGAGCAGGAGGACGATGCCGGCGGCCAGGAGGCGGGGCTCCGCGCCGACGGGGACCGTGGCCACCCACAGCAGGGAGAACCCGAGGAGCATCACAGCCCAGAAACTGTCGACGCCCGTGGGGTGTCTGCGGATGAAGTCATAGAGACGCTGCACGTAACCCAGCGTAGGGAAACGCGATAGGTGCAGGGGTCAACCGGAGGTCCCATCCACATGGCCGGGGTCTACTCCACAAGGTGGAGACTGGTGCCCGTGATGGATGAGAGGTGTCAACGGGCCTGTTGGCGGAGCCGGCGCCGGACCTGTCGGCGGAGCGTTCGATGAGCGGGCACGGGCGGGGCCGGCGCGGCTGGCGGGCGGCCACGGAGACCGCGCTGTACGGGCCCGACGGCTTCTACCTGCGGCCCGAGGGGCCCGCCGGGCACTTCCGCACCTCCGTGCACGCCTCGCCGCTCTTCGCCGCGGCGGTCGCCCGGTTGCTGGCCCGGGTCGCGGAGGAGTGCGCCGCGGGCGCGGCCGACGAGGCGCACGAGGTCGCGCTGGTGGACATGGGCGCGGGACGGGGCGAACTGGTGAGCGCGGTGCTCGCCGCGGCGCCGGCCGGTCTTCGCGTACGGGCGTACGCCGTCGAGCGCGCCGCCCGGCCGGCCGGGCTCGATCCGCGTATCGCGTGGGTCGCGGAGCCGCCGCGCGGGGTGCGGGGGCTGCTGTTCGCGAACGAGTGGCTCGACAACGTCCCGGTGGACGTGGCCCAGCTGGACGACGCGGGTACGGCCCGGTACGTGGAGGTGGCGCCGGACGGCACGGAGCGGCTGGGCGCGCCGGTGGCCGGTGCCGACGCGGAGTGGCTGGCCCGGTGGTGGCCGCTGCGGGAGCCGGGTGAGCGGGCCGAGATCGGCCGGCCGCGGGACGAGGCGTGGGCGGGGGCGGTGGGCACTCTGGCGGCGGGGCTGGCGGTCGCGGTGGACTACGCCCATGTCCGGGACGCCCGGCCGCCGTTCGGCACGCTGACGGGGTTCCGCGCCGGGCGCGAGGTCCCGCCGGTGCCGGACGGCACCTGTGACATCACGGCGCACGTGGCCATGGACGCCTGTGCCGCGGCGGGCGCTCCCCGTCCTGAGCCGCGGGGCCCCGGCCCGTACGGCACCGGGGCCGGGGCCGGAACCGAGGCCGACACCGACACCGGGACCGAGGCCGACACCGGCACCGGCACCGACACCGGCACCGGCACCGGCACCGGCACCGAGCTCGTGTCGCAGCGCGAGATGCTGGGGCGGCTCGGGCTCTCCGGTGCGCGACCGCCCCTCGCGCTCGCGTCGAGCGATCCCGCGGCGTACGTCCGGGCGCTCGCGACCGCCGGGCAGGCCGCCGAGCTCACCGCCCGCGGCGGTCTCGGGGACTTCACCTGGCTGCTCCAGCGGGTGCCCGGCGAGGGATACTGTCCGCCATGACGGACAGGACGCAGCCCATGGAGACCACCGTCGGCATCGGCGGTGCGGCCGAGAGCACCGACATGGTGCTGAACATCGGCCCCCAGCACCCCTCCACCCACGGCGTGCTGCGCCTGCGCCTCGTCCTCGACGGCGAGGTGATCCAGCACGCGGAGCCGGTCGTCGGCTACATGCACCGCGGCGCGGAGAAGCTGTTCGAGGCGCGCGACTACCGCCAGATCATCATGCTGGCCAACCGCCACGACTGGCTGTCGGCGTTCTCCAACGAGCTCGGTGTCGTCATGGCCGTCGAGCGGATGCTCGGCATGGAGGTCCCGGAGCGCGCCGTGTGGACGCGCACGCTGCTCGCCGAGCTGAACCGGGTGCTCAACCACCTCATGTTCCTCGGCTCGTACCCCCTCGAACTGGGTGGCATCACCCCCATCTTCCACGCGTTCCGGGAGCGGGAGGACCTCCAGCACGTCATGGAGGAGGTCTCGGGGGGCCGGATCCACTACATGTTCAACCGGGTCGGCGGTCTGAAGGAGGACCTGCCGGCCGGCTGGCTCGGCCGGGCCCGTGAGGCGGTGGCGGCGATCCGCTCCCGCATGGACGTGTACGACCGGCTGGTCCTCGGCAACGAGATCTTCCGGGGCCGTACCCGCGGCGTCGGCGTCATGTCGCCGGAGGTCGTGCACGCGTACGGGGTCAGCGGCCCGCTCGCCCGCGCCTCCGGTGTCGACTTCGACCTGCGCCGCGACGAGCCGTACCTGGCGTACGGCGAACTCCAGGACACCCTGAAGGTCGTCACCCGCACCGAGGGCGACTGCCTGGCGCGCTTCGAGTGCCTGCTGGAGCAGACCCACAACGCCCTCGACCTCGCCGACGCCTGTCTCGACCGGATCGCCGACCTGCCGCCCGGGCCGATCAACCAGCGGCTCCCGAAGGTCCTGAAGGCGCCCGAGGGCCACACGTACGCCTGGACCGAGAACCCGCTCGGCGTCAACGGCTACTACCTGGTCTCCAAGGGCGAGAAGACCCCGTACCGCCTCAAGCTGCGCTCGGCGTCCTACAACAACATCCAGGCGCTGACCGAGCTGCTGCCCGGCACGCTGGTCGCGGACATGGTGGCGATCCTGGGGTCGTTCTTCTTCGTCGTCGGCGACATCGACAAGTAGCGGGAACTCAGCCGACGGCGCCGCGCCGCAGCCGCACCACGTCCAGCTGCTCGGTCTCGTCGTGCGCGGTCAGGTCGATGACCTTGCCGACCGCGCGGTCCTCCCGGCGGCGCACGGTGGCGAGGGCCTCCTCGCCCACGACGTCCGCCAGGTCCTCGTGCTGCACGGCCTCCACGGCGGCCTTCTGCGTGCCGAAGAAGTCGAACCCGCCCTGGAGGCGCGGTGCGGGGCGGCGCTGCGCCGCGTACGGCACGACCGCGGCAGCCGCCGGGACCGGACGCATCGGGGGGACGGCGGACGACGGGCGGACCTGCGACCGCTCCCCGGCGGCCGCCGCGTGCTTCCCCTGCGGCTCCTCCGCCTCCCCGGCCAGCTCGGCCGGGTCGCGGCGGCGCGCCTCCTCGGTGGTGCGCTTCGCCTCCCGCACGGCGGCGTTGCGCGTGAGGTCCTCCAGGGCCTTGGCGGCCATGAGGTACGCGGCCGGGGTCGGCGTGGAGCCGGCGGCGGGCAGTCCCCTGGCGGCGGCCGGGGCGGCGGCCTCGATCGCGAGCCGCCGGCGGCCTTCCAGGGCGCTGGCCCGCTCGGTCTCGGCGGTGGCGTACCGCCGCAACAGCTCGGCGTGCTCGTTGCGCAGCCCGGCGAGTTCGACGCGCTTGGCCCGCAGCTTCGCCTCCAGCTTGGCGCGCAGCTCGCGGGACTCCTCGAGGTCCGTCTCCAGCTCGGCTATCCGCTCCTCGGTGCGCCACTGGTCGCCCGCGCGGGCCCGGGTGAGCTCGGCGACCCGGCGGCCCGCGGCACGGTCCCAACTGCGCATGAGTACGGAACCGGTGACGGCCGCCGCGGCGGCCGCGGCGACCAGCAGGCGCAGGGGCAGGGGGTCCGCGAGGAGCCAGGCGCCTCCGGCACAGAGAACCGACGCTCCGGCGACCGCCGAAGGCGGCAGCAGCCTGTGCAGGGGTGGGGAATGGCGGTGGCGTCCACGTGGCATGGCCTGAAATTTACCGTGCGTAGGTGTCGTTTGGGGATCGGCCCGGCAATGTTTTGCCAGTGATCGACTTCCTGATCGACTTCCCGATCGACTTCCGGGTCCGGCGGCCTTCCGGCCGGGGATCCGGCGCGTGCCGACTTCCCTCTCCGGTGCCCTTCCGCCGCCCTTCCCGTCCCTATCCCTTACCGAGTTCCCTCCGCCGATTCCCTCTCCCGGTCAGTTCTTGATCAGGCCCTTGTCCGCCAGGTAAGCCCTCGCCGCGTCCGCGGGCTTTGCCCGCTCGGCGTCCACCTTCCTGTTCAACCCGACCAGATCCTCAGTGGTGAGAGCCTTGGTGATCTTGGCGAGCGCCGCCGCTATCTCCGCCGAGCCGGCGTCCTTCGCATTGACGACCGGCAGCACATTGTCGGCGTTCTGGAGCTTCTTGTCGTCCTTCAGCAGCACCAGCCCGAAGGCGTCCAGGGTCGCGTCGGTCGTCGTGGTGAGGACCAGCTGGTCGATGCCGTCCTTCACGGCCTGCTTGGCCTGCGGCGTACCGACGCCCTTGGGGTCGATGCCCGCCACATCGATCCCGTACGTCTTCTTCAGGCCCGGCGCGCAGAACGGCCGTATCTCGCACTCGTCGCCCGCCGCGATCTTCACCCGGAGCTTCGACGCGCCGAGGTCGGAAAGCGTCGTGAGCTTGTTCTTCTCCGCGAATTCCCTGGTGACGGCGAAGGCGTTCTGATCGACCGCGCCGCCCGCCGGGAGGACCTTCAGCCCGCGCGGCGCCGCCAGCTTCTCCAACGCCGCGACGGTGGCGGTGACATCGCTGGAGGCGACCGGCTTCTCCTCCGCCGCCTTCGGGCCGTTCACCTTGGCGTTGAGGAATTCCGCAAGCGTAGCCGCGTATTCCGGTACGACGTCGATGTCGCCCTTCTCCAGGGCGGGTTCGTACAGTTCCCGGTTCTCCACGGTCTTGATCGACGTGGTGTACCCGGCGTCTTTCAGCACCTGTGCGTACAGCTCCGCCAGCACATTGGCCTCGGTGAAACCGGCCGAGCCGATGACGAGCGCGCCCTTGCCGCCCCCGCCCGCCGACGCGGTGTCCGCGCCGCCCTTCTTCTCCAGGCTTTCGCCACCGCACGCGGCGAGCCCACCGGTCAGTGCCACCACGGCCAGTACCGCACCCGCCCTGCGCGAGGTCCTGCTCATCACGTTCTCCGTCCGGATGTGGATAGGTCAGTGCGCCGCGCCGGGTCGAAGGCCCGCCCGGCGAGCGCCATCAGGCCCTCGACCGCCAGGGCCAGCCCCCCGACGATCAGCGCCCCCGCGACCACCTGCGCGGTGTCGTACGTGTTGAAACCCGCGGTGATGATCCGGCCGAGCCCGCCCTGGCCCGCCATCGCGGCGAGCGTCGCGGTGGCGATCACCTGGACGGTCGCCGACCGCAGACCGGTCATCACCATCGGGTAGGCCAACGGCAGTTCGACCCTGCGGAAGACCTGCCAGCCCGACATCCCCATGCCGCGCGCCGCCTCGACCACGGCCCGGTCGACCTCGCGCATCCCGATGTACGCGTTGGTCAGCAGCGGCGGCACCGCGAACAGCACCAGCGCCACGATCACCGGCAGGTCGCCGTGGCGCCCCAGCGGGGTGAGCGTCAGCAGCACGAGCACCGCCAGCGTCGGCACCGCGCGCCCCACGTTGGAGATGTTGACGGCGAGCGTCCCGCCCTTGCCGATGTGGCCCAGCCGGAGCGCCAGGGGCAGCGCGATCAGACATGAGATCAGCAGGCACACCCCGCTGAACCAGAGGTGCTCACCGAGCCGGTGCCACACCCCGCTCTCCCCCTGCCAGTTGGCCCCGGTCGTCAGCCAGGTCCAGGAGTCCGCCACCGCACCCATCGATCAGCCCGCCCCACCCGTACGCGACCGGACGCGGGTCCACGGGGTCAGCACCCGCTGGAGCCCGAGCAGCAGCAGGTCGGCCGCCACCGCCAGCAGTACGCACAGCACCGACGCCGTGAGCACCTGCGCCTTGAAGAAGCTCTTCAGCCCGCTCGTGATCAGCGTGCCGAGACCGCCGTAGTCCACCAGCGCGCCGACCGTCGTCAGGGCGACCGTCGACACCGTCGCCATCCGCACGCCCGCCATCACGGCCGGCAGCGCGAGCGGCAGCTCGACCTCCCACAGCAGCCGGCCCCGCCCGTACCCCATGCCGCGTGCCGCCTCCCGCGCCTCCCGCGGCACCGCCGCGAGCCCGGCCAGGATGTTCCGTACGAGAATGGTCAGCGAGTACAGCACGAGGCCCGTCACCACCAGGGCCGCGGAGAGCCCGAAGAGGGGCAGCAGCAGCGAGAACATCGCGAGCGACGGGATCGTGTAGAGCACGGTCGTCAGCCCCAGCACCGGCCCGGCGAACCGCGGCCGGGCGCGCACCAGCAGCGCCAGCGGAAAGGCCACGGCCAACCCGATCAGTACCGACACGGCCGTGATCCAGACATGCTGGACGGTCGCGTCCGCCAGCTCCTGGGCGCGGGAGCGGACGTACTCCCCGCAGATCCAGTCGTTGGCCGCCAGACAGTTCGGCGCCGCGCTCACGCACTCCACCCCCGCTCCCGTGCTCGGTCGTCCCCGTGTTCGACCCGCTGACGACCCTATCCCCCACCACTGACAATCGCCGGGACCCGCCACAGCACGGCAACATGGCCTTCACACCGCACCCGCCACAATGGGGAACCATGATCCGATTCGAGCACGTCACGAAGCGGTACCCGGACGGCACCACCGCCGTCGACGACCTGTCGTTCGAGGTGGCCGAGGGGGAACTCGTCACGCTCGTCGGACCGTCCGGCTGCGGCAAGACGACCACGATGAAGATGGTCAACCGGCTCATCGAGCCGACCGAGGGCCGGATATTCGTCGACGGTCACGACATCTCCGCCACCGACCCCGTCAAGCTCCGCCGGCGGATCGGCTACGTCATCCAGCAGGTCGGGCTCTTCCCGCACAAGACCGTGCTGGAGAACACCGCGACCGTCCCCCACCTCCTCGGCGTCAAGCGTTCCACGGCCCACGCCCGCGCCGCCGAACTGCTCGACCTCGTCGGGCTCGACCCGTCGCTCTACGGCGACCGCTACCCCGAGCAGCTCTCCGGCGGCCAGCGCCAGCGCGTCGGCGTCGCCCGCGCCCTGGCCGCCGACCCACCCGTGCTGCTGATGGACGAGCCGTTCGGCGCGGTCGACCCCGTCGTACGCGAGCGTCTGCAGGACGAGTTCCTCAAGCTCCAGTCCCAGGTGCGCAAGACGGTCCTGTTCGTGACCCACGACATCGAGGAGGCGGTCCGGCTCGGGGACCGTATCGCCGTCTACGGGCAGGGCAGGATCGAGCAGTTCGACGCGCCGGCCACCGTGCTGGGGGCGCCCGCCACCCCGTACGTCGCCGACTTCGTCGGCGCGGACCGCGGCCTCAAGCGCCTCTCCGTGACGCCGATCGAGCCGGGCGACCTCGAACAGCCGCCGGTCGTCCACCTCGACGACCCGCTCCCCCGCGAACTGGACTCGCGCTGGGCGGTCGTGCTGGACCGCGACGACAATCTGCACGGCTGGATCTCCGACGAACAGGCCGCGCGGAGCAACGGGCTCGTACGCGAACACGCCCGCCGCATGGAGGCCTGGCTGCCCGTCGGCGCCTCCCTCAAGCAGGCGTTCGCCACCATGCTCCAGCACGACGCGGGCTGGATCGCGGTCGTCGACCGCTCCGAGAAGGGCCGCTTCCTCGGCGTTCTCACCCCCGCCCGGCTGCACGAGGCGCTGCGCCGCTCCACCGCGGCGGACGCCCGGGACGTGCCCCGGACCGATGTCCACGTGGAGACGGTCGGCTGAGACGCGCGGGCGACGCGCGGGCGACGCGCGCGGGCGCGGCGTTATGCGGCGCTCAGCCGGCCGCTCAGCCAGACCAGGGCGGCCGGGATCTCCCGGTTCCAGGTGGTGAAGTTGTGCCCGCCGCTGTCGAGGGTGATCGACGACACGCGCGCGGGCGCCTTCACCTTCCTGACGAAATCGAGCGTGCCCTTGAGGTTCCCCTCGCCCTGCCGGGAGGTGGTCACCAGGAAGGACGTCCGGCCCCGGGGCAGGTGGTCCAGGCTCCACAGCAGGTCGGCACGGCTGCGCAGGCGCCGGTCGCCGTGGAAGAGGTCGCCGGTCGTGACGTCCTCGGCGGCCTTGTAGTAGGCGGAGAGGCCGGCGCCCGCCGCGTAACGGTCCGGGTGGTGCATCGCGATCTTCAGTGCGCAGTAGCCGCCGGTCGAGTTGCCGATGATGCCCCAGTCGCGGGGCCGCGTGCCCACCCGGTACGTCCCGGCCACCGCCTTGGGCAGGTCCTCGGCGAAGAACGTCTCCGTCTGCGGCCCGCCGGGGATGTCGACGCACTCGGTGTCCCGGGGCGGCGCCACGGTCGGCCGCAGCATCACCAGGATCATCGGCCGCATCTTCCCCTTCCTCACCTGCTCATGGGCGGTGCGCGGGTACTTCAGCCCCTTGAGCAGGTTCTCGGCGGTGCCCGGGTAGCCGGTCAGCACGACCGAGGCCGGGAAGGTCTTCCGCGCGTACCGCGGCTGGAAGTACTCCGGGGGCAGATAGACGTACGCCGGGCTGTTGATCTTCGACTTCCCGCCGGCGATGACGACCTTCTGGACCTGACCGGCAACCGCCGGCCGCCCGCCGCCCGGCACGCCCTCCGGCTTGCGCTCACCGACGACCGTGAGGTGCTTCCCGCCCGCCGAGTGGTCGACGACCACGCCCGGCTGCTGCTCCCGGCCGAAGAGGTCCGCCCAGGAGCCGTAGAAGAGGAAGTAGTTGTTGGCGGCCAGGCCGACCGCAGCGAACAGCGCCACCTGGGTCGCCAGGAGCAGGCCCACCCTTCCCAGCACCGGGCGCACGCCCCGGCGCGACAGCCGCGGCCACAGCCACACCGTGGCGGCGAACAGCGCCACGGCCAGTACGGCGGCCAGCGCAAGGACTTTGCTGCTGGTGAGACCCATGAGTCGTTCCAGTCCTCTTCATCGAGAATTTCCGGGGGCGAATGAACCCGCCTCCCGTGGACGCCGTCCTAGAGAGCGCACGTTGTCCGAGCCGAACATTCTCCGGCCCTCTGGACACAGGAATCTCTCGCGGAGCCACGGGAAGCGATGTCTGTCACGCAAGATGGGGACAAGTCGGGATCGGTTCCGTCTCGGGTGCGCCGTGCCCTGCGCGGGCCACGCCCCGAGAAGGTCCCCTCCCTGGTCGGCACGGCCTGCACGGTCATCGGCCTGATCGACATCGCCGCCGGGGTCTTCCCCCGCTTCCGGGCCAGCCGGATGCACGCCATCGCCGAGGTGCTGCCCGGCACGCTGGGCCCGCTCTCGGCGGCCCTCTCCCTCAGCGTCGGCGTGCTGCTCCTGCTGCTCGCGCACGGTCTCAAGCGGCACAAGCGCCGCGCCTGGCGCGCCGCCGTGATCCTGCTGCCGGTGGGCGCGGTCGCCCAGTTCGTCTACCGCCACTCCGTCATCGGCGTCCTGTTCTCGCTGCTGCTGCTCGCCCTGCTCCTGCGCCACCGCGGCGAGTTCGCGGCCCTGCCCGATCCGCGCAGCCGCTGGAAGGCGCTCGCCAACTTCGTCCTCATGGGCGCCGGTTCCCTCGCTCTGGGTCTGGTCATCGTCAGCGCCCACCCCGGGAGGGTCATCGGCAGCCCGAGCCTCAGCGACCGCCTGGAGCACGTGCTGTACGGCCTGTTCGGCGTGGAGGGGCCCGTCGGCTACCGCGGCGGCGTCGACTGGACCGTCGGCTACTCCCTCGGCGCGCTCGGCCTGCTGACCGCCATCACCACCATCTACCTGGCCTTCCGCCCCGAACACCCCGTCGCCCGGCTCACCGAGGACGACGAGACCCGGCTGCGCGCCCTGCTCGCCAAGCACGGCGGGCGCGACTCCCTCGGGCACTTCGCGCTCCGCCGCGACAAGGGCGTCGTCTTCTCCCCCAGCGGCAAGGCCGCCGTCTGCTACCGCGTCGTCTCCGGCGTGATGCTCGCCAGCGGTGACCCGATCGGTGACGTCGAGGCCTGGCCCGGCGCCATCGAACGCTTCATGGACGAGGCCAAGGCCCACTCCTGGACCCCCGCCGTGATGGGCTGCTCCGAGACCGGTGGCGAGGTGTGGACCCGGGAGACCGGTCTCGACGCGCTGGAGCTCGGCGACGAGGCGGTGGTGGACGTCGCGGATTTCTCCCTCACCGGGCGCGCGATGCGCAATGTGCGCCAGATGGTCAAGCGCATCGAGCGCAACGGCTACACCACCCGGGTACGCCGCGCCCGTGACCTGCCAGAGGACGAGCTGGAGGCGATACGGCGCGCCGCGGCCGACTGGCGCGGCACCGACACCGAGCGCGGCTTCTCCATGGCCCTGGGGCGGATCGGCGACGCGGCGGACGGCGACGCGGTGATCGCCACCGCCCACAAGGCGGACGCCGAATCCGGCGCGTCCCCGTACGGCGACCTGAAGGCGATCATCCACTTCGTGCCGTGGGGCATGGACGGCATGTCGCTGGAGCTGATGCGCCGCGACCGCTCCGCCGACCCGGGCATGAACGAACTGCTCATCGTGGCCGCCCTGCAGGCCGCTCCCCGGCTGGGCATCACGCGGGTGTCGCTGAACTTCGCGATGTTCCGCTCGGCCCTGGCGCGCGGTGAGAAGCTCGGCGCGGGCCCGGTGCTGCGCGTCTGGCGCGGCCTGCTGGTCTTCCTCTCCCGCTGGTTCCAGATCGAGTCGCTGTACAAGTTCAACGCGAAGTTCCAGCCCCACTGGGAGCCCCGCTTCGTCGTCTACCGCAGCACCCGTGACCTGCCGCGCATCGGCTTCGCCGCCATGCAGGCGGAGGGCTTCGTCACCTTGGCGCCGCCCCGCCCCTTCCGCCGCCGGAGCGCCGGGCGCACGGCCCGCCCGTGCGCGCACATCACGCCGCCGGCCGGGGAGCGCGAGGTCCGCGCGGCCTGAGCCGGACCCCGTGGGGCCCGCCCCCCGGGGGCGGACCCCCTAGGCTGGACGCATGAGTACGTTGCGCGCACGTGGCACGGCCCGGGGCCTGCCGGAGTGGGACCGCTGTGCGGTCATGGGGGTCGTCAATGTGACACCCGACTCCTTCTCCGACGGTGGCCGCTGGTTCGACACCACGGCCGCCGTCAAGCACGGCCTGGACCTGGTCGCCCAGGGCGCCGACCTGGTCGACGTGGGTGGCGAGTCGACCCGTCCGGGCGCCACGCGCGTCGACGAGGACGAGGAGCTGCGGCGGGTCGTTCCCGTCGTACGCGGCCTGGCGGCCGAAGGGGTCACCGTCTCGGTCGACACCATGCGCGCCTCCGTCGCCCGCCGGGCCGTCGAGGCCGGCGCCGTACTGGTCAACGACGTGAGCGGCGGCCTCGCCGACCCCGAGATGGTGCCGTCCGTCGCCGCCGCGCAGGTGCCGTTCGTCGTCATGCACTGGCGCGGCTTCAGCGAGAACATGAACAGCCTGGCCGTGTACGACGACGTGGTCGCCGAGGTCGTCGCCGAGCTCCACGCGCGCGTGGATGCCGTCGTCGCCGGCGGCGTCGACCCGGAGCGGATCGTCCTCGACCCCGGTCTCGGCTTCGCCAAGCAGGCCCCGCACGACCTGGCCCTGGTGGCCCACCTGGCCGACCTGCGCGCTCTGGGCCGCCCCCTGCTGGTGGCCGCCTCGCGCAAGCGGTTTCTCGGCCACGTCCTGGCCCCGGAGGGCTCCTCCCCGCCGCCCGCGCGGGAGCGGGACGCGGCCACCGCCGCGGTCTCGGCGATCGCCGCGCACGAGGGCGCCTGGGCCGTACGCGTCCACGAGGTGCGCGCGACGGCGGACGCGGTCCGGGTGGCCCGTGCCGTCGAGGGCGCCTCGTGAGCGACGCGCGCACCCACGACACCGAAGCGGTCGAGCTGGCCAACACCGCCTTCTACGAGGCGATGGAGCGCGGTGACTTCGAGGAGGTCAGCGAGCTCTGGCTGGACGAGGCGTTCGGCGAGATCTCCTGCGTGCACCCGGGCTGGCCGGTGCTGACCGGGCGCGGCGAGGTGCTCCGCTCGTACGCGCTGATCATGGCGAACACCGAGTACATCCAGTTCTTCCTGACCGATGTGAAGGTGTCCGTGGCCGGTGACACCGCCCTGGTGACCTGCACCGAGAACATCCTCAGCGGCGGCCCCGCCGAGGACGGCGCGGAGCTCGGGCCGCTCGTCGGGCAGCTCGTCGTCGCGACGAACGTGTTCCGCCGTACACCCGACGGGTGGCGGGTCTGGTCGCACCACGGTTCACCCGTCCTGGCTGAATCCGGTGACGAAGAGGACGACGACAACCCGTCCTGAGTGGGTAGGCGAGCGGGTAGGCGAGTCCACGGGCGGGCGCTGTCAGTCGCTGTCAGTGCTCGCAGGTAGATTCGAGTGGTGGCAACGCGCGTCGACCGCACCCGGCCGCTTGCCCGCCCGACCAACGACAGCAGGAGTGATTCGCGTGGATCGTGTCGCGCTGCGCGGCCTCAAGGCCCGCGGGCACCATGGCGTCTTCCCCCGGGAGCGCGAGGAGGGCCAGACCTTCATCGTGGACCTGGTGCTCGGCCTCGACACCCGCCCCGCGGCGGCCGATGACGACCTGGCGAAGACCGTGCACTACGGGATCGTGGCGGAGGAGGTCGTGGACGTGGTGCAGGGCGAGCCGGTCGACCTGATCGAGACCCTCGCCGAGCGCATCGCCCAGCAGTGCCTCAAGCACGGGGGGGTCCAGGAGGTCGAGGTGACCGTGCACAAGCCGGACGCCCCGATCACCGTGCCCTTCGACGACGTCACCATCACCATCACGCGGAGGCGCGCATGAACAGCACGCAGAGCGACCCGACGGTACAGCCGGTGCCCGCCTCCGTCACGGAGCAGGTCGACGCGGCGGACATCACGCTCTCCAACCCCAAACGGGCCGTGATCTCCCTCGGCGCCAACCTCGGCAACCGCCTGGAGACCCTCCAGGGCGCCATCGACGCCCTGGAGGACACACCCGGCGTCCGGGTCAAGGCGGTCTCCCCCGTGTACGAGACGGAGCCCTGGGGGGTCGACCCCGGCTCCCAGCCGTCGTACTTCAACGCGGTCGTCGTCGTGAAGACCACGCTGCCCCCGGCGTCCCTGCTGGAGCGGGCGCACGCGGTCGAGGAGGCGTTCGCGCGCATCCGCGACGAGCGCTGGGGCCCGCGCACGCTCGACGTCGACATCGTGGCGTACGCGGACGTCGTCTCCGACGACCCCGTCCTGACCTTGCCGCACCCGCGCGCCCGCGAGCGCGCCTTCGTGCTGGCGCCGTGGCACGACGTCGACCCCGGGGCGCAGCTGCCCGGCTCCGGCGCGATCGCCGACCTGCTGACCGGCGTCGGCCGGGAGGGCGTCGTCGTCCGGCCCGACCTGGAACTGCGGCTGCCCGAGTAGCCGTTAACCTCGACGGGAAGCGTACGGCGACGAGCACGAAGGACACCCGGTGAAGCAACTGCGGCTCAAGGTACTGGCCGGACTCTTCGCCGTCGCCGGCATCCTCTCCTGGGGCGGCGCCCGGCTGTGGGAGTCCTTCGGCACCCTGCCGAGCGTGCCGCTCGCCGCGCCGATCGTGCTCGCGGCGATCGCCGCCGTCCTCGCGGCGACGGCCCTCTCGCTGCGCTCCCGCCTGCGCGCCCAGCGCGAGCGCCGCCCCGGCGCGAAGGGCGTCGAGCCCCTGATGGCCGCCCGCGCGGTCGTCTTCGGCCAGGCGAGCGCCCTGGTGGCGTCCCTGGTGAGCGGCGCCTACGGCGGCACCGGCGTCTTCCTGCTCGGCTCCCTCGACATCCCGGCCCGCCGGGACCAGGCGATCTACGCCGGCTTCTCGGTGGCGGCGGGCATCGCGGTGGTCGCGGCGGCGATCTTCCTGGAGCGGGTCTGCAGGCTCCCGGACGACGAGGACGAAACCCCGGCCCCCGCGTAACGCCGCCAGTCGGGGGGTGGGCCCCACAGCAGCGTGCCGCCCGCGACCCCGCCCGTGCGCACCGTACCCGTCGTCCCGGCGTGTTCCGGAACAGGAGACGGGCGGGGAAGGGGAGTCGGTCAGTTCGCCATGATGAGGCTCATCGCCTCCGCGCGCGTCGCCACGTCCCGCAGCTGCCCCCGCACCGCGGAGGTGATCGTCTTGGCGCCGGGCTTGCGGATGCCGCGCATCGACATGCACATGTGCTCGCACTCGATGACCACGATCACGCCCCTGGGCTCCAGGATCTTCATCAGGGAGTCGGCGACCTGGGTGGTCATGCGCTCCTGCACCTGCGGCCGGCGGGCGTAGACGTCGACGAGCCGGGCCAGCTTCGACAGGCCGGTGATCTTGCCGGTGGTGGACGGGATGTACCCGACGTGGGCCACGCCCCGGAAGGGGACCAGGTGGTGCTCGCAGCAGGACGTGACCTCGATGTCCTTCACCAGGACCATCTCGTCGTGTCCGAGGTCGAACGTCGTCGTCAGGACGTCCTCGGGCTCCTGCCACAGGCCCGCGAATATCTCCCTGTACGCGCGTGCCACCCGGGCCGGCGTCTCGCGCAGGCCCTCGCGGTCCGGGTCCTCTCCGACCGCGATGAGAAGTTCGCGCACGGCGTTCTCGGCTCGCTTCTCATCGAAGGTGCCGATCGTGCCTTCGCCGTCCAGCGTCACCGGGTCGGTCATCTGTGCCTCGTTCCGTGTTGCGTGAGTCCGCGCGTACCTGTGTACGTGAAAAGCCGCGCCCCCACAGGCTAGAACCTGGGGGGCGCGGCATTCATTCCGGGGCCTTGGCGAGGGGTCCGGGCCCTGACCTGGGCCGGGACCGGGAACCCTTACGCCTCGGGGCGCTCCTCGGGGACGGGCTCGGCCGCCGGGGTGGCGTCCACGGGGCCGGAGCCGTTGGCGACGGCCGTGCCCGCCGCGCCGTTGGTCAGCGCCAGCTCCTTGGGGGAGAGCACCGGCGGCCGCGTCGACGGCGTACGCCGCGAGGAGCCGGTCCACGCCGGACGGGGCGGGCGCTTCACGATCGGGGCGAAGATCTCGGCGATCTCCTCCTTGCCGAGCGTCTCCTTCTCCAGCAGCCGGAGGACCAGGTTGTCGAGGACGTCACGGTTCTCGACGAGGATCTCCCAGGCCTCGTTGTGCGCGGTCTCGATGAGCTTCTTGACCTCTTCGTCGACGAGCGCGGCGACCTCTTCCGAGTAGTCGCGCTGGTGCGCCATCTCGCGGCCCAGGAAGGGCTCGCTGTTGTCGCCGCCGAACTTGATCGCTCCGAGCCGCTCGGTCATGCCGTACTGCGTGACCATGGCCCGCGCGGTCGCGGTCGCCTTCTCGATGTCGTTGGCCGCGCCGGTGGTCGGGTCGTGGAAGACCAGCTCCTCGGCCGCGCGCCCGCCCAGCATGTACGCCAACTGGTCGAGCATCTCGTTGCGCGTGGTCGAGTACTTGTCCTCGTCCGGCAGGACCATGGTGTAGCCCAGGGCACGGCCACGGGACAGGATCGTGATCTTGTGGACCGGGTCGGAGTTGGGCGAGGCCGCCGCTACCAGGGCGTGTCCGCCCTCGTGGTACGCGGTGATCTTCTTCTCCTTGTCCGACATGATCCGGGTCCGCTTCTGCGGGCCCGCGACCACCCGGTCGATCGCCTCGTCCAGCATGTGGTTGTCGATGAGCTTCTTGTTGCTGCGCGCGGTGAGCAGCGCGGCCTCGTTCAGCACGTTCGACAGGTCGGCGCCGGTGAAGCCCGGCGTACGACGCGCCACGGCGGACAGGTCGACGTCCGGGGCGACCGGCTTGCCCTTCTGGTGGACCTTGAGGATCTCCAGACGGCCCTGCATGTCCGGCCGGTCGACGGCGATCTGCCGGTCGAAACGGCCGGGGCGCAGCAGCGCCGGGTCGAGGATGTCCGGCCGGTTCGTGGCGGCGATCAGGATGACGCCGCCCTTCACGTCGAAGCCGTCCATCTCGACGAGCAGCTGGTTCAGGGTCTGCTCGCGCTCGTCGTGGCCACCGCCGAGACCCGCGCCGCGGTGCCGGCCGACGGCGTCGATCTCGTCGACGAAGACGATCGCCGGGGCGTTCGCCTTGGCCTGCTCGAAGAGGTCACGCACACGGGAGGCGCCGACACCGACGAACATCTCGACGAAGTCGGAGCCGGAGATCGAGTAGAACGGGACGCCCGCCTCGCCCGCGACGGCGCGCGCGAGCAGCGTCTTGCCCGTACCGGGCGGGCCGTACAGCAGCACACCCTTCGGGATCTTGGCGCCGACCGCCTGGAACTTCGCCGGTTCCTGGAGGAACTCCTTGATCTCGTGGAGTTCCTCGACGGCCTCGTCGGAGCCCGCCACGTCGGCGAAGGTGGTCTTGGGGGTGTCCTTGGTGATCAGCTTGGCCTTGGACTTCCCGAAGTTCATGACACGGGAGCCGCCGCCCTGCATCTGATTCATCAGGAACAGGAAGACCACGACGATCAGTACGAAGGGCAGCAGGGAGAGCAGCACCGAGACGAACGGGCTCTGCTTCGACGGCGAGACCGTGTAGCCCTTGTCGATGTCACCCGCTTCGTACTTCTGCTGCAGCGTGGCGGCGAGGTCGGAGCCCTGCGTGCCGATGTAGCTCGCCTGGATCTTGTCGCTGCCCTTGACCTTCTGGCCGTCCTTGAGGTCGACCTTGATCATCTGTTCGTCGCCGGTGGTCAGCTTGACCTGGTCGACCTGGTTCTTGTCGATCGCCTGGACGACCTCGCCGGTGTCCACCGTCTTGTAGCCACCGGACGAGCCGACGACCTGCATCAGCACGACCACGGCGAGGACGGCCAGCACGATCCACATGACCGGCCCACGGAAGTATCGCTTCACGTCCATCCATACGGAGCGATGACGCCCCGTCCCTCCTGCCCGTAGGTAAATGCTGCTATGAGAAAAGACTGTGCTTCGGACGGTACCCCAGCATTGTCACCCGCGACCGCCTTCCCATGCTCCAACGGCGGGAAGGAGGCCAGGGTTCCCGGGCCGCGCCAGGACATCAGCTGTTCAGCCGCCGTAGACGTGTGGGGCGAGCGTGCCGACGAAGGGCAGATTGCGGTACTTCTCCGCGTAATCCAGGCCATAGCCGACGACGAACTCGTTGGGGATGTCGAAGCCGATCCACTTGACGTCGATCGCGACCTTCGCCGCCTCCGGCTTGCGCAGAAGGGTGCAGACCTCCAGGGAGGCCGGCTCGCGCGAGCCGAGGTTCGACAGCAGCCAGGACAGGGTCAGGCCGGAGTCGATGATGTCCTCGACGATCAGGACGTGCTTGCCCTTGATGTCGGTGTCCAGGTCCTTGAGGATCCGGACCACGCCGGAGGACTGGGTGCCCGCTCCGTACGAGGAGACGGCCATCCAGTCCATCGTGACGGGGGTGGACAGCGCGCGGGCCAGGTCCGCCATCACCATCACCGCGCCCTTGAGGACGCCGACGATGAGCAGGTCCTTGCCCGCGTACTCAGCGTCGATCTTCGCGGCCAGCTCGGCCAGCTTCGCGTCGATCTCTTCCTTGGTGATGAGCACCGACTGGAGGTCGGCGCCCATGTCTTTCTCGTTCACCCGGGTCACTTTCGTTGCAGCCTGCGTCAGCCTTGCCGAATGACCAGTCTGCCACCCTGTCGGCGCGCCTCGACGCGGCCGGGCAGATTGATGGCCCCCTGACCCCGCCATCCGGTGATCAGCCGGTCGAGTTCCTCGATGTGGCGGGCGAAGAGGGAACCCGCCGGGGCGCCCTCGGCGATGGCCGCCCGGCGCAGCACACGGCGGCGGACGGCGGGCGGCAGCGCGTACAGCCGGGCGCACACCAGCAGGCCGGTCTCGTCGCGCACGGTCGCCTCGGCGTCGGCGGCCCAGGCGTCCAGGGCGTCGGCGTCGTCGCGGCACAGCCGGGCCGTACGGGCGAGCGCCTCGACGACGCCCTTGCCGAGCGACTTCTCCAGTGCGGGCAGACCCTCCTGGCGCAGCCGGGACCGGGTGTAGGCCGGGTCCGCGTTCATCGGGTCGTCCCAGACCGGCAGGGACTGGACCATGCAGGCCTTGCGGGCGGTCTGGCGGTCGAGCGTGAGGAACGGGCGGCGGTAGCGGCCGTCGGCGCCGGTGACGGCGGCCATGCCGGACAGCGAGCGGATGCCGGACCCGCGGGCGAGCCCGAGCAGAACGGTCTCGGCCTGGTCGTCGCGGGTGTGGCCGAGCAGCACGGCGGCGGCGCCCAGCCGCTCGGCGGCCTCGTCCAGTGCCGCGTACCGGGCGTCGCGGGCGGCGGCCTCGGGCCCGCCGTCCCGTCCGACGGTCACGGCGACGGCCTCCACCGGGTCGAGACCCATCGCGGTGAGGCGCGCGGCGACTTCGGCGGCGCGCAGGTCGGAGCCGGGCTGGAGGCCGTGGTCGACGGTGATGGCACCGGCCCGGACGGAGAGCTTGCGGGCCTCGAAGGCGAGGGCGGAGGCGAGCGCCATGGAGTCGGCGCCTCCGGAACAGGCCACCAGCACGAGCGGGGGCTGCGTCCGCTCGCCGGGAGCCGTGGGCGCGGCAGCCGCGTGCGGGGCGGTGCCGTGCTCGGGAGCGGTGGGGTGGATCGGGGGGTGCGCGGGGACGCTGTGCCGGAGGACGCTGTGCGCGGGGACGGCGTGCTGCGTGAGTACGTCGTGCAGGACGCGGCGGACCGCCAGGCGTATCGCCGCGACCGCAGGATGGGGACCCATGTCCGGTGCCCTTCGTGTGAGGTGGGAGGGGTGCCTCGGTCGGAGACTTAACGGTCGGAGACTTAACGGCCGGACCGAAGGATTCGGTCACTGAGAGTGCATCGATCGTGACAGAACTCGGCCGTTACCCGAGCATCGCACGCCCACCCATCTCCCACGGTCCCTCGGATGGGTGATTGGAGGGGCGTTCCTCTGCCGTCGGCCGGATCGGGCTCTCTACTCCGCTTTACGGTGCACCCGCGCGACCCAGTCCGCCGGTGCGGCGATCTCCGCCTTGGTGGGGAGGGTGTTCGGGGAGGTCCAGACGCGGTTGAAGCCGTCCATGCCGACCTCCTCGACCACCGCCCGGACGAACTTCTCGCCGTCCCGGTACTGGCGCAGCTTGGCGTCCAGACCGAGGAGCTTGCGCAGCGCGAGGTCCAGCCGGGACGCGCCGCGCGCCCTGCGCTGCTGGAATTTCTCGCGGATCTCCGCGACCGACGGCACGACCTGCGGGCCGACGCCGTCCATCACGTAGTCCGCGTGCCCTTCGAGCAGGGACATCACGGCGGTGATCCGGCCGAGGATCTCGCGCTGCTCGGGCGTCTGGACCAGCTCGACGAGCGAGCGGCCCTCGTCCTCCTCGCCCTCCGGGCGGGCCCCGGCGAGCGTCTGGGCGGCCTCACGCAGCCGCTCCAGGACCGTCATGGGGTCCACGTCCGTCGCGTGGAGGAATGACTGGATCTCGCCCTGCAGGTGGTCCCGCAGCCACGGCACGGCGGTGAACTGCGTGCGGTGCGTCTCCTCGTGCAGGCACACCCACAGGCGGAAGTCGTGCGGCGACACCTCCAGCTCGCGCTCGACGTGCACGATGTTCGGGGCGACGAGCAGCAGCCTGCCGCCGCCGTTCCCCCCGGCCGGGAGCTCCCTGGTGGCCGGCGCGAACGTCTCGTACTGCCCGAGGACCCGGGAGGCGAGGAACGACAGCAGCATGCCCAGCTCCACGCCGGTCACCTTGCCGCCGACCGCGCCCAGCACCGCGCCGCCCGGGCTGCCGGAGCGGCGCTCCTGCATCTTCTCCAGCAGGGGTTTGAGCAGCTCGCGGAAGCCGGCGACGTTGGCCCTGACCCAGCCCGGCCGGTCGACGACCAGGATCGGGGTGTCGTCGGGTTCGTGGCCCTCGGGGATCATCCGGGTGTACGCCCGAACGTGTTCCTCGGACGCCTTCGCGTGCCGCCGCAGCTCGGCGACGACCTCGCGGGCCTCCTCCCGGCTCACCTCCGGCCCGGGGCGTACCAGCCGGGTCGCCGTCGCGACCGCGAGGTTCCAGTCGACCATCTCCGCACCACCGATGCTCGTCATGCGTCAACCGTACGTGCTCGGCGCGCCGAGGGGTGAGGGATGCGACGGCACCCCTCACGGCACTTCACGGCGCTCCTGCGGTGACGTCAGCGCGCGAGCGCGGCGGCGAGGCGGTCCAGAGCGGGCTGCGCGGTGTACGGGGAAGGGGTCTCACCGGCGAGAAACGCGAACGCGAGGAGTCGTCCGTTCGCGGCCACGACCGTCCCGGCGAGGGCGTTCACGCCGGTCAGGGTGCCGGTCTTGGCGCGGATCAGTCCGGCGCCCGGGGAGCCGTCGCCGTACCGGTCCCTCAGGGTGCCGCTGAAGCCGCCGACCGGCAGGCCCGTGAGGACCGGGCGCAGTTCGGGGTGGTCCGGGTCGGCGGCGCGGGCGAGGAGTGCGGTGAGGAGCGCGGCGGAGAGCTTGTCGCGCCGGTCCAGGCCGCTGCCGTCGGCGAACCGCGCTCCGGCCAGGGGCAGGCGCAGCTTCGCGAGCTCGGCGCGGACGGCCTGGCCGGCGCCGTCGAAGTCGGCGGGCTTGCGGTGCGCGAGGGCCGTGCGGCGGGCGAGGGCCTCGGCGAGGTCGTTGTCGCTGTGGGTCAGGGTGCGCTCGACGAGGGCGGAGACCGGCTGTGACCAGGTGCGCGCGAGGAGGGCCGCCCTCTTGGGCGCCTTGGCGCGGGCGGGCGGGTCCGCGGTGGCGACGCCGTGGGAGGCGAGCAGTTCGGCGAAGGCGCGGGCGGCGTCACCGGCCGGGTCGGCGGAGCGCGGCGCGTCGCCGGTCGTGGAACCGTCCAACCGTCCCTCGTCGGTCATCAGGGCCGTTACCGGGGCGATGTTGTCGTTGACGCCGATGGAGTGGCGCTCGGGTCCGGAGTAGAGGGAGGTGTCGTAGGTGAGGCGGACGGTGGTGACGCCGCGGTCGCGCAGGGCGCGGGCGGTGTCCCGGGCCAGGGCGCGCAACCGCTTCGTATCGAGGGTGGGGTCGCCGCCGCCGACCAGCGTGACGCCCCGGAAGCCGGGCGCGGCGACGACGGTGGTGGGGATGCGGTGGTCGGGGCCGAGGGCGGACAGCGCGGCCAGCGCGGTGGCGAGCTTGATGGTGGAGGCGGGCGTCATCGGGGCCGCGGCGGCGTTCCCGTACAGCTGCTCGCCGGTCGCGACGTCGATGACCGCCGCCGTACGCAGCCGGCCGAGGTCCGGGGAGGCGAGCAGGGGCTCCAGGGTGGCCGCGAGGCCGCGGGGCCGCGGGGCGACGGCCTTGGTCCCGGCGCCGGTCGGGCTGAGGGCGGTGAGGACGCCGGGGGCGCTCGGGGCGGGCGCGGGTGCCTGCGGGCGGGCGGGCGCGGCGGCGCCGGGCACATCGTGATGTGCGCCACCTGTACGGGACAGGGCGACCGCCCGGGCGCGCTCGGCCGTACGCTGACCCGAGTCCCAGGGACCGGCCACGCTCGCCGCGCCGGCCGCCAGGACCAGGCCGAGCACGGCGGAGCCCGCGGCGAGCTGCGACACCTTCCGCTCCAGCACGGCTGACCAGCCCCTTTCGCGAGCACTCAGTTGCGTGAGGGACACTTAACCACTGAGCTGTGCCGTGAGCACGGCACCCCCGGTTTGTGTTGATCTTGGAGGAGCCACCCGTGGAGTTCGACGTCACCATCGAGATCCCGAAGGGGTCGCGGAACAAGTACGAGGTGGACCACGAGACCGGTCGTATCCGCCTGGACCGTCGCCTCTTCACCTCGACCAGCTACCCGGCCGACTACGGCTTCGTCGAGAACACCCTCGGCGAGGACGGCGACCCGCTGGACGCGCTGGTCATCCTGGACGAGCCCACCTTCCCGGGCTGTCTGATCAAGTGCCGCGCCATCGGCATGTTCCGCATGACCGACGAGGCGGGCGGCGACGACAAGCTGCTGTGCGTGCCGGCGTCCGACCCGCGCGTCGAGCACCTGCGCGACATCCACCACGTGTCGGAGTTCGACCGCCTGGAGATCCAGCACTTCTTCGAGGTCTACAAGGACCTGGAGCCCGGCAAGTCGGTCGAGGGCGCGAACTGGGTCGGCCGCGCCGAGGCCGAGGCCGAGATCGAGGCCTCGTTCAAGCGCCTGGAGGCGCAGGGCGGCGCTCACTGACCTCCCTTTCCACCGTGGCGACGGGCGGCGCACCTCACGGGTGCGCCGCCCGTCGTGCGTGGTTCCCCTTGCTCGTGTTCATACTGGGCAGACGGGTCGGATGGGAGTGAGGGACAGGGAAGTGGTGGCGCAGGAACCTGAGGTTCCGGAGGACCGGAAGCCTCAGTCGGACGAGGCACACAGCGCGTTCACGCCACCGCCGGGGGTGGAGCAGCCCGCCGGGCCCGAGGAGGACCAGCCGACGTCGGAGTTCGCCCTTCCGCAGGGGCTCGCCCCCGAGACCCCGGCCGAACCCGAGGGGTCGGCGTTCGCCCCGCCCTCCACGTACGCGGCGAGCCAGTCGCCGCCCGCGTTCACCCCCGCGCACGGTTTCCCCGCGGTGAAGCTGTCCAAGGACGCCCCCTGGCAGGACCGGATGCGCACCATGCTGCGGATGCCGGTGAGCGAGCGGCCCGTGCCCGAGCCGGTGCAGCGTCAGGACGAGGCGGGGCCCGCCGTGCCGCGCGTGCTCGACCTGACCCTCCGTATCGGGGAGCTGCTGCTCGCGGGCGGCGAGGGCGCGGAGGACGTCGAAGCGGCGATGTTCGCGATCTGCCGCTCGTACGGGCTCGACCGCTGCGAGCCGACGGTCACCTTCACGCTGCTGAGCGTCACCTACCAGCCGTCGCTGGTGGACGACCCGGTGACGGCGAGCCGGACCGTACGGCGGCGCGGCACCGACTACACCCGGCTGTCCGCCGTCTACGCGCTCGTCGCCGACATCAACTCCGAGGAGCACGACGTCTCCCTGGAGGAGGCGTACCGGCGCCTCGCGGAGATACGGCGCAACCGGCACCCGTACCCCGGCTGGGTCCTCACCGTGGCCGCCGGCCTGCTCGCCGGGGCGGCCTCCATGCTGCTCGGCGGTGACATGGCGGTGTTCGGCGTGGCGGCGGCCGGCGCGATGCTCGGTGACCGCCTCGCGTGGTTCTGCGCGGGCCGGGGGCTGCCGGAGTTCTACCAGTTCGCGGTGGCGGCGGTGCCGCCGGCCGCGCTGGGCGTCCTGGTCAGCCTGCTGCACGCCGGGCTCCATCCGAACGCCGTCATCACCGGTGGGCTGTTCGCGCTCATCCCCGGACGGGCGCTGGTGGCGGCCGTCCAGGACGGTCTGACCGGCTTCTACATCACCGCCTCCGCGCGGCTGCTGGAGGTGGCGTACTTCTTCGTCGCCATCGTGGTGGGCGTGCTGACGGTGCTGTACGTGGGCGTGCAGTTCTTCCAGGCGAAGCTCAACCCGGAGGGCGCGCTGCAGGCGGTCGAGCGGCCCGGGATCCAGATCCTGGCGGCGGTGCTGCTGTCGGTGACCTTCGGGGTCCTGCTCCAGCAGGAACGTTCCACGGTGCTGTTCGTGGCGCTCAACGGCGCGGTGGCGTGGGTGGTCTACGCGTCGATCGCGGTGACCGCGGACGGGCCGACGGTGCTGGCGACGGCGATCGCGGCGTGGCTGGTGGGGCTGTTCGGGCAGCTGATGGCCCGGTACGAGCACACGTCGTCGCTGCCGTACGTGACGGCCGCGATCGGGCCCCTGCTGCCCGGTAGCGCGACGTACCTGGGTGTCCTGAACATCGCCCAGAACAACCTGGACGCGGGCTTCGCGTCGCTGGCCCGGGCGGCGGCGCTGGCGCTGGCGATCGCGATCGGGGTGAACCTGGGGAGCGAGATGGCACGGCTGTTCATCCGCGCGCCGGGGTCGGCGGCGGGGCGCCGGGCGGCGAAGCGGACGAGGGGGTTCTAGGGCCCCCCGTCCCGCCCCTTCCCGAAACCGGGGGCGGCGCCCCCGGCCCCCCTGGCGGGGTGCCCCTCCAGTGCGGCCGGGAGCCCCTGGGGGCGGCGAGCCCGGCCCCTCCGGGCGGGGAGGCGCGCGGGGGGGCACCGGGGGCGACCGGGTGGGCGGCGGCTTCGCGCCGCCCGGACGCGGCACGGGCCCGCGCGGCGGCGCGGCGGGGCGACCGCTGTCGTACAGCCGCCCGAGCGGCCGAGGCGAGGAAGCCGGTGCCGTTGCGCGGCTTCAGGGCGCCAGGGCTGCACCGGCCGGTGGGGCGACCCCTGTCGTAAGGCCGCCCGAGCGGCCGAGGCGGGGAAGCCGGTGCCGTTGCGCGGCTTCAGGGCGCCAGGGCTGCACCGGCCGGTGGGGCGACCCCTGTCGCACAGCCGCCCGAGGCGGGGAGCCCGGGGCGTCAGGCGGAGGCCGGGCGGGACGGGGAGGGCTGGGGGAGGATGCCGGCGCGGCGCAGGAACGCGTAGCCGACGCCCAGGCCGATGGCGACCGGCCATTCGATGATGTCCGCCACGCCCAGGACTCCGAGGCCGAGGTAGACGGGGAGCCCGCCCTTGGTGGGGAGGACCTGGCGGGCGGCTGCCACCGGCAGCATCGCCGCGTTGGCCGCGCCGCCGGCGACGCGGTCGAAGGACGGCACGGTGAACGTCACCGTGCGGCCGCCCGCGTTCTTCTTCTCCGGCGCCGGGGCCCGGGTGGCTTCGGTGGCTTCGGCCGCGGCCGGCTTCTTCGCGGAGGACCGTTCCGCGGCGGGCTTGCTCTTGGTCGACGTGCGCTTACGAGGGGTTGGAGATGTGGCCACAGGTCTCACATCCGCGCATCGAGTATGGGCAGTTTGTCTATATTTCAGGGTATCCGTTGCCGGACGGTTGAAGCAGGCGGAAGGGGCTACTCGGGCGGCGTTCGCGTCGGGACGACGGACCGGAGGCCCTGGCCATGTCACCGTTGCCTGGTCTGCATCTGTGGGCGCCCCCGTTGCTCGGGCCGGTGGCGTCGGGCGTGACGTACGGCGTCGCGGCCGGTGTGCGCGGCGCCGCCGAGGTGGCCGGCCTGCTCATGGGCCTGCCGAAGCGCGGCGTGTGGTGGCGTCCCGGGCGCTGTTACATCGAGGTCCACGGGGTCCACGGCGTCGGCGGCGAGCGGGTCGCCGAGCGCGTCGAGCGTGCCCTGGAAGGGCACCCGGGAGTGCTGTGGGCGCGGGTGAACGCCCCGTCCGAGCGGGTCGTGGTGGCCGTGGCCGCCCCACCACCGCCGGAGCGCGAGCTGGTCGCCCTGGTCACCCGGGCGGAGGGCGACCTCCCGGCGCACCCGGACGAGTTCGACGAGTGGAGCCCCGAGCCGCACCACCCTTCCGAGGGCCCCCGCACCCGCCAGTCGGTGCCCGCGCTGGCCGCGGACACCGTGGGCCTGGGCATCAGCGCCGTACGCCAGTTGGCGCCGTGGTTGCGGGTGCCACCCGAGACGGCGGCGCTCGTCGGGGCGCTCCAGCACCACCCGCGGCTGCGCCATCTGGTCGCCGAGGTCAGCAGCACCGAGCAGGCCGAGTCGCTCCTGCCCGTGGCCAGCGCCCTGGCACAGGGCGTCGCCACCCGGGGCGGCGGGATCGCCCTGGACGCTCTGGAACGGCTCGCCCAGTGGCGGGAGGCCACCGCGGAACGCGCGGCGTGGAACGAGGCCGAGCCCCGGCTGGTACGCGGCCCGGAGCACGCGAAGGCCGATCCGCTCGTCGTCGACCGGGCCGGCCCGACCCCGAGGGACTCGGCGGACCGCTATGCCGAGCGGGCCATGGCGGCGGGCGTGGCGGCCGGTGCGCTCAGCGTTCCGTTCGCCGGGCCCCGCCACGGGCTGGCGGTCGCCCTGGCCGCCGTACCGAAGGCCCCGGAGGCGGGCCGGGAGGGCTTCGCCACCGGTCTGGGCCGGGCCCTGGCGCTGCGGGGCGTCGTGACCATGGACCGGAGCGCGCTGCGTCGGCTCGGGCAGGTGGACACCGTCGTCCTGGAGGAGGACGCGCTGCGCAGCGACCGGTACGAGCCCGTGGACCTGGAGCTGCTCACTGGCGCCGATCCGGAGCTGACCGCCGACCGGCTCTTCGCCCTCTTCGACGCGGACGCCCCGCTGCGTACCGTCCGGGACGACGGCGACGGCGGCTGGGTGCTGGGGCCGCTCGACGAGCTGGAGCTGTCGGGCCGCACCGGGCGGCAGGCCCAGGCGCGGTTGCGGCGCCGGGGCAGCGAACGGACGCTCGGCCTGGCCAAGGGGCGGCGGCTCCAGGCGGTGGCCGGTCTGGGCACGCAGACGGCGCCCGGCGCCGAGGCGGTCGCGGCGGCGGCCCGCCGGGCGGGCGCCCGGGTGGTCCTGGCCTCCGACCGCGGGAGCCCGGGCTTCACGTTCGCCGACGCGGTGGTCCCGGCGGGCGGGCGCCTGGTGGCGTCCGTACGCGCCCTGCAGGCCGACGGCGCGGTCGTCCTGCTGGTGTCCGGCAACCGGCGGGCGCTCGGCGCGGCGGACTGCGGTGTCGGCGTCCACCGGGACGGCGAGCCGCCCGCCTGGGGCGCCCACCTGATCGTCGGCACCGACCTGGAATCGGCGGGGATCATCGTGGACGCCGTCGGGATGGCCGCGCGGGTCGACCGGGACAGCGCGATGCTCGCCGCGAGCGGCAGCGGCATCGGCGCGGTCGCCGTGTTGCGCGCCCGCGGTCCGCAGGCGACCGCACGCGGCATGACCGCCGGCACCACGGCCGGGAGCCTGGCGTTCTGCCTGGGCACATGGCGTGCCCGGCAGCTGCTCGCCCGTCCGCTGGCCCCGCCGGTGACCAGCGTGCCGTGGCATCTGATGCCGCCCGAGCGGGTCCTGGAACGGCTGCGGACGTCGGCGGACGGCCTGACCGCCGACGAGGCCGCCGCGCGCGGCGGCGCGACCACCGGGGGCAACGAGCCCGCGCGGCTGACGCTGCCGTCGGCGTTCATCGAGGAGCTGTCCAACCCCCTGACGCCCATCCTGGCGGGCGGCGCCGCCCTCGCCACCGCCGTGGGATCACGTACCGACGCGGGGCTCGTGGCCGCCATCACCGGTACGTCCGCGCTCATCGGCGGCTTCCAGCGCGTACGGACCGAACGGGCGCTCGCGGAGCTCTTCCGCCGCTCGGCCATCGGCGCGCGGGTACGCCGGGGAGGCCGCGAGCGGCTGGTGACGGCCGGGGACCTGGTGGAGGGCGACGTCATCCTGCTGCGGCCCGAGGACGTCGTACCGGCGGACTGCCGGCTGCTGGAGGCCGAGGGGCTGGAGGTCGACGAGTCGTCGCTGACCGGCGAGTCGCTCGCCGTCCACAAGGACCCGGCGCCGGTCGTCGCCACGGACCTCACCGGGCGCCGGTCGATGGTGTACGAGGGCACCACGATCTCGGCGGGGCGGGCCGTGGCCGTCGTGGTCGCGACCGGGTCCGCGACCGAGGTGGGGCGCAGCCTGGCCACCGCCAGGCAGGCCGCGCCCGAGACCGGGGTGGAGGCCCGGCTCGCCTCGCTCACCCGCAAGAGCCTGCCCATCGCGCTCGGGTCGGCCGGGGCGGTGACCGCGGCGGGTCTGCTGCACGGCCGCCCGCTGGTCGACAACCTCGCCTCCGCGGTGAACCTCGCCGTCGCCTCCGTACCGGAAGGGCTGCCGTTCCTGGTGAACGCCGCCCAGCTGGCCGCCGCCCGGCGCCTGGCGGACATCGGGGCGCTCGTGCGCAACCCGCGCACCATCGAGGCGCTCGGGCGGGCCGACGTCCTGTGCTTCGACAAGACGGGCACTCTGACGGAGGGCAAGCTCCAGCTCGCGGGCGTGAGTGACGGGGACGGCGTGCTGCCGCCCGCCCGGCTGGAGGCCCGGCACAAGGGCGTGCTGGCCGCGGCGTTGCGGGCCACCCCGCCCGCCCGGCAGGCCGAACCCATGGCGCACCACACCGACCGGGCCGTCATGGCGGGCGCGCGCAGCGCCAAGGTGTCGGTACGGCAGGGGGCCGCGCGCTGGCAGCGCCTGGACACGCTGCCGTTCGAGCCGTCCCGCGCCTATCACGCGACGACCGGCCGGACCGGGCACGGCCTGCTCCTCAGCGTGAAGGGCGCTCCGGAGAACGTCCTGGACCGCTGCGCCCGGCTCAGGCGGCCCGGCGGAACCGGAACCGGCCCCGGCAGGTCCGGAGCCGAGGACGCCGCGCTCGACGGGGAGGGGCTGGCACGGCTGACCGCGCGGGCCGAGGAGCTCGCGGGCGCGGGGCGGCGGGTGCTGGCGGTGGCGGAGCGCCCGATGGACGCGGAGGAGGAGCTCACCGACGACAGCGTGCGGGACCTGACGTTCCTCGGTTTCCTCACCCTGGCCGACCCGGTACGGGCCGGGGCCGCGCCCGCGACGGCCCGGCTGCGCGAGGCGGGCGTGCACACCGTGATGCTGACCGGCGACCACCCGGCCACCGCCGACGCCATCGCGTCCACCATCAGCGACGTGACCGACCCGAAGGTCTGCACGGGCGCGGAGCTCGACGAGCTCGACGACGACGCGCTCGACGAGCTGCTGCCGACCGTGGACGTCATCGCCCGGTGCAGCCCGCACCACAAGGTCCGTATCGTCCAGGCGTACCAGCGCGTCGGGCGGGTCGTGGCGATGACCGGCGACGGCGCGAACGACGCACCCGCCATCCGGCTCGCCGACATCGGCATCGCGCTGGGGCGGCGCGGCACCCCCGCGGCGACCGCGGCGGCGGACCTGGTCGTCGGCGACGACCGGCTGGAGACCATCGTGTCGGCGCTGATGGAGGGCCGCGCGATGTGGGCCTCGGTGCGAGCGGCGCTCGGCATCCTCATCGGCGGCAACCTGGGCGAGGTCACCTTCAGCGTGCTGGTCTCCGCCCTCACGGGGAGCACCCCGCTGAACGCCCGGCAGATCATGCTGGTCAACCTGCTGACCGACCTCGCGCCCTCGCTGGCCATCGCGGTGCGCGAGCCGACGGGGCAGGCGGCGGAGCGACTCCTGGAGGAGGGCCCGAGCCGGTCCCTGGGGAGCGCGCTGACCAACGAGATGCTGCTGCGCGGCGCCATCACCGCGACGGGCGCGGGGCTGGCGTGGGGCGCGGCGCGGATGACGGGCCGGAGGCGGCGGGCCGGTACGGTCGCGCTCGCCGCGGTCGTCGGCACGCAGTTGGCGCAGACGCTCGCGACGGGCGGCCTCGACCGGAACGTGCTGGCGGCGAGTCTGGGGTCGGCGGCGGTGCTGGCCGCGGTCATCCAGACGCCGGGCCTCAGCCAGTTCTTCGGCTGCACGCCGCTGGGCCCGGTCGGCTGGGGCATCGCGCTGGGCGCGATCACCGCGGCGACACTGGCCGGTGTGGCGCTGTCGCCGCTCGTACGGGAACGGGGCGGGCAGGAGTGAGGGGTGGTCCCGGGGGTCCTGGGGACGGGGCCGGGAGGGGCGCCCGGTGAGGGCGCCCCTGGCGGGCGTCAGCGCTTGGCGTGCCTGCCGCGCTGGGCCGGCGGCACGGTGTCCCCGGGGTTCGCAGCCCGCTCCTTCTTGCCCTGGGATCGGGCCCGCAGGTACTCGATCACGATCGGAACGACCGAGATCAGCACGATGAGCACGAGGATCTTCTCGATGTGCTGGTGCACGAAGTCGATCTTGCCGAGCGACGCGCCGAGGAGCGTCACACCGGCGCCCCACAGGACACCGCCGATGACGTTGAACGTGATGAACGACCGGTAGTTCATCCGGCTCACGCCCGCGATGATCGGTGTGAACGTCCGCACGATCGGTACGAAGCGGGCCAGGATCAGCGACTTCGGGCCGTGCTTCTCGAAGAAGTCGTGGGCCTTCTCGACGTTCTCCTGCTTGAAGAGCTTGGAGTCCGGGCGCTTGAAGAGCGCCGGGCCGACCTTGCGGCCGAAGAGGTAACCGACCTGGTCACCGATGATCGCGGCGAGCACGATGAGCGTGCACACCAGCCACAGGGGCGTGTCCAGCTTGTTGGTGGTCACCAGCAGGCCGGTGGTGAAGAGCAGGGAGTCACCCGGCAGGAAGAAGCCGATCAGAAGGCCGGACTCGGCGAAGACGATGACCAGGACGCCGATCAGACCGAAGGTCTGGATCAGATAGTCCGGGTCCAGCCAGCTCGGTCCGAGCGCAAGCGTATTCACGGTTCCGGGGCTCCTGGGTTGGTGGGCGGGGACGGCTGCCCAAAGCTATCAACGGTTCCCCTCCCGCCCCGGTTCCACCGTCCCCCCAACGACTCCGCCGGCCCCCCGCGGCCCCCGGACAGCCGCCCCGGCCCGAGCGTGCCGACCGGACGGTCACCCCGGCACCCGCCGCCCCGGCCCGGGCATCGCCCGGTGCACCCGTCCCCCGCCCGGGTTCACCGGGCTCGCCGGGCCGCCGCCCGGAGCCGCCCGCCCGGGCCCGTCAGGCGTGGCGGGACGCGTTGGCCGTGATGGCGGCGTGGAGGTGTGCCGCCATGCCCGGGTGCAGGGCTTCGTAGTAGGCCGTGAAGCGCTCGTCCGCGACGTACATCTCCCCCAGGCAGCGGTGGATCTCGTACGTGCAGTCGTAGAACCAGCGGCTCATGTACCGGCGGTGCTCCTCCGCCAGGTCCATCGCCCGCTCACCCGTCGGCGGCTCGCCGTCCGTCATCAGGTCGCGGTACCGGGCGTTCCACTGCGCGGACTCGTCCTGGACGCGCTGCCAGTCCGCCTTCGTGTAGCGGGAGGTACGGCGCTGGGACTCGCGGTACGCGTCCGTGTCGCCCCAGCGTTCCTCCGTCTCCTGCGCGTACTGCTCCGGATCGTGGTCCCCGAAGACCTCGAACTTCTCCTCGGGCGTGAGGTTGATGCCCATCTTCTTCGCCTCCATGGCGTGTTCGACGGCCGCGGCCATTCTCTCCAGATCGGCGATCCGCGCGGTCAGCAGTTCGTGCTGGCGCCGCAGGTGTTCCCGCGGGTCCGCGTCCGGGTCGTCGAGGAGGGCCGCGACCTCTTCGAGCGGGAATCCGAGCTCCCGGTAGAACAGGATCTGCTGCAACCGGTCGAGGTCCGCGTCGTCGTAACGCCGGTGCCCCGCGTGGCTGCGGCCGCTCGGGGAGAGCAGCCCGATCTCGTCGTAGTGGTGCAGGGTGCGCACCGTCACTCCGGCGAAACCGGCGACCTGACCCACGGAGTAACCCATGGCTTTCCGCTCCTTCGCTGCATCGGTACGTCCCTCAGCCTGGGTCCTCACGCCGCGTGAGGTGCAAGTCCGGATTCCCGGGGCTCCGGACGGGTGCGGTGTGCGGGCCACCGCGCCCAACGGCCCTTCGACGACGATCGCGTCGGTCATCCGGCTCCGCGCGAACACAGTGGTCAAACTTGACCACTTCGACGGGGCCAACCCCGTTGGGTCCATGGGCCCGACTCGATCAGCGGGCGTCCCCGGGGTGCGGTGTCCCGGTCGCGTAGGGGTTCTCCTCGCCCGGCCGCAGGACCCCCACGAAGGGCTCACCCTCCCCGGCGAAGGTGTACGCACCCCGCTCGATCCGCTCGATCAGCCCGCGCGTCCACTCGGCTCCCGCGTCGGCCGAGTGGATCCACATGTGCATGATCTCGCCGATGTGGCCGAGAGAGCCGGGCCCGTCCGCCGGGGTGTAGTACTCCAGGACCCCCGCCCGCCACCGCTCGATGCCGGCCACCCGCTGCCTGAGCAGCGCGACCGCCTCCTCGCGCGGCAGGTCGACGATGAAGCCGACCGCCGCCGAGAGGACGTCCGTCTTCTGGTCGTAGACCGTCAGCGACGCGCGCAGCAGTGCGAAGAACTCCTCGGTGCCCCGCTCGGTGATCTCGTACTCGGTGCGCGGCGGGCCGCCGGCGGTGCTCGGCGCGGTCTCGTACGCGCGCAGCAGCCCCTGCTTCGCCATCTGCTTGAGCGCGTGGTAGATGGAACCGGGCTTCGCGTTGGACCACTCGTGGGCGCCCCAGTACTCCAGGTCGTTGCGGACCTGGTAGCCGTGCGCCCGCCCGTGCTGGCGCACCGCCCCCAGGACCAGCAGCCGGATCGCTGACATGGCGTGTCCCTCCCAGTCAATTGTGACCAGGCTACGCACGCCGGGCCCCCGCCCTACACGGACCGCCCGCGCTCCAGGTCCACCAGCTCGAAGGCGGTCTTCCCGTCCAGCGACTCGCGGACGATGTCCGCGTGCCCGGCGTGCCGGGCGATCTCCTCGACCAGGTGCAGGGCCATCCAGCGCATCGAGACGCGTCCCTCCTTGGGGAACCAGGGCGCCTCCGGCAGCGGGAACGTGTCGTCCAGGCTCGGGACCGACCTCAGGAACTCCTCGGTCTCCTTCGCCACCCCCTCCCAGAAGTCCAGCACTCCGGCGATCGACTCCTCCCCCACCAGCCGGAAACCGTCCCCCCAGGTCTCCCGCGTCCGCCCGCGCTCGTTCGGCCGCTGCTGGGCCATCCGCAGCCAGCTCAGCTCCGTCTCCGCGACATGCTTGAGCAGGCCCGACAGCGACAGCTCGCCGGCGCTGGGGCGGGAGGCCGCCTGCTCCTCGGTCAGTCCGAGCACGGAGCGGCGGACCGCGCCGCGCTGCGCCTCGATGAACGAGAGCAGCGCGCCGCGCTCGTCGCCGTGAGCCTCGGCCGAAACGTGAGTGACCATGACCTGTCCGCCTTCCCAGTCGGGTGTCGGTCCCTGTCCGACATCCACCACGCTACGGACCCTTGCGGTCAGCCTCTGTCCTCAACGCGCGGCTCTAGAACGGGAATCGGCTGCGGCCGTGCTGGATGGAGATCCACTTGTACGTGGTGAACGCGTCGACGGTCGACTCGCCGTTCAGCCGCCCGACCCCGGAGTGCTTCTCGCCGCCGAAGGGCACGATGGGCTCGTCGTGCACGGTGCCGTCGTTGATGTGGATCATCCCGGTGTGGATGCGCTGGGCGACGCGTACACCGCGCTCCACATCGCCGGTGTGGACGGCACCGCTCAGCCCGTACGGGGTGTCGTTGGCGATCCGGACCGCCTCGTCCTCCCCGTCGAACGGGATCAGCATCACCACCGGACCGAAGATCTCCTGGCTGAGGACCGGGGAGTCGGCGGGCAGGCCCGTCAGAACGGTCGGCGTCACCACGTTGCCCTCGGCCCGGCCGCGTACCAGCGCCGTGGCGCCCGCCTCGACCGTCTGCTCCACGAGCGAGGACACGGCCTCCGCCTGCGTGGAATTGATGAGCGGGCCGAGGTGGGTCTCCGGGTCGGCCGGGTCGCCGGCCTTCAGGGTGCGGACCTTGGCGACGAACTTGTCGGTGAACTCCTTCTCCACGGACCGGTCCACCAGCACCCGGTTCGCGGCCATGCAGACCTGTCCCTGGTGCACGAACCGGCTGAAGACGGCCGCGTCCACGGCGTAGTCGATGTCGGCGTCGTCCAGCACGATGAGCGCGCTGTTGCCGCCGAGCTCCAGGACGGCCCGCTTGAAGTTGGCCGCGCAGACGGTGGCGACGTGCTTGCCCACCCGGTCGGAGCCGGTGAAGGAGATGACCTTGGGCACGGGGTGTTCGAGCAGCGCGTCACCGATCTCCGCGATGTCGGTGATCACCACGTTGAGGAGACCGGCCGGCAGGCCGGCGTCCTCGAAGACCTTCGCCACGAGGGCGCCGCCGAGGATCGGCGTGTTCTGGTGCGGCTTGAGCACGACCGCGTTGCCGAGGGCCAGCGCCGGGGCGACGGACTTGATCGACAGGAGGAAGGGGAAGTTGAAGGGGCTGATGACGCCGACGACACCGACGGGCACCCGGTAGAGGCGGTTCTCCTTGCCGTCCACCGGGGACGGCAGGATGCGGCCCTCGGGCCGCAGCGCCAGGTTGACCGCCTCGCGCAGGAACTCCTTGGCGAGGTGCAGCTCGAAGGCCGCCTTGGTCCGCGTACCGCCGAGCTCGGCGATGATCGCCTCGGTGATCTCGGCCTCGCGCTCCTCGACGATCCGCAGGGCCCGCTCGAAGACGGCGCGGCGCGTGTACGGATTGGTGTCCGCCCACGCGCGCTGGGCCCGCTCGGCGGCCCGGTAGGCCTGGTCCACCTCGCCGACCGTGGCCACGGTGATGGAGGCGAGCTTCTCCTCGTTGTACGGGTTGAAGTCGATGATGTCCCACGAGCCGCCGCCGGCCCGCCACTCACCGTCTATGTACTGCAGGGCCAGGTCTGTGAAGTAGGACATGCGATCCCTCCGGCAGGCGTGCGCGCGACTCACCGCTTATGACGACACGTCATCCTACTGACGAGTCAGGTGAGTTGGAGGAGTCCCCTGAGGACATCGCGGCTTTCCTCCGGGCCCGGACTGTCCTGGTGGAGCCGCTCCATCACGCGCTCGTACTGCGCGACCTCCTCGCGCTTGTCCAGGTAGAGGGCGCTGGTCAGCTGCTCCAGGTAGACGATGTCGGAGAGGTCGGACTCGGGGAAGCGCAGCATGGTGAAGGCCCCGCTCTCGCCCACGTGCCCGCCGAAGCTGAACGGCATGACCTGGAGCGTGACGTTGGGCCGCTCGGAGATCTCGATCAGGTGCTTCAGCTGGTCGCGCATCACCTCCCGGTCCCCGTACGGGCGGCGCAGCGCGGCCTCGTCCAGGACGGCGTGGAAGTGTGGCGCCCGCTCGGCGACGAGGACCTTCTGCCGCTCCAGCCGCAGCGCGACCCGGCGCTCGATCTCCGCGCCCGGGGCGTCGGGCATACCGCGCCGGACGACGGCCTGCGCGTATGCCTCGGTCTGCAACAGGCCGTGGACGAACTGCACTTCGTAGATGCGGATGAGCGAGGCGGCGCCCTCCAGGCCGATGTACGTCTGGAACCAGCCCGGCAGCACGTCGCCGTAGCTGTGCCACCACCCGGCGACGTTGGCCTCGCGGGCGAGGCCGAGCAGCGACGCGCGCTCGGTCTCGTCGGTGACGCCGTAGAGCGTGAGCAGGTCCTCGACATCCCTGGCCTTGAAGCTCACCCGTCCCAACTCCATGCGGCTGATCTTGGATTCGGATGCCCGGATCGAGTAGCCGGCGGCCTCTCGCGTGATGCCGCGCGACTCCCGCAGCCGCCGCAGCTGCGAGCCCAACAGGATGCGGCGCACCACGGAACCGCTCGATTCTCCTGGGGTCACGTCTCCAACCCTCCCCATCGCTGATGTGTACGACGGAGCACCCCCGAGCCCCGAGTGCCGGATTCTGCCACTAAATGCATCAGCGTGTACTCGTGTGATTACGGATAGGCAAAGCTTGGCCGGAGCGGGATGAAATCTGTCGCGGGAAGATATGGCCCGCAATCGGCACAGGGGCGGACAGGCCGGGCGCGTGCACGTGCATCTGCCCTTGCATCAGCTGGTCGCATTCGGAAGCATGGTCCCCGCGCACCTGCGTAGTCGTTCGTGTTGTCGCACCACAGCCGCGAATCCCGGGAGTGCCTCGCATGGGGACGAATGGATCGACCATGCTCGAGCCTTTAAGGCAGGGGCTTCCGCCGATCGACGCCGCCTCCGTCTCCGGCTCCGCGTCCTGCGCGCTGCCGGCCCGGTACGAAGCGGTGCGCGGCGCCCGCCAGTTCACCAGTGCGACGCTCGCGCAGTGGGAGCTCAGCGACCGCTTCGACGACGTGGCGCTGGTCGTCTCCGAGCTCGTCACCAACGCGCTGCGCCACGCGGTACCCGCCGAGCCGCCCGCCCCCGACACCCCGCACGACTCCGCCGTCCGTCTGCACCTCATGCGCTGGGCGAGCCGGCTGGTGTGCGCGGTGCGCGACCCGAGCCCCGACAGCCCGGCGACGCGCGAGACGGAGGAGGACTTCGACGCCGAGTCGGGCCGCGGGCTGTTCCTGGTGGAGTCCTTCAGCGACAGCTGGGGCTGGCACCCCCTGGCGGGGACACTGCGCGGCAAGGTGGTCTGGGCGCTGTTCCGGCTGCCGGACGCGCCCGCGTCCTGAGGCGCCCCGCCGCGGCGGGGCGCAGGCGGCGGCGCGTACGGCGGCGAGGCGCCGCCGGACAGGGGCGCAGGGCGGTGGCCGAGCCGCCCCGTGCGGTCTGCGGCGGTGACTCAGCCGCCGACCAGGTGATCGAACTCCCCGTCCTTCACGCCGAGCAGCAGAGCCTCTATCTCCGCGGGCGTATAGACCAGGGCGGGGCCGTCGGGGTGCCGTGAATTGCGCACGGCCACGTCTCCGCCCGGCAGCTTGGCGAACTCCACGCAGGAGCCCTGCGAGTTGCTGTGTCTGCTCTTCTGCCAGACGACCCCGTGAAGCTCTGTGGCCGCCATGCCGTTGTACACGTGGTGCACAGGACGCTCCCGAGATACATGATGTAGGTGTCAACTATGCGCGATCATAGCTTCGTTCATATGCACCTGCATGAGCATATGCACGTGCACGCGGGGTGGTCCCGCGATTACAGCCCCCGTCACGGGTGAAGACGCCAGAAAGGCCTTTCTGGCTCCACTCCGGGCACGCGAAAGGCCCCCTGCCCAGGAGCGGGGGGCCTTTCGGACGGCGAGGCGGGTGGGCCGTCAGCGTCCGGACGACGCGGACGCGTACGGCAGCAGGGCCATCTCACGGGCGTTTTTGACGGCCCGTGCCAGCATCCGCTGCTGTTGCGCCGAGACGCGCGTCACACGCCGGCTGCGGATCTTGCCGCGATCGGAGATGAACTTCCGGAGCAGATCGGTGTCCTTGTAGTCGACGTACGTGATGCCGTCGCGGTCCAGCGGGTTGGGCCGGTTCTTGGCGGGCTTGCGGTCCGAGGGGCGGCGCGGGGACATGAGGTGTCAGACCTCCAGAAGGGCGTCGAAGGCGGGCGGGAGCCGCTTCCAGGCCTCGCGGCCCGCGGCGAACTCCGCGTCGGTGAGCAGGCAGGAGTCGAGGAGCTCGGCGAGCCCCTCGCGGTCCAGGCCCGGCGAGGTGAAGACCAGGTGCTGGCAGCGGTCCCCGTGCTCGGGGTCCCAGTCCAGCGCCGCCGCCGCCCGGCGTACCGGCGGGACCATCTCCCAGGCGGCGTCCGGCAGCGAGGCGAGCCACGGCCCGGCCGGCTCGACGCACAGCGCGCCGCCCGCCGCGTCCCACGCCAGCAGCGTGTCGGGCCGGTCGGCCAGCCAGAACCGTCCACGGCTGCGGGCGGCGGCGCAGGTCAGGTCCTCCAGCGCGGCGTAGAGCCGTTCCGGGTGGAAGGGGCGGCGCCGGTGCCACACGTACGTGCCGACGCCGTGCGCGTCCGCCTCCTGCGGCAGCAGCGCGCAGGCCGGGTGCTGCGCGGCGGCGGCGGCCTCCACGTCGAACCCGGCCAGCGCCGCCGCCGCGAGGTCACCGTTCTCCCCCTCGCCCACGGGCACCTGGCGGGCCGTCGGATGCAGCTGGGCGAGCAGCGCCCGGTCCTCGTCGTCCGCCTCCGGGCTGTCGAGGACGGCGAGCACGGGCGCGTACTCCAGCTGGCGCGCCCAGGTGTCGGCGACCGTGCGCCGGTCGGTGGCCGCCGCGGCGAGGCCGGCGTCCATCAGGTCGTCGCCGTTGCCGAGGTACGGCAGCAGCAGCGCCGGGTCCACGGCCGTGATGACGGACGTGACGGTCAGGCCGGCCGCGGCGACGACCTCGGCCATCGCCTTGGGCTCGACCGAATCCCACAGCTCGACGACCGCGAGGCGGGTGAGTCCGGCGTCGGCGAGCCGCTCCAGCTCGGGCACCAGGTCCTCGCGCAGGGCGCAGCAGGCGCAGTCGTTGACCAGCGGGGTCTCGCCCGTGGACAGGACGCCGGTGGTGTCCCGTACGGTGCGGACGACCGTGCCCCGCTCGGCGGCGGCCGTCAGGTCGTGGTGGAGCGCCACGCTGCCGGGGACGGTGGCGAGCAGCCGCTCCACGGCGGCGGCGCGGGCGTCGGAGTGCAGCCCGCCGACGAGCGCGACGGACAGCATCAGCGGGCCCCGTGGCGCCGGCCGTACCGCTGCTCGAACCGCTCCACGCGCCCGGCGGTGTCCAGCACACGCGCCTGCCCCGTGTAGAAGGGGTGGCTCGCGGAGGAGATCTCGACGTCGATGACCGGGTAGGTGGCGCCGTCCTCCCACTCCACCGTCTTGTCGCTGGTGGCGGTGGAGCGGGTCAGGAAGGCGAAGCCGCCCGCCTTGTCACGGAAGACGACGGGCCCGTACGGGGGGTGGATGCCCTGCTTCATCGCGGGTCAGCGCTCCTCTCGGAAGTCGACGTGCCGCCCGGCGACCGGGTCGTACTTGCGCAGCGTCATGCGGTCGGGGTCGTTACGGCGGTTCTTGCGGGTGACGTAGGTGTAGCCGGTGCCGGCGGTGGACCGGAGCTTGATGACCGGTCGGAGTTCGTTGCGGGCCATGCGGTTAGAGTAGATGGAAATGGTTTCCATTACCAAGACAGTGTCCCGAGAGGTAGGTCACCCTTGTCCGCCCACTGCCAGCTGACCGGCGCCCAGCCCGGCTTCGGCAACCGCGTCTCGCACTCGCACCGGCGCACGTCGCGCCGCTTCGACCCCAACGTCCAGCGCAAGCGCTACTGGCTGCCCAGCGAGGGCCGGTACGTCCGGCTCACCCTCTCCACCAAGGGCATCAAGACGGTGGACGTCATCGGCGTCGAGGCGGCCGTGACCCGTATCCGCGCCCGGGGAGGGAAGGTCTGATGGCCAAGAAGAGCAAGATCGCGCGCAATGAGCAGCGCAAGACGGTCGTCGAGCGGTACGCGGCCCGCCGGGCCGAGTTGAAGGAGGTCATCCGGCGCCCCTCCACGCCCGAGGCCGAACGCCTCGCCGCCCAGGCGGAGCTGCGCCGCCAGCCGCGCGACGCCAGCCCCACGCGCGTCCGCAACCGGGACAGCGTGGACGGCCGCCCCCGTGGCCACCTGCGGAAGTTCGGCCTGTCCCGGGTCAATGTGCGCGGGCAGGCGCACGCCGGATTCCTGCCCGGCGTTCGCAAGTCCTCCTGGTAATACCGACTGGTAGCTTGGCGCGGTCCGGACACCGACAAGGGGGACTGAACGTGCACAGGCTCATACGGAACCGGGTCGTCGCGGCGGTCGGTTGCCTGACCGCGCTCGCGCTGGCCGGCTGCGGTGGTGGCGGGGACGACAACAGGAGCGGCGGCGCCGGCCGGGAGAAGGACAAGGGCGGCGCGGTCACCGCCACGCCGTCCCCGGCCACCCCCGAACCGGCCGACGGCGCCACCGCCGCGGACGACGTCGAGGGCGCGTGGCTCGGCATCACCGACGGCAAGGCCGTGAACCTCACCATCAAGAAGGGGCACGCCGTCGTCCTGGCGGAGTCCCGGCTCTGCCAGGGCTCGGCCAGGAGCGCCCGCCCCGGCAGGGTGACGCTGGGCGTCAAGTGCCAGGACGGCAACACCGACCGGGCGACGGGCTCGGCGGTGACGAGCGACGGCAGGAAGATCGTCGTCACCTGGGACAGCGGCAAGAAGGACACGCTGACGAAGTCACCGCTCAGCGCCGTACCGTCGTCGCTGCCGTCCCTCCCGCCGCAGCCCTGAGGAGCGTCCTCGCAGGGGCATCGTCCGCGGGGCTGAGGGGACACGGCCCGGTTCCCCCTCAGCCCTCCTCCAAGGCGTCCGACAGGTCGCCCAGGGCCTCGCCGAGCATGCGCACCCTGTTGCGGACGACCGCGTCGGGCACCTCGTCCTCCGTGACGCGGGCCTCGTGGACCTCGTCCCGGCGCGGGACGCGGCGCTCCCGGATGTCCTCGGCGCCCCGCTCCGTCGCGTGGCGCAGCGCCTCCGTGAGGGCGGCGGCGGCCGGCAGCGGGGCGGCGTCGCGGTCCGGGAGGTGGGCCTCCATCAGCATCGTGACGCGGCCCAGCCGGGCGAGCGCCGCTTCCGCGCCGTCGGCGGCGGCGCGGGACAGGCCCCGGTGCCGAACGGGCTCGTGGGCCGCCCGCGCCAGGGCCTCCCGCCCGGCCACCCGGGCGGTACGGGTGGCGAGCACGGCCTCGCGCACCTCTGCGCCGTCCGGGGCGGCCGGGTTCGCGCAGTGGGCGAGCACGCGTGCGGCGTGACGCCCGTCCGCCGCCGGCGAGCCGGCCGCGCAGCCGGGGCGCCTCCCACGCCGGGTACACCGCGTACGCCGCCATCGCCGGCCCCCGCCCGCCGGCGCCGGCAGCACGCGCTCCGCAACGGTCCGGACCCAGGTCTCCCCGCCCACGCCGAGCAGGCCTCGCGGGTCACCCCGGCAGCGCGCCGCCCGGAGGGGTCGTCCTCACCCGGTCCGCCGCCGAGGTGCCGTGGTGCCAGCCCTCCGCGTCCGTCGCGCCCCGCACCCGTGTCGTGGTCGTCTCGGGGAACATCCGCTCCGTCCGCTCCGTCACGGCCACGTCCCGCGCCGCCAGGACCGGGAGCAGGGTCGGCTCCTCGGCGGTGACCCGGCGGGAGGTGGAGGCGAGCCGGTCGCCGAGCCGGTGCGCGTACGCCAGCAGGAACGACTGGCGGAATGTCTTCGTCCGCTTCCGGCCGCCCGCCCGCTGCGCGGCCTCCGCCTTCGTCATCGCGCCCGTGCCCTGGACGAGCAGCGAGGTGTACAGCAGCTCGACGACCTCCAGGTCGGGCTCGTAGCCGACGACCGTCGAGAAGCCGAACGCCTCGTTCCACACGGCCCGGCACCGGTTCGCGCCCGCCACCGCGTCCAGCAGGATGGCCTTGGCGGTCTCGTACGGCGCGTCGACGCCGATCCGTACCGCCGCGGGCTCGTCCGCGCTGTGCGTGCGCGCGGCGAGGGCCGCCTCGTCGAGGCTGTGCCGTGCCATCAGCTCCTGCGCCTTCGCGGTGAGCGCCTCCGCCTCCTCCGGGAACCCGGTCGCCTCCGCCTTGGCCAGCAGCGCCCGGATGCGCGCCAGCATGCGCGGCTCGCCGTGCACCGGCACGGCGTGCGACGGCGGCGCGCCCGGCGCCGGGCCGACCGGCCCGATCGCGGGGAGGCGGGCGAGCAGCCGGTACAGCTCCAGCACGGCCGTCGCGTACGAGAACCGGTCCGCGCGCCACTCGGCGTCGGGCAGTTCGGCGAGCTGCGCGTCCCAGCGCGGCGGCAGCGTCGCGTACGCGCGGGTCTCGGCGGCGACCAGGCCCGACACCAGCCGCACATGGTGGTCGTCGAGGTCACGCCGTACGAGCCGTACGACGTCGGCCGGCTGCCAGCCCCGCTGCCAGGCGCGACGCACGAACTCCTCACCGCGGCGCGCCAGTTCCGCGTCCGCGCCCGGGTCGGCGGCGAGCAGCGAGGCGCCGGTGTCCAGGGCGGCGTCGTCCCGGGTGTACAGGGCGGCGGCCAGCGCCCGCTCGACGGTGGTGCCGCTCATGTCCGTGACTGCGCGTCGTCGTAGGCGCGGCGGGCCTCGGCGATCACCGGACGGTGCGCGAGCGACCAGTCGACCAGCGCCTTGATCAGGTGGGTCATGCTGTGCCCGGTCCCGGTCAGCTCGTACTCGACCTGCGGCGGGATGGTCGGGTGCACGGTCCGTGTGACGAGCCCGTCCCGCTCCAAGCGGCGCAGGGTCAGGGTGAGCATGCGCTGCGAGATGCCGGGGACGAGTCGCTGGAGCTCCTTGAACCGCCGGACGCCCGCCGCGAGTTCCACCACGACGTGCACGGTCCACTTGTCGCCGAGACGGTCCTGCACGTCCCGTACACCGCACTCCTCCGCGCAGCTGACCACCGGCTCGGTGGTTACCTCTGTGTGCCCCGCCGACATGAAAGTGCCTCCTTATGTGGACGCCGCCACCCACGGACCATGGTCGCAGGCGTCGAACGGAAGGACCTTTTCATGTTGCTGATCACCGGTGTCTCGGGCGGCCTCGGAGCGCTCATCGCCGAGCGTGCGGCAGGGCGGCGGGACGTGGTGCTCGGCACCCGGTCGGCCGGTGCGGCCGGTGTCCCCGGCGCCCGCCGCGTCGACTTCGACGACCCCTCCTCCCTCCCGGACGCCTTCGCCGGCGTGCGGACCCTGCTGCTGATCTCGGCGGGGTACGGGGAGGACGACACCGTCGTGGCCCGCCACGAGGCGGCGATCTCGGCGGCCGAGGAGGCGGGGGTGGCCCACATCGTCTACACGAGCCTCTCCGGGGACGGCGACCACCTCCCGTACGCCCTCGCGCACCGCTGGACCGAGCGCCGTCTGCGGCGGTCGGCGGCGCGGTGGACGATCCTGCGCAACGGCCTGTACGCCGAGCTGCTCGCCCACCTCGCCCCGCCCGGCCCGGACGGCCGCGTCACCGCGCCGCTCGGTGACGGCCGTCTCGCCGCGGTGGCGCGCGCGGACCTCGCGGAGGTGGCGCTCCGGGTCGCCACGGACCCGGCGCCCCACGCGGGCCGGGTCTACGAGCTGGTCGGCGAGCGGGCGCTGTCGGGCGGGGACCTGGCCTCGGCGCTCGGCGCCACGTACGAACCGGGCACGCTCGCCGCCGCCCGCGCGGCCGTCGCGGCCTCCGGCGCGGCGCCCTTCCAGGTGCCGATGGTGACCGGCACGTACGCGGCGATCGCGCACGGCTTCATGGACGGCCGGGAGCTGCGGAGCGACCTGCGGGCGCTGCTGGGGCGGGAACCGCTGCCGGCGCTGGAGGTGTACGCGCGGGCGGTACGGGGGTGACGCGCCGCACCGTCCACAGCCTGTGGACGGTGGGTCCGCCGCGCGAGCCGCGCCGACGGCGCCCTGGACCGGGGCCACCAGGGCGGCGGGGCGGGTCAGCCGCGCGAGGGCCAGGTGCTCAGCAGCAGGTCGAGCGCGTCGAGCGCCCGCTCCCACGAGGTCTCCACATCGCGCGGGTGGGCGAAGCCGTTCGCGGCCTCGACGCTGATCCAGCCGTGGAAGGTGCTGCGCAGCAAGCGGACCGCGTCCGTCAGGTCGGGTTCGGTCAGTCCGTAGCCGCGCAGCACCGCGCCCGTCGTCTCGATGTTCCGCAGGTGGCCCGGCGAGCCGGCGATCACGGCCGGGTCGAGCCGCAGCTGGTTGGCCTCGTACCGCCCCGGGTGCTCCAGGGCGAAGCTCCGGTAGGCGTGGCCGAACGCCCGCAGCGCGTCGCCGCCCGCGCGGCCGGCCACCGCCGCCGAGAGGCGGTCGGCGAACTCCCGCGCGGCGAGCACGGCGACCCGTGTGCGCAGGTCCGCCAGGTTCTTGATGTGCGAGTACAGGCTGGCGTCCTTGACGCCGAAGGACCGCGCCAGCGCGGACACCGTGACCTTGTCCAGGCCCACCTCGTCCGCCAGGGCCGCTGCCGCCTGAGTCAGACGGTCGGCCGTCAGACCGGCCCGCGCCATGCGTCACCTCCCGGTGCACGACCTGGAGACCCCAGGTCCGGCACCACCTTATCCACGCCCGGACCACCCCCGGGTGGTGGATCGCCTCCGGCCTGATTGTCGGTGCCGGGTGTCAGACTCGCCCGTGTGAACGAACGCTGGGCTCTGGACTCCACCGAGGGCGGCGGGGCGCGGCTCGTCCCGCTCGGCGAGGGCGGGCTGCCCGCCGGTCCCGTCCTCACCGAGCCCGATCTCGTCGAGGCGGTGCGCTCCCGCCCCGGCGTGGGCCGGTGGGTGTGGCGGTCCACGGCCGAGATCCACCCCCGGCTGCTCGCGGCGGGGGTGCGCGTCGAGCGGTGTTACGACATCGAGGCCGCGGAGCAGCTGCTGCTCGGGCACGAGGGGCGGCTGGGTGAGCCGCGCTCGGCGGCGGCGGCCTGGGCGCGGCTGCACGGCCGCCCCGTACCGTCCGACCCGCCGCTCAGGGCGGCCGAACCGGGCTCCCAGTCGTCGCTGTTCGAACCGCCCTCCGGTCCGGGCGTCCCCTTCGAGGGCCTGCTGGAGGTGTACGCCGACCAGCTGCGAAGACACGAGGCCGCCGAGCACCCCGGCCGGATGCGGCTGCTGACCGCGGCCGAGTCGGCGGGGATGCTGGTGGCCGCCGAGATGACCCGGGCCGGACTGCCGTGGCGGGCGGACGTCCACCGGGGGGTGCTGCACGAGCTGCTCGGCGAGCGGTACGCGGGCGGCGGCGAGCCGCGCCGGCTGGCGGAGCTCGCGGACGAGGTGTCGGCGGCCTTCGGGCGCCGCGTCCGCCCGGACCTGCCCGCCGATGTGGTCAAGGCGTTCGCCCAGGCCGGGATCAAGGTGCGTTCGACGCGCCGCTGGGAGCTGGCGGAGATCGACCACCCGGCCGTCGAACCGCTCCTCGCGTACAAGAAGCTGTACCGGATCTGGACGGCGCACGGCTGGAGCTGGCTCCAGGACTGGGTACGGGACGGCCGCTTCCGCCCGGAGTACGTACCGGGCGGCACCGTCAGCGGGCGCTGGACGGCCAACGGCGGCGGGGCGCTGCAGATCCCCAAGGTGATCCGCCGTGCGGTGGTCGCCGATGAGGGCTGGCGGCTGGTGGTGGCGGACGCGGACCAGATGGAGCCCCGTGTGCTGGCGGCGATCTCCCGGGACCCCGGTCTGATGGAGGTGGCGGCCCACGGGGACGACCTGTACACGCGCCTGTCGGACCGGGCGTTCTCCGGCGACCGGGCGCACGCCAAGCTGGCGCTGCTGGGCGCCGTCTACGGCCAGACGAGCGGTGACGGCCTGAAGAACCTGGCCGCGCTGCGCCGCCGGTTCCCGCGCGCGGTGGCGTACGTGGACGACGCGGCGAAGGCCGGCGAGGAGGGGCGGCTGGTGCGGACCTGGCTGGGCCGGACGAGCCCCCGCGCGGCGGGCGCCGCGGAGGCGGACGAGGCCGGCCTCCCTCAGGAGGACACCGAACAGCCGCCTTCCGACGGCGAGTTCACGCCCGGGTACGCGTCGGTGAACGCCCGGGCGCGTGGCCGGTTCACCCGGAACTTCGTGGTGCAGGGCAGTGCCGCCGACTGGGCGCTGCTGATGCTCGCCGCGCTGCGACAGGCCACCGCCGGGATGCGGGCGGAGCTGGTGTTCTTCCAGCACGACGAGGTGATCGTGCACTGCCCGGCCGAGGAGGCCCCGGCGGTCGCCGAGGCGATCCGGGCGGCCGGCGACATGGCCGGGCGGATCACGTTCGGCGACACACCGGTGCGGTTTCCGTTCACGACGGCGACGGTGACCTGCTACGCCGACGCCAAGTGACCGCCCGTGCCGGTCACTGCCTGAAGGCCGGCCACTTCCCGCTCACCGCGACGCGCGGGGCCGGGTCGTCCGCCTACGCCGGCGCGGTGTCCGGCAGCTGGGCCATCGGCCGCTCGGTGGCCGAGCGCCGCCGCTGCCGCGTGAGGAAAGTGCGTACGAGGGCGGTCCGGGGCGTACCCGGGCGGGGTTGCCCACCCGTGCCATGCGTCCCCACATCGCGTACATCCGGCCCAGCGTCTCCTGCACCAGGTCCTCGCCGCGATGTCGCCACGCGCCAGCAGGCCCGCGGAGCGGAAGAGGTGTCCCGACCGTCCGGCCGCGAACTCCATGAATTCGTCCGCGCGTGACCTTCTCATGCCCTCCCCCTTCACCACCGCGGCGCCGCTGTCGCCCCCCCCTCACTCCCTTGACGCGACGGCCTGCCACAAATGTTTCGACACATGCCTCAGGGGCGGGCCCCGCATCCGTGGATTCGGATGCGGGGCCCGCCCCTGCGGTCACTCCGTACGGAGCCGGTGTCAGTCGGCCGCGACGCTGAAGTTCTCGGAGATGAAGTTCTCGAGGATGTGCGACAGAGCGGCGTCACCCTTGACCGCCGTGGAGTTCTCCGCGCACTGCTGGTTCTGCTGGTCGCTGAGGATGTCCTGCACACCGATGTTGATCAGGGCCGCGATGTTCTGGACGTCCTCGACGGGCAGAGCGATGCAGGGCTTGTTGAGCGTCCCCTGGATGAGCCCGATCTGCGGGCTCATGTGACCGCCGGTGACGGTGTTGCCGTACGTCTGGGAGGCGGCGTTGCCGTTCACGGTGTCGACCCCGTGGTCGCCCACCGCAGCGGCCATCGGCGCGGACGCGCCCAGGACGACCGCGGCCATGCCGGCGGTAGCCAGAACCTTCTTGATCATGGTCCATCCTTCTCGTCGAGAGACCCGCTGCTCGGGTCGTCCTGCCGCGCCCACTCGGGGAGGGCGCCATGCGGTTACCGAAGTCTTCGTGCGTGCGGCCATGGTGGCCGCAGTGGGGACCGGCCCGCGCGGACGTCGCGCGGGCCGGCGGCCACACTCCTCAGTCGACGGAGGCGGCGCCGTTCTCCGACAGGACGTTCTCGAGGATGTGCGACAGAGCGGCGTCACCCTTGACCGCCGTGGAGTTCTCGACGCACTGCTGGTTCTGCTGGTCGCTGAGGATGTCCTGGACACCGATGTTGATCAGGGCCGCGATGTTCTGGACGTCCTCGACGGGCAGAGCGATGCAGGGCTTGTTGAGCGAGCCCTGGATGAGCCCGATCTGCGGGCTCATGTAGCCGCCGGTGACGGTGTTGCCGTACGTCTGGGAGGCGGCGTTGCCGTTCATGGTGTCGACCCCGTGGTCGCCCACCGCAGCGGCCATCGGCGCGGACGCGCCCAGGACGGCCGCGGCCACGCCGGCGGTAGCCAGAACCTTCTTGATCATGGTCCATCCTTCTCGTCGAGAGACCCGGTGCTTGGGTCGCCCTGATCAACAGCCCCGGCCGGTTTCAGTTCCGCCATGTCACCCGAAGAGCGCAATCGACAAAAGACGGACTCACGGCTTTTACGACCATAGTTTTGTCTTTGTCTGACCGGGCGTGAGAGCGGGTACACGCGTCGTATGGACGCTCTCATCACCAACAGCATGGAAATGGCCGAGCGGGATCACCTCGTCGGGATCGGCCCGCTGGTCGCGGGAATCATCCTGGTCGGGTTCCTGATCGGCGCCTTTTGGCTGGGTCGGCGCATCAGGAACCGGGAGCCCGAGCCCCCGAAGCCGGAGGAGCAGCCGCACCGGCCGGCGGACGCCGGACTGCCCGGTGAGGCCGAGGGCTACCGCAGGCCGGCCGAGCTCACCGAGCGTGAGGACCGGGTGATGCCGTACGAGCTGAAGCACGAGAACACGGAGCCGGACACCTCGCCGCGCAGCGAGGACGACCACAAGTGGCGCGGCGCCCCGAGTGGCGGCTTCGGCAGCGGCGGCCCGACGACGGGCGGCTGACCCGTCCGGCATCCGCCCCGCCCGGGCGCCCGACCTCGTCCGGGCGCGCCGTTCTGCCCGCGTCCGGGCGGACCTCGGCGTCCGGGCACTCCGCCTGGTCCTGTGACCCCGCCCGGGTCGTCGCCCCCGGTTCGACCCGCCGTTTCGTGGCTGATCGCCCGGGAACCCGGGCCCCATGACCGGCACCGACCCGACGCGGCCGGGGCGGCACCCACCGCCCGCGGCCGGGCCGCACACGCCGGTCCGGCCGAGCGGGCGGGACGTCGCACGGCTGGCCGCCCAGGTGATCGCGCCGGGTCTGGCCTCAGGGGGCCTCGCCCGGCGCCGCGCGCAGACCCCCCTCGCCGAGCGGTACGCCGTCGACCGACGGGCGAGCGGCCTGCTCACGTCGCTGCGCCGCCGCTATGGACCGGGCCCGCTCCGCCTCGACGCCGCCGGGCGTACCTTCGCGGTCCTCCTCCTCCCCGAGGACGCCCGCCGCGTGCTGGACGCCACGCCCGACCCGTACTCCCCCGCCACCCGCGAGAAGGCCGCCGTCCCCGAGCGGTTCCAGCCGCGCGGCGTGCTCATGCCGCTCGGGACGCGGCGCGACGAGCGGCGCGCGTTCAACGAAGCGGTGCTGGCGTACGGCCACCGGTCGCACGACCTGGCGCCACGGATGGTGCGCGCGGTACGGGAAGAGGCCGGTGAGCTCCTCCGGGCCACCACCGCCCGGGCCGGGGAGCTCGACTGGACCTCCTTCTCGGCCGCCTGGGACCGCACCGCCCGCCGCGCCGTGATCGGGGACACCGCCCGCGACGACACCGCGCTCACCGCGGCGCTGGACGGCCCCCATGAGCGGTTCGAGCGGCGGCTGCGCGATCACCTCGACCCCCTCGGCCGCGCCCGGGCCGGGAGCCTCGCCGGCGCGCTCGGCACGGATCCGGCGGTCGAGGCGCCGTACTGGCTGTACGCGTTCGACTCGGCGGGCATCGCCGCCTTCCGCACCCTCGCCCTGCTCGCCACGCACGAGCGGCAGGCCCGGCAGGTCAGCGACGAACTGGCCGTCAGCGACCTCACCGAACCCCGCCTCCTGCCGTACACCCGCGCCTGCGTCCTGGAGTCGGTGCGGCTGTGGCCCACCACGCCGTTCCTGCTGCGCGAGTCGGTACGGGACACGCCCTGGGGTGATGAGACGCTCCCCGCCGGAACCGAGTTCCTGATGTACGCCCCGCTGTTCCACCGGGACGAGGCGCTGCCGTACTCCGACCGGTTCACGCCGGAGATCTGGCTGGACGGGACCGCGCAGGACGTCGAGGCGCTGATGCCGTTCGGCACGGGCCCGGGCGAGGGGTCCGGGCAGGACCTGGTGCTGCTGGTGACCTCGACGATGCTGGCGGTGCTGCTGGAGCGGCGGACCTACCGGACCGAGCCGCTGCGGGCCGACCGGCCGCTGCCCCGCACCCTCGACCACGTCCGGCTGCGGTTCGTCACGATTTCGCACTGATGCGGGCACACCCTGTGACATGATGCGAGAGCCTCGCCAGGGCTGCGAACGGAAGGTGCGGCATGGCTTCTCGCGCCGGGAAATGGCAGCGTGTGCCTCTGATTCCCCAGAGCAGGCAGGCGGCCGGGACTGAACCGTCGCCCATCTATTTCTCACTGATGCGCGAATGGAGGGCCCAGGGAAGAGCGACGCCCGGGGTTCCCGATCACGAATGGCAGGCGTTGGTGTCCCGCCCCATCTGGCCCGGCCGGTGAGCCATTCACCTGCAATCACCGCTCCGCGTTCGAGTGAACCGGCCCCGAAAGGTTGCTCGACAGTATCTTTTTCCTTTCGTATTAGCTGTGATTTTCGCAGTGGAAGCCGGGTCCGTCCGTGGGCTCGTTCGCCATGAAATCCGTGGCATGACTTCCTCCTGTGGAAAGGAAGTCGATCCATGAAGTGCAAGAAGGCCGCGGTAGCCGTCGCCGGCATCGTCATGGCCCTGGGTGCGGCCACGCCTGCCGCCGCCGACGCGGAGGCGAAGGGCGTCGCCGTGGGCAGCCCCGGTGTCCTCTCGGGCAATATCGTCCAGGTGCCGATTCACATTCCGATCAACGTGTGCGGCAACACCGTCAACGTCGTCGGCGCGCTCAACCCCGCCGCCGGCAACGTCTGCGTCAACAAGTAAGGCCGACACGGCGCCACGGCTTCGGCCGGTCAGGGCGAGCCGGTCCCGGACGCACGTTCCGGGGCCGGCTTTTCCCGTCCCTCCGGGGGCGCGCAGCCGCCGCTCCACCCCCCGCGCCAACCGTGGCGCCGTGTGCCCCGTGCCGTACACGAACCGCATGGCCGGGCCGTGGGACGGCACCGTCAGCTCCCCGCGCGTTCGTCGTCGATACCCCAAGTGGGCGATGAATTACACCGATGGTCCATTGAAATGCCGGGCGACATTCCCGGTCGGCCGAATAGGAATACTTTTTATCCATCTGACGGACGGCCCGGCGCCGCGCCGCGAAGGAGCAGAGATGGCCGATCGGACAGGGAAGCGAACGCGTACCCGGCTGGGGGTGCTCACGGCCGGTCTCGTCCTCGCGGGCACCGTCGTGGCGCCCGCCGGCCGCACCGCCGAGCCGCCTCCGGCGCGGGACCCCGTGCCACCGGCGGCCCCGGCGGTGACCACGGCGTTCGGCGCCTATCTCCACTACGGGCCGCCCGGCATCCAGCGGATGGAGGGGCTGCGGAAGTGGCTCGGCGGCACCGAGCTGCGGGTGGGCCACACCTACCTGCCCGGTGACCTGTGGAGCAACATCGAGGGCCGGCCCGACTTCCTGGAGCACTGGGCGCAGTGGCGGCGCGCCCGTGCGGACCGGCTCTTCGTGCTCAACGTCCCCATGCTGGCGCCCAACGAGGCCCGGCTGCCCGACGAGGCCGTACGGCGGATGCTGCGGATGGCGGCGGACGGGCGGTTCGACCGCCACTTCCGGGTGCTCGCCGAACACCTCGTCCAGCTGGGGGCGCCGGACACCGTCCTCGTCCTCGGCTGGGAGATGAACGGCATCACGTACACGCACCGGTGCGGGCCGGATCCGGAGGCGTGGAAGACGTACTGGAGACGCATCGTCACCACCATGCGGTCCGTGCCCGGGCAGCGGTTCCGGTTCGACTTCGCACCGAGTCGCGGGGAGGACGCCATTCCGTGGACGGAGTGCTATCCCGGCGACGACGTCGTCGACATCGTGGGCATGGATTCATACGACCAGCCCCCGGGCGAGAATTTCGACGATCAGGTGAACCAGCCTTACGGTCTGCGGGATCACGTGGAATTCGCCGCAGCCCACGGCAAGCCCATCTCGTACCCCGAGTGGGGCCTGTTCCGAAACGGCGACAATCCCGAGTACATGCGCCGGATGCTGGAATGGATCGACCGGCACCAACCCGTGTACCACACGATCAGCGACTACTGCCCGCACGGCGTCTGGCAGTGCGACGACAACCCGAAGTCGTCCGAGGTGTTCCGTACGATGCTGTCGCTGCCGAGGCCGCAGCCGAAGCCCGAGGAGGAGCGGCCGCGGCCCGAGCCCGTCGACCCGGAACAGAAGCCGAAGCCGGAGGAGCCCACGGACCCCGCCGCGCCGGAACCGGAGCCGGACCCCACGGCACCGCAGCCGAAGCCCGTCGAACCGGAGCCGAAGCCGGAGCAGCCCGCTGACCCCGCTGACCCCGCCGCGCCCGCCTGCCGGGAGATGGACCTCGGTCCGTGGATCCGCGAGTGGCTCGGCGGCACGGTGTGCGTCCCCCTCAACTGGCTCCGGCACCGCGCCTTCTGACCACCCGGCGCGGCGAACGGCGGGTCACCCCCCGCCGTCGCCGCGCCGCGCGTGCACCCGCTCCGCCGCCCAGCCGCGCCCGCCCGCGTACGCGGCGCGCAGCATCAGGGCGGGCCCCATCCGGCGGCGGGCCAGCAACAGCCGCTGGTTGCGGGCCGGCGCCGGACGCCACTGACGCTTGTACGGCTCGGTGCCGCGCAGCAGGCTGAGCGTGGTCCGGCCGCTCGCGCTGCACTCCTTGGCGCAGTTGCGCAGCAGCATCGTCAGCACGTCCACCTTGGTCGTACGCAGCACCGGATCCGCCCCGTACAGGTAGGCGCCCGACAGGCGCGGTGACAGCAGGGTGACGTTGGCGGCGACCACGTCACCGGCGATGCGGAACTCCGTCACCATCGCGTGCCCCGCCTCGGCCATCGGCCGCACCGCCCGCTCCAGGTGCTCGGCGAAGCGCGGGCTGAGGTGCTCCGCCGTCACGCGCCGGCCCGCCCACTGTCGTCGGTGCAGGTCCAGCAGGCGCCGCACGGCGCCGGGGATCTCCGACGGCGGGACGACGTGCTCCTCGACCCCCACGCTGTCCAGCTTGCGGAGCTTGGCGCGGGCCCGCTGCGCCCGCGCCCGCGGGAGGCGGCCGACCAGTTCGTCGATGGGGACGGGCGGCAGTTCCAGGCAGGTGGAGTCGGCGAGCCGGTGGCGCGGGCCCTGCCAGCCCGCCCAGATCCGCTCGGCGACCGCGCCCTCCCGTACCTCCCGCAGGTCGATCACGGCGGCACGGGCGAGGTCGCCGAGCGCCCGGGTCAGCTCGGGGACGGCCTCGGGGCACGCGTCGTCGACGAGCACGTCGGAGAAGTCGGTGATGGTGCCGCCCAGGTGGGTCAGCACCGGCACCGGTCCCGGCACCAGCCGCAGCGGTGCCGCGGCGACGAGCCGGCCGTCCCTGCGGACGAGGACGAGGCGCAGGCGGCCCGGGGTCCCGTACGACACCCACCACGAGTGCAGCCAGGAGTGCGCCTGGAACGGGGTGGCCGCCTGGCACCGGCGGTACAGGCCGGCCCACTCACCCGCCAGCCGGCCGAACTCCTCGCCGTCCCGGCAGACGGTCGTCTCCCAGCTCATACCGCCTCCGGCCGGGCCAGGGAGGGTGAGCCCGGGCCGGGTACGGGCGTACGGGCGGCCTCACCGGACCCGTACCGGTCGCGGGCGGTCCCCCGCGGCCGGACCAGCAGCGCGAGCCCGCCCAGCAGCCCGCCCGCGCAGCCGCCGACGAGCACGGACAGCGGCGCGGACGGCGAGACGGGCCGTGTCGGTGTGGCGGCCCGGGTGAACTGGAGGACCTTCACGCCGGTGCTCTCCTGGGTGTGGCTGCCCTTCTCCACCAGGGCCCGGGCCACGCTGTCCGCCATGGCCGCCGCGGTGACCGGGTCCGCCGCCCGGCCGGTGAGGGAGATCATCGGCGCGTCGGGCGAGGTCGCGGCCCGGACGCCGGCGCGCAGGGTGCTCTCCGGGACGCCGGCCGCGACCTGGGCGTCGCCGGTGACCGCGATGTCGGTGGCGACCCGCCCGTACGCCTGGGCGAGCCCCATGGCCCCGGCCGGGTCGGACGAGGCGGCCGGTACGACGATGACGTAGCTGGTCGCGGCGTACTGCGGGGTCGACAGCAGTCCGTACGCACCGCCGCAGGCCATCCCCAGCGCCACGGCCGCCGGGACGAGCCACCGGCGGCGACGGGCCCTCAGGGCGGTGCTCCTCAGCCGGGTCAGCCAGCCGATCACACGGCGTACGACAAGGGAATGGGGGCTCATCGGTCACTCGCTTCGTGGTAGAGGGACAGCAACTGCCGGGCGCTGTGCGCGATGTCGTAGCGGTGTACGGCGGGGGGCACGGGGAGCCGCTCCCCCGGGCCGGTGTCCAGCGCGGCGACCACGTCGGCGACCGACCCGCCGATCCGCCGCGCGCCGGGCGCCTCGCCGGGCGGCAGGTCGTCGAGCGCGGGACACGCGACGTACCGCACGGGCAGCCCGGCGGCCAGCGCCTCCACGACGGCCAGCCCGAACGCCTCGTCCGCCGACGTCGACACGAACACGTCCATCGCCGACAGCAGCTCCGGCAGCCCGCCCGACACCGCGCCCGCACACACCACCCGGTCCCCGGCGCCGCACTCCGCGGCGAGCCGTTCCAGCCGCCCCCGCTGCTCGCCCTCGCCGACCAGCAGCAACCGGGCCCGGGGCACCCGGGCCACCGCGCGGATCAGCGTGCCGAACCGCTTGCCCGCCACCAGCCGGCCCACCGCGCCGACGACGTAGGCGTCCGGCGCGATGCCCAGCCGCCGCCGCGCCGCCCGCCGCGCCCGCGCGTCGAAGGCGAAGCGCCCGACGTCGATGCCGTTCGGCACGACCCGGATGCGCGCGGGACGCACCCCCCAGTCGGCCAGACGCCGCGCCACGGTGTCGGAGACGGCCACGGTCGCGGTGCCGAGCCGTTCGCCGGCCAGGTACAGGGCGCGGGCACCGGCGCTCAGCGGTCTGCCCTCGATCCCGGTCGCGCCCAGCGAGTGCTCGGTCGCGATGACCGTGCGGACACCGGCGAGCCGGGCGGCGAGCCGCCCGTACAGGCAGGCCCGGTACAGGTGCGTGTGGACGAGGTCGAAACCGCCGTGCCGGATGTGCCGGGTCAGGCGGGGCAGCGCCGCGAGGTCGCGGTTGCCGCGCATGCCGAGGTGGGTGACGCGGACGCCGTCGGCGCGCAGCGCGTCGGCGACCGGGCCGGGGTTGGTGAGCGTGACGACGCTGCTGTCGGTCGCGTGGCGCATCTGCGGGAGCAGCAGGCGCAGTTGCTGTTCGGCGCCGCCGATGCCGAGGCCCGTGATGACGTGCAGCACCCTCATGAGGCGGGCACCAGGTCCACGCCGGCGCGCCGCACCCCGTGCAGCCGGCGCTTGGCGTGCAGCCGCCATGTGCCGTCCCGCTCGCCGATGTGCACCCGGGGCAGCGCGAACACACCGGCCAGCCCCGCCGGGGGGTCGATGGCGCAGCCGTACGCGTAACCCGCCTCGCGCACGGCCCGGGCCACGCGCGCGTCGAGGTGGCCGTACGGGTAGCAGAAGCCGTCCGGGGCCCGGCCGATGAGCGTGCGCAGCAGCTCCCGGCTGCGCGCGGTCTCCTCGCGCAGCACCTGGTCGCGGGCGGACGGCAGGGAGACGTGCAGCAGCCCGTGCGAGGCGACCTCCATTCCGGCGGCGGCGCAGCGGCGGATGCCGGACTCGGTCAGCAGCGGCTTGCGCGGTCCGCGCGGGTCCCACGCGTTGTCGCCGCCGAGCCGACCCGGCAGGACGAAGACGGTGGCCGTGCAGTCGTGGCGGCGCAGGATCGGGACGGCGTGCTCCAGGAAGTCGGCGTACCCGTCGTCGAAGGTCAGGCCGACCAGTCCGCGCGTGTCGCCGTGCCGGGCCGCGTACAGCAGCAGCTGCCGTACGCCGACGCCGCGCAGCCCGCGGTCGCGCAGCCAGCGCAGCTGCTTGTCGAGCCGGGCCGGGGAGACGGTCACCTGGTACGGGTCATCCCGGGTGTCGTCGATCGAGTGGTACATCGCCACCCAGGGGCGTGGGGTCCGAGGGGCCATGAGCGAGCCTCCGCGAAGCGGTACGGATGAGACGGATGAGGGAGTGGAGCAGGGAGGGAACCACCGGCGCCCGCAGCGCGCAGGCGACGGCGAGGAACACGACGGTGACGGTGAGGAGGGCGAGCAGGGTCGCCGTGAGCGGTGGGCCGGCCGCGCAGCACCACCCCGCCGCGGTGGCGAATCCGGCGGCCGCGGCGAGCCTGCCCAGGCCGCGCACGAGGCGGCCGGTGCGCAGGGGGATGCCCTGCCTGCGTACGCCGAGCAGGAGGAGGGCGGCGGAGAGCGTGATGCCGAGGGCGTTGCCGGCGGCGATACCGGTGGCGCCCCAGGGGCCGACCCAGGCGAGTCCGGCCGCGGCGGTCACGGCGACGCCGGCCGCCATGACGACGGCCGGGTACCACAGCGGCGCCGAGGCGGAGAAGTAGCAGCGGACCAGGGCGCTCACCAGGGTGTGGCCGAGCAGCCCGAGCGCGTAGACGCGCATGACGGCGGCGGTGGCCGCCGTGTCGGTACGGTCGAACGCGCCGCGCTGGAAGAGCAGCTCGACGATCTGCGGTGCGGCGGCGACGACCGTCGCCGCGCCGGCGAGGACGATCACGCCGGCGAGCAGCAGGTCCCGCTCGGCCCGGCGGCGGGCGGTGTGCGTGTCGCCCGCGGCCATCGCGCGCGCCACGACGGGGAAGGTGACCGTGCACATCATGAGGGACAGCACCATGGGCAACTGCGCGACCTTCTGCGCGTAGTTGAGGTGCGAGATGGCACCGGCGGGGAGCGGCGCCGCGAGGAACCGCTCGACGAGGACCTGCGACTGGCGCGTCACCGTGAACACGATCACCGGCGCCAGCAGGGCGACGACGAGCCCGCCCGTACGGCCACCGCTCCGGCTGCGGGGGGCGCCCAGGCCCCGCACGGTGCGCCGCGCCCGCAACCGCCGCCACAGGGAGGGCGCCTGGACCAGCACCATCAGCGCGCCGCCGGCCGCGACCCCGGCCGCCGCCGCACGCACGCCCCACCGGGCGCCGAGCAGCACGACGGCGGTGATGATGCCCGTGTTGTACGCGACGTTGATCGCGGCCGGCGGCAGGAACCGCCCGTGGGCGCGCAGGGCCGCGCTGCAGTACCCGGCGAGCGTGAAGGTGAGGACGCAGGTCGCGGTGAGCCGGGTGCAGTCGACCGCGAGCCGCTGCTGGGGCAGCCCGGGTGCCAGCAGGGGTACGAGCCAGGGCGCGGCCAGCACCAGGAGGCCCGCGGCGACCCCCATGCCCAGGACCGCCTTGGGCAGCGTGGCCCGGACCAGCGCCCGTACCGGGTCCTCCCCGGCGGCCGCCTGCCGCCGGGCGAGGGCGCTGCTGAACGCGGGCACCAGGATGAGCGCCATCGCGTCCTCGATGAGCAGCGTGGCGGCGAACTCCGGCACGGTCCAGGCGACCAGGAAGGCGTCCGTGTCGGTACCGGCCCCGAAGGTGTGGGCCAGCAACTGGTCGCGGACCAGCCCGAGCACGGCCCCCGCGGCCGTCAGGGCGGCCGTGAGGAGGGCGGCGCGGGCGAGGAGACGGTTGGACGGCCGCCAGGGGGCGGCGCCGGGCGGCTCGGCGAGCGCGACGGCCCGCGCTGCCTCAGCCACGCGCCGCCACCGCCCCGTCGATGCCGACGTCGACGCGAACCGGGCCGTGGGTGTCGCGCGGTACGAGCGCCCACCAGGCGGCGAGACCCAGCACCACCGCGGTGAGGACCGTCGTCGGGCCGCCGATGTCGGCGTACACGAAGTCGACGAGCTGCCAGACCAGCAGCCCGATCGCGACCAGCGCGCAGTCGGGCGCGGCGCGTTCGGGCCTCCGGCGGTCCGCCCACCGCGCCGGTGACAGCCCGCGCAGGGCGCACACCAGCAGCGCCAGCCAGCTGCCCACCAGGGTCAGCACGCCCAGCAGCCCCTGCTCGCCGAGGACCAGCAGGTACATGTTGTGCGGCGAGAGCAAGGGCTGCCGCGCGAAGGCGTGGCCCGCGCCCGCGGTGTCGCTGCCCGACGAGAGGGCGAGCGAGGCGTGGCTGTCGCGGTACTGCGGGAAGCCCTTGAGGCCCACGCCCGTGAGGGGCTCGGTGCGCCACATCGCGCCCGCCGCCGCCCACATGGTGTACCGGTCGGTGACCGACTGGTCCGGCGCGGCCGTGACCTGCGTGATGCTCGCCACCCGCTCCTCCAGCATCCGCGAGCCGGCGCCGAACCCCGCGACCAGCACGACCCCGAGCGCCCCGGCGACGAGCCCGACCCGCACGGCCCTGCGTACGCCGGACAGCGCGAGTTGCAGCCCGCAGGCCACGACCGTCGCGATCCACGCGCCCCGGCTGAAGGAGACCACCAGCGGGAGGACGAGCAGCCCGGCACAGACCAGCGCCGCGGCCCGGACCCGGCCGGGCGGCCCGAGCGCGATGCCCACGGCCGCCACCAGCCCGTACGCGACGACCGTCGACATGCCCATCACGTCCGTGGGCCCGAACGTGCCCACCGCCCGCACGTCCTCGCCCTGGTACGACGCGCCCGTGCCGGTCAGGTACTGGACGACGCCCACGGCCCCCTGCGCGAGAGCGAGACCGATGAGCGCCCAGCTCACCAGGGCGAAGTCCCGCCGGTCCCGTACCAGCAGCACCACGGCCGCCGGTACGAGGACGAAGACCTGGAGGTAGCGGGCGACGCCCGGCAGGGCGCCCGCCGGGTCGTGGGAGGCGACGGCCGCCGCGCACACCCCGATCACCGGCAGGCCGAGCACGACGGCCGCCACCCGGTCCAGCGGGCGTGCCCGGGCGCGTACGGCCCGTACCAGGCAGAAGGCGACGAGGACGGCGGAGGCCGCGTCCGCGACCGTGCCGCCGCCTTGGGTGTTGTCGCCGGGCGGCACGGCGAGGAGCGCGACGACGGCGAGCAGGGGCACCAGCGGTGCCCAGCGCGGGAGGGGCATCAGCTGCCCGCCGGGCGGAGCAGCGAGGCCGCCGTACGCAGCAGGATGCACACGTCCTGCCAGAGCGACCAGTGGTCGATGTAGTGGTTGTCGAAGCGGCACCGTTCCTCGATGGAGGTGTCGCCGCGCAGCCCGTGCACCTGTGCGAGCCCGGTCAGTCCGACGGGCATCCGGTGCCGCGCCGCGTACCCGGGGTGGACGCGGCTGAACTTGGCGACGAAGTACGGCCTTTCGGGGCGCGGGCCGACCAGGCTCATGTCGCCGCGCAGGACGTTCCACAGCTGTGGCAGCTCGTCGAGCGAGGTGCGGCGCAGGAAGGCGCCGACGCCGCTCATCCGCTCGTCGTGGGCGACGCTCCAGCGGGTGGCCGCCTCCTGGTCGTCGGCCGGGCGCAGGGTGCGGAACTTCAGCAGGGTGAACAACCGGCCGTCCTGGCCGACGCGTTCCTGGCGGAAGAGCACGCCCGGGCCGTCCGACAGCCGGATCGCGGTGGCGCACAACAGCAGGAGCGGCGAGATGAGGAGGAGCATCGGCGCGGCGACGGTGAGGTCGAGGAGCCGTTTGGGCAGCCGGCCGCGGTGGTCGTGCGGCGCGTCGATACGGCGGCACGCGAAACCCCACAGGTGCCGGCTCATCCCCGCCCCGGCGCCGGCGCCACGGCCGACCAGCCAGCCGGCGCAGCCGTGGTGGCGGAACAGCGTGACGAGGTCGGGCCGGTCGTCGTCGGTGAACACCGCGTCGCGTACGCCGTTCTGGATGACGGCCCGCTGGATCTCCTCCGTCGTCGTCAGCACCGGCAGCGACGACTCCGGCGTGGCCGCCCGGTGGGTGCTGACGATGCCGACCGGCCGGATCCCGTACTCGGGATGCTGGGCCAGCGTGCCGACCAGCCGCTGTGCGGCCGGGAGGGGGCCGACGACGAGCGCGGAGCGCGGATGGGCGCGCACGGCCCGGCGGCGCCGGTGGTGGACGGCGGCACGGCAGGCGGTCACGAACGCCATGTGCAGGGCGTATGCGGAGGCCAGCGCCGCCGGCCCGACGGCGTGCCGCGGTGACTGCGCGGCGAGCAGCGCGGCGGCCGCGCACCACCCGAACGCGGCGCGCCCGGCGAGGGCGGGCAGTTCGTCGAGTACGGAGGCGAGGGGGCCGGGGCGGTACAGCCCCGCCTGCGCGTTCAGCGCGGCCACGCAGAGGGTGAGCTGCATGAGCAGGGCGGCCTCGCGCTGCCCGGCGGCCAGCACCAGGGCGCCCAGCAGCACGGCGACGCAGTCGACGGCGACGAGCGACGCGGTGAAGGGCGGCTCGGCCACGGACCGGCGCGGCGGCAGGGCGACCCGGTCGGGATCGGCGGAGGTACGCGGGGGGCCGACGGAGGGGAGCGCGGCACCGCCGTCCGCGGCGCGGAGCCCGTCGGCGAGGCGGGCGCCGTCCGAGAGGCGGGACCCGTCCGAGAGGCGGGACCCGTCCGAGAGGCGCGGACCGTCGAGGACGCGGGACCCGTCCGCCAAGCGGGACCCCTCGGCGAGGCGGGACGCGTCCGAGAGGCACGCGCCTTCGAGGGCGCGGACGCCGTCGAGGGTACGGGCGCCGTCCGCGAGACGGGACCCGTCCGCCAGGCGGGCGGCGTCCAGGGCCCTGGGGCTCTTCGTCATCCCTGCGCCTTCCGTGGTGCGCGGGCTTTCCGTGGCGCGGGTGCTTTCCGGGGTCACCGGGCGACCGGCTCTCTGAGGCCGGGGGCTCGGCACGGGTCGGCCACCTCGCGGTACACGTCCACAAGGGCCGCGCCGGCGCGCCGCACGTCGAATCCGTCGCGTACGTGCCGCTGGGCCTCGCGGCCCAGGGTCTGCCGCAGCAGCGGGCGCTGGAGCAGCCGGATGAGGGCGGCGGCCAGCGCGGTCGGGTCGTCGGGCGGGACCAGGCAGTGCGCCTCGTGGCCGGGTGGCAGGCTCTCGCGGGCGCCGTCGACGTCGGTGAGGAGCACGGGGCGGCCACCGGCCATGGCCTCCAGGGGGGCCAGTGCCATGCCTTCCCAGCGGGACGGCAGGACGACCAGGTCGGCCGCCCGGTACCAGGGCGCCGGGTCGGCCACGGCGCCCGCGAAGGTGACCGAGCGGGGCGCGGCGGCACGGAGCGCGGCGGCGGACGGGCCGTCGCCGACGAGGGCCAGGCGGGCCCGGGGGACGTGTTCGACGACCGTGCGCCACGCCTGGAGCAGCGCGTCCTGGCCCTTCTGCCGGCACAGCCGGCCCACGCACACGACGAGGGGCGAGGCCCCCTCCGCGTCGGACAGGCCGAGGGCGGCGCGGGCGGCGGCACGGCTCGGGCCGGCGGCGAACCGGGCGACGTCGACACCGTTGTGGACGACGGACCAGGGCGCCCGGACGCCCGCCCGTACTCCCCGCTGCCGTTCCGCCTCGCTCACGCAGACGATCCGGTCGGTCCAGCGGGCGGCCCAGCGCTCCCAGTGGCGGGCGATCCGGCCGGTCAGTCCGTCGACCGCCTCGAAGGACCAGGCGTGCGGCTGGTAGACGGTGGGGATCCGCCCGCGTACGGCGATACGGGCGGCGAGCCCGGCCTTGGCGCTGTGCGCGTGGACCAGGTCGGGCCGTACGCGGTCGACGATCTCCGCGACGCGGCGGCACTCGGCGGGCAGCCGCCACCCCGGGTCCCGGCCCGCCCGCCAGGGGTGGACCTCACCGCCCGCGGCGCGCACCGCCGACACCAGCGGCACATCGGGCGGGCAGGCGACGACCACCCGCATTCCCTGTTCCTTTTGTGTACCGACCACGTCGGTGACCACACGGGCCACGCCGCCGTCGCCGGGCTGGACAACATGCAGTGCGGTGAATGGGGGACGCACGCGTGACCCTTTCTACGAGGCTTTCTGGAAAGCGGGTGGCAGTGAGGGGTCGGCGCAGTCGGGCGCGCGGCGGACGTCGGTGGAGTACGCCGGTGATGCTGGTCGTCGCGTCATCAGGTCGTCGTCGTCCGCGGAAATCGGCGGAATCGGCGGGCTTCCCGCTGCACCACGTAATAGCGCGCCGAATTGGATGGGCCGGAAGGAACGAGCACGAACGTTACAACTCAACAACCACAATCCGAAGCATGTGAAACACGTTCCGTACAACTTCCGCACGGAGGCGCGCTCTTCGCGCACGTCCGTGTCTCCCGGCCGCTCATCCGACGGTTCACCCATTCGGTGGCGCAACCGGCGAAATGCTCGGGCGTTGTTCCTGTGACCGGGCACGTCGGCCCGCAGCTTCACCGAACTAGGAGTTCCTCACCATGTCCCGTATCGCGAAGGCAGCCGTCCTGACCTCCGCCATCGCCGCGTCCGTCGCCGGCACGTCCGGTGTCGCGGCCGCCGACGCCATCTCCGAGGGCGCGGCCGTGGGGTCCCCCGGTGTCATCTCCGGCAACCTCATCCAGGTGCCGATCCACATCCCGATCAACCTCTGCGGCAACACCATCGACATCGTCGGCGCGCTGAACCCGGCCTTCGGCAACGTCTGCGTCAACGACTGATCCGGGCCACCCCCGGCATCCGGTGCGCCATCCCCACGGGGTGGCGCACCGCCCTATTTCGGGGTCGCTTTTCCTCCGCCGCCCCATCGCGCACCTTGCCCCGCAAGCCCCTTGCCGTCCCCTTCCCGCTGGGGTCCGCCACCCTATCGGCGGCGCTGCGTCATATCCCGGGACCGGCCCTTTGCCGCCCCTTTCCGCAGGCCAGGCCCGGAAATTCACCCGGCGGGCCGAGTCACCCTGCGTAACGCATCCGATTGCGAGGCGCGTTCAGCCGTCCCACGGTGATGTCACATTCCCGACGCATCCTCACCGGAAGGATTTCGCATGCGTCTCCTGACACCCCGCCGCTGCGCGGCCACCGCTCTCTGCGCCGCCCTCACCCTCGGCGCGGCAGGCCCCGCCGTCGCCCACTCGGACTCCGCCCACGCCCCGCTTCCGAAGGCCGAGAGCCTGATGAAGCAGGTCAAGCCGCTGGACGACGCCGCCACCCTGCTCGACCCGATCACCATCCTGCTCACCGCCGTAATCACGGCGAACGAGGGGAAGCTGGCCACCGCCGACGCCACGAAGTACAGCGCGAGCATCGACGCCGCCATGGAGGCCATCCGCAAGTCGAACGCGGCCGACACGCCGAACGCCCCCACGGACGAGACGACCGCGGACGACTCCCAGGTCAACCCGGCCCCGGACGCGATGGACGAGGCGCTCGCCAACGTCGACAAGGCCGTCGACGAGCTGGTCGCCGCGTCGACCAAGGGCACGACCGCCAACGTCGAGCTCCAGGTCCAGGCGACGGTGAAGTCGGTCGCGGACATGCTCCTGGTCACCGCCAAGAACGCGCAGGCCACGCCCGCCACGAACCTCCCGGCGCCGAACGACATGACGCAGACGCCCGCCGTCTGACGCGCCCCCGCGCCACCCGGACCCGGGACCGGGCCCCAGCCCCGTCCCGGCCGTCCGGATGCCCGAAGAACCCTGTTGGCCCAGCCCTACTGAGCCAACAGGGTTCTCCTCTTGCCCGTTGATCGGAGAATAGGACCGCATTTCATCATTCGGGTGCAGTACCGAGAATTCCGCCCTCCCGGAGTTTCCGCCGCTCGGGGGGCTCGTTACAGAGGGCAGGGCGCCACACGGGGGACCTTCCAAGTGACCTGCGTGGGGCGCGCGTTGTGAACCCACGCCATTCCAGGAAGGACTCACCACCCATGAAGCCCACGAAGGTTGCCGCGGTCGTTGCCGGTTCCGTGATGGCTCTGGGCGCGGCCGCCCCGGCCTTCGCCGCCGACAGCCTCACCCCCTCCAGCCTGAACGGTGCGGTCGACACGCTGGGCAAGCGCGGCCTGGCCGAGGCGGTCCCCTCCGACGCGGTGAGCAAGGCGGCCGACAACAACCTCGTCGGCAAGGTGACGGACACCGCGGGCAACCTGAAGCCGAAGGACAAGGCGCTGCTCGGGGGGCTCCCGCTGGGCGGCAAGTAAGCGCTGCCCGCGGCACCGTACCGGGGCCGGGGCGGGACCGACGACGTTCCCGCCCCGGCCCCTTTCGCCTCTCGCCGCCCGTTTCGCCGGCCCCATCGCTTGCCACATCGTTCACCACACCGCTTTTCCCACCGGCCGGCCCCTGCCCCATTGCTGCATCCAGGCGAATTCTGACGCTTTTCCCGGCGTGTGCTCGTTCACCCGGTCAGCAACGTACTCACAAGTCCCGGAAGGCGTACGCAGCAATGAACCCGAAAACTCAGGCCGGCGTGGGCATCGTCGTCACGGCCCTCGCCTCGGCGGCCATGGCCGGCTCCGCGGCCGCCGCGCCGGCCGTGCCCGTCGACCTGCCGTTGCAGCCGCTGGGCATGGTGCTCCCCATGGCGCCGCCGGCCGTCAACACCGGCGTACCCATCCCGATGCCCGGCGCCCCCGTGGGCCTGACCACGCGCACCGACGGCCGGGTTCAGCCACTGCTCCTGCCGCAGGTACCGGTGGCGGGCACGGTGCCGGAGACGCTGATCACCGCCACGCTGCCCACCGTCATCGAGAACCAGCCGGTGACCCAGGCCCTGCTGTCGACGCCCGCGTCCGATGTGGGCACCACGACGCCCGGCGCGCGGGTCGAGGCGCCGACCACCCTGCCGCACGCGGAGTCGTTCGGTCTGCCCGCCATCGCGCTGCCCGAGGCCGGGGTCCTGCCGCCGATGGCGACCGGCGCCCTGGAGTCGCACCTCGGGCTGGCCAGCGCCGAGGACTGACCCTCACACACGCCCAAAAGGGCGACATTGGGCGCGTAATGCTCCCTTCAAGCGGTTCTGCCCGTTACCTCCCCCAAGCGATCACGTTGTAGGGGCGTGACGGCCGCAGGCCCGCGGTCGGATTTCCATGTACAAGGAGATTGTGATGTCTCGCATCGCGAAGGCTGCCCTCATCATCGTCGGCACGGGCGCTGTCGCCATGAGCGGAACCGGTATGGCGGTCGCCGACGCCAAGGCGGACGCCGCCGCCGTGAACAGCCCCGGTGTCATCTCCGGCAACATCGTCCAGGTGCCGATCGGCGTGCCGATCAACCTCTGCGGCAACACCATCGACCTCATCGGCATCCTGAACCCGACCTTCGGCAACGTCTGCATCAACGACGGTGGCAAGAAGGACAAGCAGAAGACCGACAGCGGCTACGGCGTCGGCAGCTACGCCCACTGACCGCGCCGCGGTCGCACGCACGCATTCACGATCCCCCGGCCCTCCCCGGCCGGGGGATCGCGCGTGCTGGCCGGGGATCAGGCGTACCGGTAGACCCGGTGATGGGCGGCGACGGCGGCCGGTGTGACGTCCCACGGGGGCATCCGCTCGTCGCGGGCGACGATCCGCCGGTGCTGGTCGGATCCGCGCCGCGGCGGGGTGGCGGGCAGGTAGCCGGCGCGCGGGTTCCTGCTCTGCCAGCGCGACCAGAGGAGATCCACGAAGGCGTGGTGCAGCCAGAAGACCGGGTCGTTGACCGACCCGCCGCCGAGCATCAGCCCCCCGACCCAGCGGTGAACCCGATTGTGGTTGCGCCAGCGGCCGTTGCCGCGCTCGGATGTCCAGCCCTCCAGCGCGTTGCGGAAGCCGGTGCGGCTGGTCGAGTTCCAGGGGGCGGAGTCGTAGACCGTCTCGTCCATCGCCCGGGCCAGCTCCCCCTTGGTCGGCAGCTCGATGGGGCGGGCCGGGTTGCCGAAGTCGCGCGTGAGGAAGCGGTGGTCGGTGACACCGACCTCGATGGTCCAGTGGCCGTTGACGTACGCGAAAGGTCCCGTCATCACCTGCAGATCGCCACGGCGGCCGTTGCCGCCCATGAAGTCCTCACTCCACAGGGACGCGGCCGGGGTGTTGTCCCGGGTCCAGTCCCAATAGGGCACGGTCACCCCGGGATCGACCTCCCGCAGGGCCCGCTCGAACTCCAGCAGGTACTGCCGGTGCCACGGCAGGAACGACGGCGCCATGTGCGCGACCCGCAGCCGCCGGTCACCGTCGGAGCGGTAATGCTCGATGTGCGTACGGACGAAGTCGTCGTACCGGCCGGCGCGTTTGAGCGCGAGTACGGCGGCGACGAACCGCTTGCGCTCGGCCGCGGACAGATCTCGCTGGTTCTTACGCGTGTACACCATGGGAGCCTCCTTCGGACAGCCGTGCCGAGCCCAGTTCGTCCACGGCCGCGCGGGTCGCCGCGAGCGGCGTCGGATACCCGCTGTAGTGGTCCACCGGGCTGAGGTAGCCGCCGTCCGCGCACCGCATCAGATGCAGACGCCGCCCGTCGACCCGCACGTCGAGCCCACCCCCGTACAGCCGGCGCGTCGCCCGGATTCGCCGCCCCCTGTACATCTCGTCGAAGGCATCGCCCTCGTCCTGCCGCAGGGCCTCGTGCCGCCGGCGGGGCCTGGTGACGATGGGGGCGAGCGTGCCGCCCGTGAAAGCCGCCACGGTGAGCGTGAACAGCGCCCGCAGCGCCGTGCGGCGTCCGGTGACAATCATCGGTGAGCTCCTTTACGAGTCTGGCGGCGACGTCGCCCGCACAACGAACCCGTTCGAAAACCGTTCCGGAGAGTGAAGTGAGGCATCCGAGAATCCGCCATACGGGTGAAAATGTGTCGGAACACCCATGACAACACCACTAATATCCGGCGGCATGACCTCTTCCACCGCCGAATCGCCGGGCCGACAGCGTTCCCTTCTGGGAACCCTCGCTGTCATCGCGTGGACCGATGAACCGTCCCCCGACTCCGACACCCCGGGGACGCCGTTCCTGATGGTGTACTCCCTGGGCAACGGCGACCAGGGCCCCGAGGCCGGCGCGCAGGCGATGCGGGCCGAACTGGAGCGGCTCGGGCTGTCGATCGGCGACCGGCTGACCGACCTGGCCCGCGAGCCCCGGATCCCGTTCACCCTGCTGGTGGAGGCTCAGCGCGCGGTCCTCGACCTGCCGTTCATGAAAGCGCAGTGCCCGGTCCCGCCTGAGTGGGAGAGCAACGCGCACAAGACCGGCACCGCCTACCTGATCGTCGCGACCCGCCCGTGGCCCGAGGCCGTGGCGGGGCGGGAGGTCAGCGCGGACCGGCTGCGCGCCTTCGTCTCCGACGAGCAGCTGCTGCAGTCCAGCGCCCACTGCCTGCTGCCGGTCCGCAGGGTCCGATCCTGATCGGCACCGGGATGACGACGACAACCACGGAGACGGGCGTCTCCACCGCCCGGTCCGTCCCCACCATGACGACGGGGGCGGGCCGGGCGTTCGCGTGGATGCTGGTGGTGACGGGCGCGGCGGGCCTGCTGGCCGCATGGGTGATCACCCTGGACAAGTTCAAGCTGCTGGAGGACCCGACGTTCCAGCCGGGCTGCAGCCTGAACCCGATCGTGTCCTGCGGCAACATCATGAAGAGCGAACAGGCCGCCGTCTTCGGGTTCCCCAACCCGATGCTCGGCCTGGCCACCTACGGCATGGTGACCGCGATCGGCGCGGCGCTCCTCGCCGGGGCGCGCCTGCGCCGCTGGTACTGGCTCGGCCTGAACGCCGGCACCCTCTTCGGCGTCGGCTTCTGCACCTGGCTTCAGTACCAGTCGCTGTACGTGATCAGCTCGCTGTGCCTGTGGTGCTGCCTGGCCTGGGCCGCGACGATCGTCATGTTCTGGTACGTGACGTCCCACACCGTCCGCGCCGGCCTGCTCCCCGCACCCCGCGCACTGCGCGCCTTCCTGGACGAGTTCACCTGGGTCCTGCCCGTCCTCCACATCGGGATCATCGGCATGCTGATCCTGACCCGCTGGTGGGACTTCTGGACGAGCTGAACGGGCGCGGCCGACCGAGCGCCCCACGTATCCCCGCCAAGCACGAAAAAGCCCAGGTCACTTCGGAAGTGACCTGGGCTTTCGGCTGAGCCGCCTTCGGGATTCGAACCCGAGACCTACGCATTACGAGGGCCCGCAAGATCATCCCGGGTGGTGCCGGACGATGCCGCAGAATCCCGTTTCCCCAGGTCAGAGACGCCCGACCGTGATCACCATGACGCCCGGTCCACCCTAGTTCCACCCAGTCCGCTCACGCAGCGCTCACGCAGATCGCAACCGACGCAGGATCGATCGACTGCTTCAGATCACCGTTGAGGGCGAGTGCTTGTTCAGGTAGCTCTTGAAGGTCTTTCTGATCTCTCCCTGCAGGTACCCCGCCTGCGGTGAGTTGGGCACTACATCACGCTCGAAGCCCCGTTTCCGAGCATCGAGGTACCTCACGATGCTTGGCGAGCCGATGTTGGAGACGAAGAGCTCGCTCTGGGTACGGATGTCAGCTCGCAGACCCTCGAAGTTCCGTGCCAGCCCGATGCCGAGGTTGGACACGTAGTACTTGCACTCGACGATGAGGATGCTCTGACTTCCTCGCGGCGCGACGTCCTGCTCACGGCTCAACGCCGCTTCCTCAGCAGGCAGCACCAAAACGTCGCATTCATGGAGGACACCCGACGAACCGGTCACAAAGACGCCAAGGTGGACTTCAAGGGCGGGGGCGCCATCGAACTCGATCACGGCATGAGTAAAGGGCTGGCTGTCCCCGTATAGATGCCCAGGCCCTGTTCGAAACACAAGATTGTTGACCTTAGCCCCATGGACGTCTTCGTAGGTGACGGTGGCACCATGCCGACTCGCAGTAGCCACGATCAGCGAGAAGACGAAACCTTCATAGACATCGGACGGCTTCGAGGCTGCGTCGTACGAAAGCGCCCCCGCGGCCAGAAAGCTCTTAATCTCCCCGATCAATTGATCGACCGCAGTCACCTCTGCACCTCCCGCGACACTTCAGCTACCAGGTGACTGACACGCTCGCGGCGTTCCATAGGTACCCGGTCCGCCATGATCTCCGTCCAGCTGCGACTTGACCGAGCGCCTTCGGCGGGTTCGAACACGACTCCCTCAGCCACGCTGCGGCGACCGTCATCACCGTCAGGCTGTGCCCAAAGCGTCTTTAGTGTCTCGAGTTCGATCTCAGGCAGCTCAACAAGCACCCGCCTCACCGCATCAAGTAGAAGCTGGACACGTTCCTGGTCCGTCATGGCCCGCGTAGCGATAACCAGCGTCCCTCGCTTACGGGACGCCTCGTACTCGCTGGCGCCGAGCAGGTTCCGATCGACAGCCTCGTAGCGGAGGGCCGCTGCAGCCGGCGTTGCCCCGCGGGACTCCTCACCACGGCGCTGGGGACGGCGGCGAAGGATCTTCTCCTCCGGCACACCTGCTGCGATCGCGGCATCGACATCATCGAGAACCCAGGCCAATGCGGTTCCTTGTAGCGCTTCGCGGAGCTCCTGCTCAGTGCGGCGCAGTTCGAACGGGTTCATGCCCCCCCTTGCCTAGAAGAACTAAGACCGTTGATGCTCACCGCCTTGTGGCGCGCCTGTCACTCGTGACGGGCGCGCCATGCAGAGTTCTGACGACTGGACGGTGGTGTCGCCGCCTGGAATCGCCAAGCAGGCAGGGCGCCGTTTCCCCAAACCAGAGGCGCCCGGCCTCGAACAGCCTGACGCTGGGTCCACCGTCGTGCCGCCCAATCCACTCACGCAGTAAGGATGCTCATTCCGGCTTGGCAAGCGCGATCAAGGACTCCCACGACCCCTTGGCGTCCTTGATGATCTTCTCGGTCGCGAAGATGTACCGCCATGTGCCGAACTCGCCATAGTCCCGGACGAAACGTGCCCAATCCTCGGCAGCTCGCCGCTTCTCCAGCACCTCGGGATCATTCGCTCGATCGTTGGCCTTGCCCTCCACGACCCAGTACGTTCCCTCGCTGTCGAGGACGATGAAGTCCGGGTAGTACTTCTTCCCGTTGTCCCGCTCGATCCAGATGGGGCCGGGGTCGTAGTTGCGCAGCCACCACTGGACGCTAGGGCTCGCGTCGAACAGGTGCGCCAGGGCGTACTCAGTGCTGCCGGCGTCAAAAGAGGCAACCGGTTCGACCGAGTGCTCCCAGCCCTCGTACCAAAGGTCCTTACGGAAATCCGCCCATTTGCTGACGACGTTCGAGGGCATGGGCGGCGGGGGCACAGTCGGGACGTCTACCGGCCGGAAAGCGTAAGTGGGCTGGAGCTTACGGGTGTCGTAGGCAGTCTTGACCAACTTGCCGAGGGCAGTGGCTGCCTGGGCGGCACGCAGTTCGCTCCACTCGTGTTCCTGGTCTTCCGCGGTGACGCCAGCTCCCGCCAAGAACTCGCGGACAACACGTTCGGCCGCTCGGGATTCGGCAAGCGTCTCCTCCACGTATCCGATGTTCCAGATCCGCCCAAAGAGATCGTTGCGGAGCTCAGAGATCGAGATGAACTTCTGGGTGGCGTCAACCGATTCGGCTGCCGTCACGAACGTGCCCACCTTGCTGTCCAGGCCGCGCTGGGCGTCGACCGCCTGCCGCACCAACGGGACCTTGAACTCGTGCTTGTATGCGGCACCCTCAGACCGCGCGGCCGCATTGTCGATGTAGCTGAAGGAGAAACGAACAGGAAGAATCTCCCGCTCACGCCTGGGGAAGCGGATCGTCGGTGCACCGGGGACCTTGGTGCGGAGCGTTGCAACGGCCTTCGCGTCCCGCTTGCCTTGGGACATGACAGCGTCAAACGACTCCACATGCAGCAGCGGAGAGCCGTCCACCAAGTCGTCGCCGATGACACGCGGGCGCGACGTAAAGGTCAGGATCTGCTGCTCATCGCCGCTGCTCGGCTGGTTCGCAACAGGGGCCGGCTGCGGACGGTCCTTGTCCAGGTCACCGCCGTCAGCGGGCAGAACCTGCTGCAGCAGCGCGTCCTTATTGGCCAGCAGTTGCCGGTAGGACTCGTGGGCAACAAGGTCAACTGTGTCCACCATGGGAGTGCCGACCCTCCGCCCGTAGGGCAGCCGCAGTCCTCGGCCGAGGACCTGCTCCGTCAGAGTCTCCGAAGCAAGAGCTCGCAGGCCGACGATCACCCCGATGTTCTTGACGTCCCAGCCTTCCTTCAGCTTGTTCACCGAGACCACGACGCGTACCGGCGAGTCGGCCTCTTCCACCGCAGCCAGGGCCCGCAGTGCGGTGTCGCTCGACTGCGAGGTGATGGTGAGCACTTGTCCCTCGCCGGGAAACATGTCATCGGCTGTCAGCCTGTTTGCGACGCGCTCGGCGTCAGGGATGTCACGGCATACCACGAACAACACGGGGTGCACGGGGGTCCTGCCCTGTGCTTCTGCCCAGGCAGTCCATGCGGCGTCCTTTATCCGCAGCAGGTGGCAAGCGTCGGCAAGGACCGTACTCTCGTCCTTCCGGCCATCCGGGCGGTAGACGATCACAGGGATCTTCACGAAGCCGTCGGCAATGGCCTCGGCAAGGGAGTACTGGAAGATCGGCTTAACACCTGGTGCAGGTGTCGCGGTGAGTCCGACGACCGCCCGCGCGCCCAGTTCTTCGATGGCCTGGTTGAATGACTTGGCTCTTGAGCTGTAGACGTGGTGCTCGTCCGCGATGACGACGAGGTCCTCTACCTGCTGAAGGTGCTGGTAGAGACCCGTGCCGATGAACTCGTCTCGGGCCCGGACTTTTCTGGACGTCTTGTCGCTGGGCCGGATCAACTGCTGCACGTTGAAGACGAACAGCTTCGTGATCGTGTCGTCGTGCAGGGCGTCGCCCACCTGTCCCCGGGAGAAGTTTTCCGAGGTGATCACCAACGGCTCGGCATCGCTGCCGTTCACGAACTTCGCATGCCCGGGAGTGAAGTTGGCGACCGTCTTGTCCTGGATCGTCGTCCCTGGCGTGACGACCAGGATGTTCCGAACTCCCTGGGCTGCCAGGTAGTCCACCAGGCCGGCAAGGATGTACGTCTTGCCGACGCCCGTCGCCAAGTCACACACCACTTCGCGGCCGTTCCCGTCCGCGATCGCTTCGGCAACCGCGCGGACGGCCGCTGCATTGGGTGCCCGAAGGTCCAACCTCGCGGCGATGTCGTCCACGAGCGAGGCGTCGTAGTCGATCCAGGTCATCGCACAGCCTTCCCGCGACGCACCAGATCGCGAGGCGCCTTAAGCACCTTGGAACCTCGGCTCAGCTCCGCAACGAGACTCTCAGCTTCGGGCGTGATGCCCCTGCCGACGATCACTGCTCGTTCTCCCTCGTCCAAATGCCCAATAACGCCTCGGGCCACAACCTCGTCCACGACGCCGTCGACAACGGCCAGCCGGGCACGTCCCTTCGTGCCGCAGAACGGCCCACCGTCCGCGCTGTCATACATGAAGCCCAACTGGGCTGCGACGACGGCAGCAAAGTCTTCGCCCTTGACCCAATCCGCGAGGAAGACTCGGCCATCGGCGATCTCGAACGCGGACGGCGATGCCTTGAGGCTCCTGAAGCCGCCTCCGCCTTCCCATCCAACGGTCTTCGTGATGCCCCCCGGGTCGGCCATCCCGCGCCGTACCGCCTCGCGGTCACCGTCGCTCAGCGCGGCGCACACCCACAG